>JBKHAZ010000150.1:0-6801 GCA_046542605.1 Oceanicaulis sp. | reverse complement strand
AGATCACCGATCTGCGCTTCACCGCGCCGAACGTGAACATCCAGAAGAACACCGGTCTCGCCAACGCCGCCCAGGTCTACATCCGCGGTG
This sequence comes from Oceanicaulis sp., assembly GCA_046542605.1. Lineage (GTDB taxonomy): Bacteria > Pseudomonadota > Alphaproteobacteria > Caulobacterales > Maricaulaceae > Oceanicaulis. Next base: position 6,711 of record JBKHAZ010000150.1, on the reverse strand, counting down.
TCGGCCAGGATGAAAGCTCGCTGTTCGCCGAGGTGGGCGTAGGCATCTATCTCGACGGGGTTTACCTGGGAAAGCAGAACGGCTCGACGATTGATCTGGTCGATCTCGAGCGCGTGGAGATCCTGCGCGGTCCGCAGGGCACCTATTACGGGCGCAACACGAACGGCGGCGCGATCCGCTTCATCTCCCGCCGGCCCGAGCTTGAGGACACGCGCGGCGTGCTCGACCTCGCCGTCGGCACGCAAGGCCGCCTCGATGCGCGCGCCAGCTGGTCAGCGCCGATCATCAACGGAGAGAGCGGGTTCAAGATCGATCTGTTCACCCGCAACCGCGAGGGCGACTTCGCCTTGACCAACAATCCGCCTGCAGGCGGAAGCGCTTTCACCTTCGATCCGGGCGACGACCCGGACGATCCCAACAATGTCGAGCGCTTCGGCGGGCGCGCCAGCTTTCTCTGGGACAGCTCCGAGCGCGATATTTCGCTGTATGTCGTAGGCGATTGGACGGTGGACAATTCGAGCGCCTTTCTGCCCACGCCGATCGAGCGCCAGGCCGACGGCAGCGTCACCGAACCGTTCGGCCGGCGCGCGGGCGCCATGTCCATCGCGCCCTTTCACGAATACGAGGGCGGCGGGCTTTCAGCCGAGCTCGCCATCGGCACGCCTCTGGGCGAGCTGAAATCCATCACCGCCTATCGCGCCTTCGGTCAGGACAGCTCGGTCGATCTCGACGGGCCGGGCATCATCGACCTCTATCAGGAGCTCGAGGCCAACCAGTTCAGCCAGGAAATCCAGCTGGTCGGCTCCAACGGCATGCTCGATTACGTGCTGGGCGCATACTATTTCCACGAGGACGCCGAACAGCTCGCCGACAACCGGTTCAATTCCCTGTTCGCCTCCATCATAGGACAGCCCTACGGGTTGAACGAAGACCAGCAGACCACCGAGAGCTTTGCTGTGTTCGGCGAGGGCACCTGGAATCTGTCGCCGCAGTGGGCCGTCACCCTGGGCGGGCGCTTCACGTCGGACGAAAAGACCGCCGAGCGCGCTCTGCTCGATCCGGCGACGCTGGCCGACATCTGGCGCACCAACCCTGAATACGAGGACGAAAACGTCTCCTGGCGCGCCGTGTTGGAGTACATGCCCAGCGACGATCTGATGATCTACGGCTCGTATTCCACCGGCTACAAGGCGGGCGGTTTCGGGGGCTCGCGCCCGATCACGCCGGCCAATTCGTTCAACACCTACGATCCCGAAGAGCTCGCCGCCTGGGAGCTCGGCCTGCGGTCGGACTTTCTGGACGACACGCTGCGCTTCAACGCCACCTACTTCTACTCCCAGTACGACGCGCTGCAGCTCTCCCTCCTCGAGCCGTTTCCGAGCTTCCAGTTCGGCATCATCAACGCCGACTCCATCGTGCAAGGCATCGAGATCGAAAGCACCTGGAAGCCGAACGACTGGGTTCTGCTCAGCGGCAATATCGGCGCGAACGAGTTCGAGTACGACGAAGGCTCCACCGTCGATCCGGGCGTGGGCGTGCCTTATGACACGCTGGACGGCAAGCAGTTCCCCGATCTGTCCGCGCGCCTGAACGCGGCCTTCTTCAACGACACCCCCTATGGTGAATTGTCGTTCGGGGGCTCGGCGACCTACGCCAGCGAATTCTTCCGCAATGTGGCGAACTCGCCCTCGATCACGTCGCCCGCAGTAACCACGATCGATCTCTTCGCCGCGCTGGAGGGCGATGGCTGGCGCCTGCAGCTTGAGGGCCAGAACGTGACCGACGAGGATATTTTCCTGGCCGGCACCGCGGCGGGCGCCGCGCCGGGCTCCTATGGCGGGCGTTACTACACGCATGGCGCGCTGTGGAGCGCCAGCCTGCGGCTGGAGTTCTAGCCGCAGGCCGCATCGGTGATGCAACGCCCCGGGCCGTCGGTCCGGGGCGTTTGTTCGTTGAAAGCCTGTCTATCCGGCGATCTGGCGCCACAGGAAGATCGCCACCGCGCCTTGAAAGAACAGGCCGATCGCCACCCCGGCCGCACCGGCGCCGGCGGCTGCGATGATGGCGGCGAAGCGAAACGGAATCTTCACCCCGGCGTCAAAGCGCTCGCGCGCCGTGGCGTAGGGGCTCGCAGCGATCTCGGTGAGGTCGCGGAACCCGCCGCGCAGAAGATTGGCGATCAGCCAGATCCACAACAGGGCGAAGCCCCAGGCGACGGTACGCAGCCAGGTTCCAATGGCCGGATCGGCCAGCACTTCGCCCCAGAAATCGGAGCCCCAGATTGCAGTTTCCATAGCCCCTCTCGCACGGCCCGCCGTATCGATCCGGCCGCGGATCCGATCCCTGGCGCGGGCATGTGGAGAATGACCGGGGCAGGGCGCAGCGTCGAGGCCTTGTGCTGCGCGCTGCAGCGCGCCGCTTGGGGGCTCAGTCGCGGCCGGGGGCGCCGAGGCCCGTGCTGAACAGGCCGGTCAGGTCGTCGAAGAAACGCGACATGTCCAGCGGGCGGGTCTCCTCGCCGGCGAGCAGGCGCTGGTGCAGCACCGCCACCAGAACCGGCGCGTAAAGGAAGATCGCGCCATGCCGGACCCGGTCCGGATCGGCGCCGTCCGGATCGATGCTCGGGCCCAGCCGGCGCTCCAGCGCCTGAAGCGAGGGCTCGATGATCTGCTCCAGATAGGTGCGGGCCACCGCCCGGTCGTGGATGGACTCCACGAAGGCGAAGGCGTGGGCCTGGGCGAAGACGTCTCTGCGCGAGCCTTCCATGGCCAGGCCAGCATAGCCCGTCACGGCCTCGCGCAGGGTTTCGCCGGGCTCGGCCGAACGCGCCAGCCAGTCTCGCGCACCCTCGGCGAAATGGCCGATGATGGCGATCACCACGCCCTGCCGGTCGCTGAAATAATGGCGCAGGGTCGGCTCGGAGACGCCCGCCTTGATCGCGAACTGGCGAAGACTCACCGGGGCGCTGCGCTCGGCGATCGCCGTGCGCGCAAGGATGGCCAGAAGTTCGCCCTTGCGATCGGTTGCCGCCGTATGCGCCGTCGCCGTGCTCATGATCAACGCCTCTTCCGTCCGTCGCGGCCCGCCGGCCGATGCATTGTGAGTCGCCCGCGCCAGTCTAACGTCGCACCGCGCCGAAGAAAGAGCGGGGCTCCGGGCGCGTCACGCCCCGCTCGCCCCGCCGCTCCCCGCCGGGGCCGCGCCCCGCGAACCATGGAGGAGCAGCGCCGGGACGGGCGCGGGAACCTCGAGGCGGGCGGACGCATTGGTAACAAACCACCGGTCACCTCTCCCTTGCCAAGACTATTCTATATCGCATATACGATAATAGAAAGCGCCGGATTGGCCGGCGCCGCCGCAAAACGGGAGATTTTCGATGACCGTGCTTTCTCGCCTCGCCGCCGGCGCCGCGCTGATGGCGGTCGCCGCCGCGCCCGCCTACGCGCAGCAATACGTATCGGGCTCGGCCGGCTTCAATTTCCAGGCCGACAGCGATAATGACGGCGCCTTCACCAGCGATTTCGTCACCGGCGACGGCGTGGCCGTTCCGCCGGGCACGACGCTTCCCGCCGGCGCCGAGCTTGGCTGGACGAGCGAGTTCGAGACCGGCCTGTTCGTCGCGGCCGCCTATGGGTATCGTTTCGACGCCGGCATGGGCGGCGGGTCCTTCCGCCTGGAAGGCGAGCTGTCCTACACTTCGGCGGACGTGGACACCCACGCCGGCGTCACCGCGGGCGGCGATGCGCTCGGCGCGGCCGATGCGGCGGTGCTGATCACCGGTTCGGCGCCGCTGGGCGTCACCGTCGCCGACCTTGTCGCCGACGGCCAAGGAGAAATCACCTCCTTCGGTTACGCACTGAACGGCTATTACGATCTGCCGATCGAGGGCACGGCGTTTTCCGCCTACGCCGGACTTGGCCTCGGGCTGGCTGAAGTCGACGTGGATTATTCCCCGTCCGATGTCGCGATCATCGAGGACACAGAGATGGTCGGCTTCTACCAGCTGATGGCCGGCGGGTCCTACGCGTTCGGTCCGGACGTCGAGGCCTTCGCCGGTTACCGCTACCGCCAGAGCGGCGACGCCGAGACCGATTCAGTCCTGGTTCCGGCCGGACTCGATATCGAGAACCAGAACCACATTCTCGAATTCGGCCTGCGTTACAGCTTCTAAAGCGCGATCGCAGCCCGCCTGAAAGCGCCCTGCATCCTCCCCCGCTGCAGGGCGCTTTCTTGTGCGAGGGGGGAGGGCGCCTCTATCGTGGGCGTGAACATCATTCACGATTTACGGAGACGCTTCATGCGCGCCCTCGTCTGCAAGGACTTCGCCCCCTACGACCAGCTTAAAGTCGAAGACGTGCCCGAGCCCGATCTGGGCGAGGGCATGGTGATGATCGACGTGAAGGCGGCCGGGGTGAACTTTCCCGATATTCTTCTGGTGGAGGGCAAGTATCAGATGAAGCCGCCGACACCTTTCGTGCCCGGCATGGAGGCGGCCGGGGTCGTGTCCGGGCTCGGCGAGAAGGTGCAGGGCGTGGAAAAGGGCCAGAGGGTGATCGTGGCCACCATGCTCGGCGCCTTTGCAGAGAAGGTGCCCGCCCACTTCACCCAGATCGTGCCGATGCCGGACTCCATGAGCTATGAGGAAGGCGCCGCGCTCACGACGATCTACGGCACCAGCTATCATGCGCTGAAGGATCGCGCGAAGCTGAAGGAAGGTGAAACCGTCCTGGTGCTGGGCGCCGCGGGCGGGGTGGGGATCGCCGCCGTGCAGCTCGCCAAGGCCATGGGCGCCACCGTGATCGCGGCGGCCTCCAGCGACGAAAAGCTCGCTTTCGCGCGCGAAAACGGGGCCGATCACACGATCAACTACACCAGCGAAGATCTGAAGGCCAAAGCCAAGGAGCTTTCCGGCGGCAAGGGCGTGGACGTGGTCTACGATCCCGTCGGCGGCGATTTCGCGGAGCCGGCGCTGCGCGCCTCGGGCTGGGATGCGCGCTATCTGGTGGTGGGCTTCGCTTCCGGCCCGATCCCGAAAATTCCGCTCAATCTCGCACTTTTGAATTCGCGCAACATCATGGGCGTGTTCTGGGGCGCATGGGTGGGGCGCGAGCCGAAAGCCAACGCCCAGAATATGAAGGAGATCTTCGACTTCTTCGAGGCCGGCGAGCTGAAGCCGCAAATCTCGGCGAGCTACGGTCTCGACGATGTCCAAAACGCCTTCGAGGACCTGATGGAGCGCCGCGTGAAGGGCAAGGTGGTCCTGACGCCGTAAGGGCGGGGCGGTCGAACAAGCGCAAGGGCGGGTCGACCGGATCGGCGGCCTTCAGCAGGGCGCGGCGCGGACGTCCCCGGCTCCCCGCGATGAGGGGAGACGGTAAGGATGCGGTGCCGGGTTCGGGATCGAACGCCGGCGTCCGGGCCGGCGCCGCCCCCCTCTCCCACTTGAAGGGGGCGAGGGATTAGCGCTGCGTGTGAATATCAGCGGCGTCTGCGATCGCTGCGCCCCTTGCCCCGTCTGCGCGTGGGGCCTAAACGGCGGGCATGGATATTTTCGCCCTTGCGGCGGCGAACCTGACCTCGCCGCCGGTCTTGTTCTTTGCGCTCGGCATCCTCGCCGGGGTCGCAAAATCCGATCTCAACGTGCCCCAGGCCGTAGCCAAGGGCCTGGCGCTCTATCTGATGCTCGCCATCGGCTTCAAGGGCGGGGTGGAGGTCTCCAAGGCGGGGCTGACGCCCGACCTTTTGCTGGCGGCGCTCGCAGGCGTGGTGCTGAGCTTTTCGATGCCGGTGATCGCCTACGGCCTGCTTCGCGCCTTCACCAGGCTTGACCGGACCACCGCGGCCGCCAGCGCGGCCCATTACGGCTCCATCTCGGTGGTGACCTTCGTGGCGGGTTCGGAATTCCTGACCCTGTCCGGGCTTGTGTATTCCGGCCACATGGTCGCGGTGCTGGCGCTGATGGAGACCCCCGCGATCCTGACCGGCCTCATTCTGGCGGGCCGCTCGGCCAAGGGGGAGGACGAGACCGCACGCGGCGACCTTATCCGCGAGGTGGCGCTGAACGGCTCGGTGGTGCTGTTGATGGGCGCGTTCTTCATCGGCTGGATTTCCGGCGAGCCGGGCATGGAGCGGCTTTATCCCTTCGTCGACGGCATTTTCCAGGGGATCCTGGCGCTGTTTCTTCTCGACATGGGCCTCGTCGCGGCGCGGCGCTTGTCCGGCGCGAAAAAGCTCGGGGTCATGGGCGGCGTGTTCGGCGTGGTGATGCCGCCCATCGGCGCGGCCTGCGCGCTGGTGCTGGCCATGCTTATCGGAATGAGCGCGGCGGACGCGGCCGCGTTGATGATTCTCGGCGCCTCGGCGAGCTATATCGCCGTGCCCGCCGCCATGCGCATCGCCCTGCCAGAAGCCGACCCCTCGGTGTATCTGACGCTGTCGCTGGCGATCACCTTCCCGTTCAATCTCACCGTGGGCATTCCGCTCTATACAGCGATCGCCCGCATGGTCATCGGAGGCTGACATGGTCCGGTCCACCGCCAAGAAAGTCATCGCCATCGTCGAGGCGCCGCACTTGAAACGCCTCATCGAAATGCTGCGCGGCTGCGGGGTGACGGGCTTCACCGTGCTGGAGGGGCGCGAGGGTTCCGGGCTCTCCGGAGACTGGTCCCAGCGCGACGTGGTGGAGGCGGCCGAGATGAAGGTGGTGCTCTC
>JBKHAZ010000006.1:0-31388 GCA_046542605.1 Oceanicaulis sp. | reverse complement strand
CGCCCCGGCTCTGGCGCTGGGCGCCTGCAGTCCCGGACATGAGGAACCCGGCGAGCTTGAAAGCGAGCTGGAGCAGGACGCGACCAATCCCGGCGATGCGGTGGATCCGAGCGAGATTCGCAGCGAAGACCAGTCTGGCGACGGCGCCTCCGGCGAATACGAGGCGGACGGCGAGAGCGCCGCAACTCTGGACTCCGGCGAAGACGGCGCCGGAACGGCGGCCTCCGGCGGCGGCGATTTCACCTTGAGCGAGGGCTGGGTGCGCAACCCGGTGGGCGGCCGCGACGTCACCGCCGGCTTCTTCACCTTGCGCAATAACGGCGCCGCGCCGGCTCGCCTGGTCTCCGCGCAAAGCCCGGAGGCCGAGCGCGTTGAGCTGCACACCATGGCCATGGAAGGCGACGTCATGCGCATGCGCCGGGTGGAGGGCATGGACGTGCCCGCCGGCGGGGAGCTGGTGCTGCAATCGGGCGGCGATCATCTGATGATCTTCGGCCTGCCGGACGAGGCGGCGATGGACGGCGAGCTGGAGCTGGTCTTCACCTTTGAGGACGGCCGCACGCTGGAGACGAGCCTTCCATTCGCCGATACCGCGCCGCGCTCCCTGGGCGGCCAGGACGGCTGACCGCAAGGACCGGGTTTTGCGCAGAGACATTCGGGTCTAAGCGGGCGGCATGAGCAAGCCGCCCGCCGCAGCCTCCGCCTCACAGGCCGACACTCCGACAGCCGCCGGCAGCGGCCGCCTCGACCCGGCGCGCGCCGGCGCCGCGCTGATCGCCGGCTATGTGATCTGGGGTCTTTCGCCGATCTTCTACAAGCTTCTGGCGTTTGCGAGCCCGACCGAGATCGTGCTGCACCGCGCGATCTGGTCGGTTCCGCTGCTGGCGCTTTTGCTTGTTGCGGCGAAGCGCTGGACGCCCGCGCTCGCGGTGCTTTGCGATCGGCGCAAGCTGGCATTGCTGCTGGTGACGGCGCTTTTGATCGGAGCGAACTGGTGGACCTTCATCTTCGCGGTGAATTCCGGCCGGGTGCTTGAAATCTCGCTCGGCTATTACATCAACCCGTTGATGAACATGGCGGTGGGCGTTTTCATCGCCTCGGAGCGGTTCGGGCGGCTGCGCCTGCTCGCCGTGGTGCTGGCGGCGCTGGGCGTGGTCAACCAGATCGTCACCGTGGGCGAGCTTCCGGGGGTGGCGCTGTTTCTCGCGGCGAGCTTCACCGCCTACGGCTATCTCAGAAAGACCATGGCGGTGGACGGGCGAATCGGCCTGTTTTGGGAGACCGTGATCATCGCCCTGCCTTCGCTGGCGGCCGTCGCCTTCATCGAGGCGCGCGGCGGCGGAGAATTCTCCGAAAGCGCGGGCCAGGCTCTACTGCTGGTCCTGTCGGGCGCGATGACGGTTGGTCCGCTTCTCTTCTTCCTGGTGGGGGCGCGCGGTTCCAGCTTTGCGGTGATCGGGGCGGCCCAGTTCATCGCGCCGACCCTGCAATTCTGCGTCGGGTTGATCTATGGCGAGGTGTTCACGCCCGCCCACGCGGTCACCTTCGCCTTGATCTGGCTGGGGCTTTCGGTCTTCGTTGTCGACCTCCTGCTCCATGAGCGCCGCAAGCGCCGCGAGGCAACGTGATGAGAGACGATCGCCCCGTTCACCCGCCCATGCCGCCGGCCCGCCGTATCGACGTCGGCGAGGTGGTGCTGTCGGTGCACGAGGCGGGGCCGGCGGAGGGGCTTCCCCTCCTCCTTCTGCACGGCTGGCCGGAGCTGGCGCTGTCCTGGGCGCAGCAGATCAAGGATCTAAGCGAGGCCGGCTACCGGGTGATCGCGCCGGACAATCGCGGCTTCGGGGCCTCGGACGCTCCGCACGCTGTGGAGGCTTACCATCTCGACCGGCTGATCGCCGACATTGAAGGCCTGCTGGACGCGCTGGGCGTCGAGAAGGCGGTCATCGTCGGCCATGACTGGGGCGGGATCCTCATGTGGCACGCCGCCACGCTCATCCCTCACCGCTTCATCGCAGCCGTGGGCGTGAACACGCCTCATCTGCCGCGCGGCGCGATCCCGCCCACCGAGGTGTTCAAGGAGCGCGGCGGCGAGGACCACTACATCGTCGCGTTCCAGGACGAGGCCGCAGACACGCTGTTCGAGGGCCGCGAAGAGGACTTCTTCGCCTTCACCTTCGGCGCCCCGGTGGCGCCGGCCGATTTCGACAAGCTGCCGCCCTCCATCACCCATCTGCCGAAGCGCTTTGAGAAATTCGTCGCGCGCGGCGGGCTGAAGAGCGAAGCGGAGTGCGTGGTTCCGCCCGAGATCCGCAGACAATACGCGGAGATTTACGCCCGCACAGGCTTTCGTGGCGGGATGAACTGGTACCGCAATTTCGACGCGAACTGGGAACGCCTCGCCGGCGTCGATCACCGCCTGTCCATGCCGTGTCTTATGATTGCGGCGGAGTGCGATTTCATGCTGCCGCCCAAGCTGACCGGCTGGATGCCGATGCTGTGCAAGGATTTCACCCTCCATATCATCGAAGGGTGTGGGCACTGGACCCAGTACGAGGCGCCGCTGGAACTCTCCGCGGTGTTGCTCGCCTGGCTCGAACAGCGCGCGTTTCAGTCGGCCGGCTGAGCGCAGTCCAGCGGCGCGCCCAGCTCGGTGACGCTGTCGCGCCAGGTCACCAGACGTTCGAAGATGAAGCAACGCTGATCCGGCGTCAGCCGCGGGTCTTCGCTGAGATCGAGCGCGATCCGTTCCAGCGTCTCACGGCCTTCGATCACCTCGATTCCGCCGTCCGCCGGCGTATCGAAGCGCAAGAGCCGCCCGCCGTCGGCCCAGACCGGCCAGTCCGGCCCGCCGGCGGCGTTCGGATCGCCGGTTCTGGCGAATTCGGCCCAGTAGGCGCCCATGCTTTGCGCCAGCGCCTCGCGGCCTCGCGCGTTCTCGTCGTTGAACAGTGCGCTGTCGAGCCGCCCGAAGAATTCGAAATGATTGAACACGAAGGGGATCTCCATGGCGTGCGCGGCGCCCAGAAGCCGGCTTAGATCCATGAAGGCGATCCGCCCGCCTTCATCCCAGTCGAAGCGATAGGCGTAAACGGCTTCATGGCCGCCCTCGGTGAGGGTCTGAGCCAGCTCATCCACCGCCAGGGCGCGCCAGAGCCGCGACTGGTATTCGTTCGCCGCCGCGTAGAAGTCAGGGTCGGGGGTGCGGATAATCACGCCGAACCAGCGGCTGGTGAGCGCGGGATCGAACGCGTTGAACAGCGTCATCTCATCGCGATTGGTCCCGGTGATCACCGGGACGGCGTTGAAGCTGTCCGGGCTTGAAAGTGCGCCGAGCAGGCCGTTTTCGGGCGCCGTGACACCGTCAGCGATCATGCGCGGCAGGTCGAAAAAGCTCTCGCCTTGCGTGTAGGCGTCGAAAACCGCCTGCAGCGGCGCGGCGCGCAGATCGGCCGGCGCCGGCGACGCTTGGCCGGTGAAGCGGCGCGCGGCGGGGATTGCGGCGTTGTCAGAGCCGTCTCGGGCCTCCTCAAGCGCCACCACGTCGGTCCGTCCCGACTGGATGATCGCGCGGTGAAACAGGCCCTCGGCCAGCGGGCTCGCCAGAAGCCCGGCGACGTTATGGCCGCCGGCGCTTTCGCCGAAGATCGTCACGCGCTCGGGGTCGCCGCCGAAAGTGCGCGCATTCTCCCGCACCCACTCCAGCGCCGCGATCTGGTCGAGCAGGGCGAAGTTCGCAGCGCCCGACCGGTTCGGCGCGCTGTCGCCGGCCTCCACCGCGTTGTCGCCTGCGCTCAGCGCAGGATGGGCGAAGAAGCCGAGCGGTCCGAGCCGATACTGGACGACCACCACGATGGCGTCCTGGTCGGTCGCCAGCTGCGCGCCGTCATACTGCTCGGCCGAGCCCCAGACATTGCCTCCACCATGAATCCAGATCAGGACCGGGCGGCCGGGTTCGTAGACCTGCGCTTGGCCGGAGGCGGGCGGAGGGCCGTCCCCGGCGGCCTCGCGGGGCGGCGCGTAAACATCGAGAAAGAGGCAGTCCTCCGTCCCGATGAGCTGGCCGGGCTCGGTCCCGGTCGCCTCGGCGTTCAGCGCATTGGTGATCTGCGGGCAGGGCTCGGCGTGGGCGAGGGTTTCGCGCGCCCCGCGCCAGGGTTCGACCGGCTGCGGCGCGCGCCAGCGGTTCGCCCCGTCGGGCGCGGCGGCGAAGGGAACGCCGAGCCAGACATGGGCCCCGGTGTCCGCATCCACATAACCCACGATCCGCCCCCCGGTGACGGTGCGTCCCAGATCGGCGTCGGCCACCGGCGCAGGCGCGTCGGGGTCCTCTGCGCAGGCGGCCAGCGCGAGCGCGCCGAACGCGGCGATGGCGATGAAACGGCGGATCATGGACGGGGACTCCCCACACAAAGGTGCGCCAAGGCTAGCGGCGGGGAAAAAACGCGCAAGCCGGGTTTGAGGCCGGCGCCGGTCGCAGCGAACGGGCGCGAGCCGGGTGCTGGAGATGCGCGTGGGCGATCCCACCACCGAGGAGGGCACGCAGCTGCGGCGCGACCGCTCGCCGCTCAACAGCGTCGACAACATCCAGCGCCCGCTGCTGATCGGTCAGGGCGCCAACGATCCGCGCGTGGCCCTGGCCGAGAGCGACCAGATCGTCGAGGCGATGCAGGCGCGCGGCATCCCGGTGACCGACGTGCTCTTCCCCGATGAAGGCCACGGCTTTGCGCGGCCGGAAAACCGGCGGGCGTTCAACAGTCGGCGCTGTCCGCCTGCAAGGCTTCAAGCACGCTTGCGAGACCGTCCACCAAAGCTGGAAACTCATCGCGGACACTCGCCATCAGAATGACGGCGCCCACGCGATGACGGGCGTGTGCGGCCAGGCATGCCGATCGCGTCGCGCCAAGCGACCTGCGGGAAGCGGTCCGCGAGCCTTGGTCCTTGCTTCGAGAGCGGCGCGCATCGCCTCGCCGGTGACCTCGCAAACGTGTTCAAGTCCTCGCCGTGTCGGCTTGTCCGCCATCAGAGCTTCGAGCTTCAGCCGCCGCGTGAGCGCGCGCAGCTGCGCCTCGCGTTCACGCAGGCCTTAACATGGTCCAGATCGAGGCGGAGGTCGGTGTGTATCGCCATCGCCCGACGATATCACACCGCCCTGCCTGTGAGGAGCCTCGCCCCTACTGCATCGTCGGGATGACGAAGCTCTGATCGGAGATGTCGCCGGTGGGCCAGCGCTGGGTCACCGTCTTGATCTTGGTGTAGAAGCGCACGCCTTCCGGCCCGTGCTGATTGACGTCGCCGAAGGCCGAGCGCTTCCAGCCGCCGAAGGTGTGATAGGCCACCGGCACCGGGATCGGCACGTTGATCCCCACCATGCCCACATTGACCTTGCTGGCGAATTCGCGGGCCGCCAGGCCGTTGCGGGTGAAGATGGCGACGCCATTGCCGTACTGGTGCTCCGACGGCAGACGCGCGGCCTCCTCCAGGTCGTGGGCGCGCACGATCTGCAGCACGGGGCCGAAGATCTCCTCCTGGTAGGACGTCATCTGGGGCGTCACGCGGTCGAACAGGGACGGGCCGATGAAGAAGCCGGCCTCGTGGCCCTGCAGCTTGAAGCCGCGCCCGTCCACTTTCAGCTCGGCGCCTTCGTCCACGCCTTTCTGGATCCAGGCCTCCACCTTCTCCTTGTGGGCCTGGCTCACCACCGGTCCGTAGGCCGCGTCGGGGTCGGTGGAGACACCAGGGACCAGGTTCTCGATCTCGGGCAGCAGCTTTTCGATCAGGCGATCTGCGGTGTCGTCGCCCACCGGAACGGCCACGGGCAGCGCCATGCAGCGTTCACCGGCCGAGCCGTAGGCGGAGCCCACCAGATCCTTGACCACCTGATCAAGGTCGGCGTCGGGCAGGATGATGCCGTGGTTCTTCGCCCCGCCCATGGCCTGGACGCGCTTATGGTTCGCCGTACCGCGCGAATAGACGTAGTGGGCGATGTCGGAGGAGCCCACGAAGCTCACCGCCTTGATGTCGGGGTGGTCGAGAATGGCGTCCACCGCCTCCTTGTCGCCGTGCACGACGTTGAGGATCCCTTCGGGAAGGCCGGCCTCCAGCATGAGTTCAGCGAGCCGCACCGGAACGGACGGGTCTTTTTCAGACGGCTTCAGGATGAAGGCGTTGCCGCAGGCGATCGCGACGCCGAACATCCACATGGGGATCATGGCGGGGAAGTTGAACGGGGTGATGCCCGCCACCACGCCCAGCGGCTGACGCATGGAGTAGACGTCGATGCCGGGCCCGGCGCCCTCGGTGTATTCGCCCTTGAGAAGGTGGGGGACGCCGCAGGCGAACTCGATCACCTCGAGCCCGCGCTGCAGATCGCCCTTGGCGTCGGCGACGACCTTGCCGTGTTCCGACGAGAGCAGGCGCGCGAGCTCGTCCATATCGGCTTCGAGCAATTCCTTGAACTTGAACATGACACGCGCGCGGCGCTGCGGGTTCACTGCGGCCCAGGCCGGTTGGGCGGCCTTCGCGATCTCCACGGCGTGCGCGAGTTCGTCGCGCGTGGCCAGGGCGACTTTCGCCTGAACGTCCCCGGTGTTGGGATCATAGACGTCGCCGAACCGGCCGGAGCCGCCGGGAACCGCCTTGCCGTTGATGAAGTGATGAATGTCGCGCTGGGCCATGCCGTGTCCTCCGTTCGCGCCGGTTGCGGGGCGCGGTGATTTTGAGGCCGGGTTTAACGGAGGCGCGCCGCCCCTGTCGAGGCGGTGTCCGCGCTCATGCGCGCCGCTGCAGGTGGAGCGGGCCGCCTTGCGCCGGCCAGAGGGTCATGCGATCGGCGCCCAGGCGCAGCGCATGGCCCAGCGCCCGCCCGTCCGCGGCGTAAAGATTGATGCGGAAATCGTTCTCCGGATCGGCGCGCCAGCGCGCCAGCGCCGGCAGCCCGCACCCCGCCGCAGCCGCGGCGCCGCCGTCCTCCAGCGTCATCCTACATCCGGCTTCATCGCCCCAGGCGCCGGGCAGCGTGTCCATGGGGAAAGGCTCGGCCTGAAAGCGCTCGACATGCGGCGGCTTGATCCGGTTGTTCGGCGGCTCGCCCTGCGGCCCCTCCCAGCCGTCGGCTTCGGTCCGGCCGGCGCGCTCCGGCGCCGCGGCCTCGTGCCGCGCAGCGCCGCCTTGCGTGTCCTGCCCTGGTTGAACACCCCCACATGCAGAAAGGGTTAGCGCCGAACATGTACCTAATATGACACAGGTTTGTGGCAGGCGAACGCAGATCGGCATTGGAGCCCCCCGGTTGATATTGACGGGCGCCGCGCACTTGCTCAACGTGTCGCCCGGACGGATTTTGTATCCGACGTTCGTATAAAAACACACCGGGGAACTGAAATGTCACTCACTTTGAAGAAGACTCTGCTTGCCGCCGCTTCGGCGGCGACGCTCGCCGCCGGGCTTTCCAGCGCCGGCCACGCCATTCCGTTCCGCGACGATGTCGGCGACGAGGGCGCTCAGGAATTCGCCGCGCCGTGGGACGGCGTCGTCCAGCTTTACCGCTTGGATGAAGCCACGGGCGGCATCTTCTTCAACTGCAGCGCTTCGCTGATCAATCCGCGAACCGTGATCAGCGCCGCGCACTGCTTTGACGGCACGCCGATCGAGGACTGGGGCCGCGGCAACGGCCAGGCGCCGATCATCGCCTTCGGCCCGGACACGTTCGACGCGCTGTTCAACTGGATCGGCACCGACGATCAATTCATCGACGACCGCAACGGTCTGACGTTCGGCCTCGACCTGCTCGTGCCTGAGGGCGCTGAAAGCGGCAGCTTCAACTTCCCGGGCCAGGACATGGCGATGATCCCGCTTCTGGATCCGCTTTACACCCTGCCCACCTATGGCCTTCTGTTCAGCCCGATCCCGGAAGACGTCTTCAATGAAGGCGTTCTGGTCAATCAGATCGGCTACGGCACCTTCCATCCCGGGTCTGACTCCACGGCGGCCTCGATCAACGGCCTGCGCCGGGCCGGCGAGAACATGCTGGGCTTCCTCGGCTCGTTCAACGACTTCTTCTCCACGCTGGGCCAGGAAGACAACAGCACCCCCGGCAAGGACAACACTCAGGCCATGTACTGGGTCGATTTCGACCTGCCTGACCGCACCGGCGAGTGCACGCGCGGCGGCCCGCCGCAGTTCGGTTTCACCGACGTGATCGAATGCTCGGATTGGGACGGCTTCGACGGGACGGCGGTCGATGGCGACACGCTCGTGCTTCCCGGACCGTCCATCGACTATTTCGAGGGTGACGCCCTGCCGAACGAAGTCGGCACGGCCGGCGGCGATTCCGGCGGTCCGCTCATGGCGATGAATCTCGGCGAAAACCCGCTGATCCTCGGCGTCCTGTCCGGCGGCTTCCTCGAAGGTTTCTTCCACGCCTCCGGCCAGTCCTACGGCGAGCTGATCTATTACAACCCGGTCTTCGCCTATCACCAGTTCATCACCGAGAATAACCCCTACAAGTACGTCACCGCCGCCGCCGGCGACGGGCTGTGGTCCGACTCCGCGCACTGGAGCCAGACCCTCGATCCGAATTATTTCGTCTATAACGACGACGGCCAGCTGGTGAACGGCGTCCCGGACACGCAGGAAGCCGGGTTCAACCCGGTTCCGCCGCTGGGCACGGTGCTTGGCGAGGAAGCGTTCGATCTCGGCGCTTCGTCCTCAGGCGCGGCGTCCGGTGATGACGCCGCCAACGACGCGGCCGACGAGCCGGTAGCGGTTGTCGAAGCCAATGACGCCGCCAACCTCGCCGCGGACGGGCTGGTCGCCACGATCGATCCCAACGAAGCCACCAACCTGGCTGCGGGTGGTCTGGTCGCCACCATCGATCCGAACGAAGCCACCGACCTCGCTGCGGGCGGTCTGGTCGCGACCGCCGGCGCCGGCGGTGCGGACCAGCGCTCGACTGTCGTCGCGAAGGAAAGCGCCGACGATGCGGCGAACTTCGCCGCCGACTCCGAGGTCGCCCAGGCCGATCTCGGCGCCGGCGTCTCCTCGCGGTCCAGCGCGGGCGGCGCTTCGGGCTCCGGCCTCGGCACCCAGCTGACCGGTCCGGGCAGCACCGACTTCGTGCCGAACAACAGTTACGGCGCCTTGTTCGGCCAGTCCGGTCCGATCGCCTTCTTCGACGTGACGCTGAGCAACGCCGGCACGACGACGTTCGATCTCGCCTTCGCCGAGATCGACCGTCTCAGCGTCGCCGGTCAGGAGTCCGTGCTGGACATCCTCGAAGGCAATACGCTTGCGGCCATCGCGGGCGTTGAGACCTATGCTGGCGAGCTCAATGTCGACGGGCTCCTCGACACCCGTGAAATCGTCATGTGGGGCGGCGTGCTCTCGGGCGACGGCGACATCAACCTGGTCGACTTCAACTTCCTGTTCGGCAATGGCCAGGTGGTTGAAGGCACGCTGTTCAACGTGGCCGGCATCGTGGCGCCGGGCGCCATCGGCGCCACCGGCGAGCTCACGATCAACGGCAACTACGTCCAGACACTGGGCGGGATTTCGATGTTCGACTGGAGCCCGACCGGCTCCGACGTCCTGACGGTGAACGGCGACGTGTCGCTGGACGGCGCGGCGGGCATCATGGCGGTGGACGGCTATGTGCCGACCTTCGGCGACACCCGCACGGTCATGACCTACACCGGCGACTTCGTCGGCGGATTCGACGGGTTCCTGGACATCCCCGGCGCGCTCACCTTGACGGCCAACTACCTGGCCGGCGCGGTCGAGCTTGAAATCGACGCGGTTCCGTACTCGGAAATCGTCGAATTCACCTCGCCCTCGCAAGCCGGCATCGCGACCCGCCTCACCCTGGCTCGCGACTCCAATTACGCCGATCTCGCGGACATCTACGGCCCGCTCGATCTGCTGGCCGGTCAGAACCTGATCGACGCCCTGGAGAACCTGGCCCCGCATGAGCACTACCAGCTGCGCCGGGCGGTGAGCGCTCACCAGCAGATGTTCAACCGCTCCATGTTCGATCTGGCCTTCGGCGGCGGCGCGTCCGGCGGCGGCCAGGCCGGTGCGGCCGCGGGCTTCGCCACCCAGATGATGGGAACGGAAAGCCGGCTCGACCTTGGCCGCGCGTCGCTGGCGCTCGCCACCGAGCAGGCGGCTGCGGGTCCGCAGGTGCATGAAACCGGTCAGTTCCGGATTTTCGGTGAAGTCGGTGAAATGAACGGCCGTTTCCAGACCACCGCCGTCTCCGGCGGCGGCGACCTGGAAGGCGAGTTCGGCTTCGTGGGCGGTGATTTCGGCGTCAACAACTGGCTGCGCGTGGGTGCGTCGCTCGGTTACGCCGACACCTCCTCCGAGCAGGCCCTCGCAGGCGGCGGCTCGGCCCGCACCGATGTCGAGACCATCGAGATCGCCGGTTACGCTCTGGCCACGCGTGGCGACCTGACCGGTCTGTTCCGCGTCGCCGGCGCGGACCACAGCTCCGATCAGGACCGTGTCGCGAGCATCGGCGGCGTGCTGCTGCCGGCGGCGGGCGGTCAGGACGGCCAGACGCTGGAAGCCACGCTGGGCGCGGCCTACAACTTCTCGGTCGAGAACTCCTTCCACGTGACCCCGTACGCCAGCATCACCTGGCGTGAGACGGAGTTCGACGAGGGTGAAGGCGCCGGCTCGGTGGCCGCGCTTGATCTGGCGGATTCGCTCAATAACGAGCTGGTCGGCCGCATCGGCGCGAACATCTCCAAGAAGCTCACCCTGGGCGGCGCCGTCCTCGAGCCGCGCGCCTACCTGGGAGCGGCCGCGGACTTCCGCACCGACAACGAGACCACCTACGCCTCCTTCGCGGCGGCTCCCGGTCTCGCTGCGGTTGAAACCGGCCTCACCGAAAGCCGGGCCGGCTGGTACGAGGCGGGCGCGTCGCTCACCGCGCACCTGCGGGACGGCTTCGCGGTGTCGCTGAACTACGACGCCATCGACGGCCGCAAGGACGTGCTGGACGTCGAATCCTTCTCGATCGGCGCGCGCATCTCCTTCTAATCGCGCACGCTGTCAGAAACGGGAACGGCCGCCTCGAAAGGGGCGGCCGTTTTCGTTTGCGGGATTGTCGGCGGCGGTTTGAAGCCGGCGGCCCCGGCGGCGCGTCACTCCGGCGCGGATCGGGTCTCCAGCCGGCCTAGTCGCGCCTCAAGGCGAGGTCCGCCGTTGCGGCGCCGGACACCGTCCAATCGCCGTTCTCGGCCGGGTCGAACGCGGCGATCACCGCCCCGGCCCCGTCTATCAGCGCCAGGGACGACCCATCCGCCGGCGCTCGCCAAAGCATCACCTCCGAGAGCCCGGCCGGACAGCCGGGAAACGCCAGGACGAGCCCGCTGAAGGTCTCGGCGACCAAGCGGCTGTCCTCCGGGGCGCGCGCCGGAGCGTCGAGCCGGAGACGGCAGGTTTCGTCCGCCCCCTCCACCCGATATTCGCCCGGCAGGCGGTCGAGATCGGCGTGGGCGGGCGCGGCGGCGACTCCGGCCAGGGCGGTCGCGGCGGCGCAGGCGCGCAAGGCGTGGACGGTCATGACGGTCTCCATACGTGTCGGGACGATAGTGAAACCGGCGCCGCCGCCTCTTGTCGAGCCCACCTTGCGCCCCGGCTTCGGCGCGGCTAGAGCTCGCGTTGAGCGACCCGGGCGGAGAGCGCCTCGGCGCTTTCCTTGCGCTCCGAATACCGGTCGACAAGATAATCAGCCCGATCGCGGGTCAGCAGGGTGAACTTCACAAGCTCCTCCATCACGTCGACGACCCGGTCATACAGCGCGGACGGCCTCATGCGTCCCTCATCGTCGAACTCCAGAAAGGCCTTGGGGATCGAGGATTGATTGGGGATGGTGATCATGCGCATCCACCGGCCAAGGACACGCAACTGATTGACGGCGTTGAAGCTCTGCGAGCCGCCGGACACCTGCATAACCGCAAGCGTCTTGCCCTGGGTGGGCCGGACCGCGCCCAGCGAAAGCGGGATCCAGTCGACCTGCGCCTTCATGATCCCGGTCATGGCGCCGTGGCGTTCCGGGCTGCACCAGACCATGCCCTCGCTCCAGCTCGTCAGCGCGCGCAGTTCGGCCACCTTGGGATGGTCGGCGCCGGCGGCGTTGGCCGGATCGTCCGGCAGAGGCAGGCCGGTGGGGTTGAAGGTGCGGGTCTCCGCGCCCAGCCGGCGCAGGATGCGCGCGGCCTCCTCGGTGGCCAGGCGGGAGAAGGAGCGCTCACGCAGCGAACCGTAGAGAAGGGCGATGCGCGGCTTGTGCGCGGCGCGCTCCGGCCTAAGCAGGCGGTCTTCGTCGATGGGGCGGAAGCTTGAGTCGTCGAGGGCGGGGAAGCTGTCGGTCATGAGGTCCTGCGGGCGCCGGATCAGAAGGAATAGGCGGCTTGAACATAGCCGAAGAGCGTCCGGTCGGCGTCCGGCGCTCCGGGAACGGCGCGGGCGAAACCGTCCATGAACAAGGCCGAGGCGCCGGCCTCGAACTCCAGACCCTCCGGTCCCGGCCGCCAGCGCGCCCGCCCGTCCAGCATATAGCCAAGAAAGGAGCCGGACAGTCCCGCCGGGTCGCGCAGCCGGGCGATCACCCAGCTGTCGGTTTCGCTTGCAAGGCTCGGGGCGGAGAATTTCAGCCAGAAATCGCTGGATTCGCCCGGCCGGCCCGATAGACGAACGCCGGGCGCGGACAGATTGGCGGGCGTTAGCGGCCCGTGCAGGCTGGTGTTGTTGAGGTCGGTGCGCCGCCCGCCGAACAAGCGCTCGTATTGATCGAAGCGCCCGTCGTCCGGGTCGTCGTCGCCGCTGGCGTAGTAATACTCCGCAGCCAGGCGCAGCCGCCAGGGCGTGTCGAAGGTATAGCCCAGCTTGGCCAGCAGCATGCCGGCCGCGACATCGAGATCCTCGGTGTCCGACGGCGCGCTGCTCGCCCGGCGCGACCCGAACCTCAGTGCGGCCTCGACATCAAAATCCACCGCGTCCACCGACGGCGGGCGGTAGGCGCGCACGCCCGGCGTCACGTAGCGGCGGTTCGGCGTCGCAAACGTGCCGGAGTCCTCTTCATGGAGCCCGTAGGCGAAGCCTTCCAGCCACACGCCCTCAAGGCGCCGGCGATAATGGCCGCCCCAGATCAGTCGGTTCCACTGCTCGCGGTCTGCGACGACCGCGTTGTCGTCGACGCCGGTGCGCGAGCCCGGCCGGCGATCGATCGGGACCACCGCCAGCACATGCAGGGCCCGGTCCTCGGCGGACGCCTCATAGTGCGCGCCGGTGTAAGCCGCGATGACATTGGCGAAGCTCACCCGCTCGATCTGGCGCTTCGAGCCGATGGACACGGTCTGACGGCCCAGGGTCAACGTCCCGCGCCCGGCTGCGAACGGGGTCGGCGCGTCGAACGCGACATAGGCTTGCAGAATGTCGAGGGCGTTCACATAGCTTGAGGACAGCGGCGTTCCCGCGTCGTCGAGATAGGTGCGGCTGTCCTGAAGTTCGACTCCCGCGGCCATGCCGCCCAGATCGGCTCGGCCGTGCAGGAGCGAGCGGAACGCAAGCAGCTGGTCGCAGCCGCCGCGGCCGGCGCGAAACCGCCCCTCCAGCGTCTCATAGCGGACGCGCACCTCTCCCTCGAGACTGAACCTGGGCGAAGCGTCTGCGGCCTGCCCGCCGAGCGCGGCGAACAGCACGAGCGGCGTCATGGCCTAGCCTCCCGGAAAGAAGCGGCGGGTGCGGTTGGCGAGCGCCACCAGGGAGAGCATCACCGGCACCTCGACGAGCACGCCCACCACGGTGGCCAGCGCGGCGCCGGAGTTCAGGCCGAACAGGCTGATCGCCACCGCGACCGCAAGTTCGAAGAAGTTCGACGTTCCAATGAGCGCGCAGGGCGCGGCGATGGAAAACGGCGTGCGCCAGGCCCAGGCCGCCGCATAGGCGACGAAAAATATGCCGTAGGACTGCACCAGCAGCGGGACGGCTATCATGGCGATGACGCCGGGGCGCTGAAGGATCACATCGCCCTGGAAGCCGAACAGGATCACCACCGTGGCGATGAGGCCGATCACCGAAACCGGCTTGACGCGGGCGGTGAAGGCGTCGACCTTCGCCGCCGCCGCCTCGCCGGCGAGGCCCTTTGCGAGACGGGTGCGGGTGAGCGCGCCTGCGGCCAGCGGCAGAAGCACGTAGAGCCCCACCGAAATGAGCAGCGTCTCCCAGGGCACGGCGATGTCGGTGACGCCCAGCAACACCGCCACGATGGGCGCGAAGGCGAACACCATGATCACATCGTTGGCCGCCACCTGCACCAGGGTGTAGTTGGCGTCGCCCCTTGTCAGCTGGGACCAGACGAACACCATGGCGGTGCACGGCGCGGCGCCCAGGATGATCAGCCCGGCGATGTACTGCGCCGCGTCGGCCGGCTGGATGAACGGCGCAAACACGACTTCGAAGAACAAGACGGCGAGCCCGGCCATGGTGAACGGCTTGATCAGCCAGTTCACCACGATGGTGATAAGTAATCCTTTGGGTTGGGCGCCGATCCGGCCGAGGCTCGCAAAATCGACGCTGACCATCATCGGATAGACCATCGCCCAGATCAGCACGGCCACCACGAGGTTCACCGAGGCGATTTCGGCGCGTGCGAAGAGCTCGAACAGGCCGGGGACGAGCGCGCCGAGCGCCACGCCCGCCACGATGGCGAGCCCCACCCAGACCGACAGCCATTTCTCGAAAAGGCCGATGCCGCCGGGCGCCTGTGCGCTGGAGATCTCGCTCATGCCGGCTCAGCCTGATCGTGGACCCGTTGCAGGATCGCGCTGCGCCCGGCCGGCCCGGCGCTCGCGAGCCCCGCCTTGAGCGCAGCGGTGATGCGCGCGTCCAGCGCCTTGAAGGTGTCGTCGAACGCGCCGCGGATCTGCTCGGCGCCCGTCGCGTCCGCCGGGTCGGGCAGGCCCCAGTGGGCGCGCGCCGGCGCCCCGGGCCAGACCGGGCACGGCTCGCTTGCGGCATTGTCGCAAACGGTGATCACCGCATCCATCACCGGCGCGTCTTCAGCTTCGAATTCAACCCAGCTTTTCGACCGCAGGCCTTCGGTCGTAATTCCGTTGCGCTGCAGGACGGCGATCGCGCCGGCATGGGGCGCATCCTTCGGCTTGGAGCCGGCCGAATACGCCGTCACCGCCCCGGCGCCGCGCGCGTTGAACAGCGCTTCGCCCAGAATCGAGCGGGCGGAATTTCCGGTGCACAAAATAAGAATGTTCATCATATTCAGGCTCTGTGGCGGTTGGCGTCAGCGTTGCGTACACTACCGACGGAATTGTTTCAATGTCTCCTGAAATGATGAAGCGAAGGCGCGATGGACGATAGCGATGCGGTGAACGGGTTTGCGGCGCTCGCCCACGGGACCCGGCTGGAGGTTTTCAAGACCTTGATTGCGGCGGGCCCGGACGGGCTGGCGGCCGGCAAGCTGTCTGATACGCTGCAGGTGTCACCCAGCAATCTGTCCGCCCATCTCGCCTCGCTCAGCCAGTCCGGGCTGATCACGGTTCGCGCCGAGGGACGCTCGCGCATTTACGCCGTGGATCTCGACCGCGTCGCGGCCTTGGTGGATTTCCTCGTCGCCGATTGCTGCCGGGGCCATCCGGAGGTCTGCCATCCGATCGTTCAGGCCATGGGCCGCGCCTGCTGAGCGCGTCCGAGCCCCTTGCGGGCGGGCTCGCGTTGTTTCTCTATGCGGTCCATGGACCAAACCCCGCCGAGCCCGCCCCATATCGTCGATCAGCTGATCGAGGAGCGCGCCCTCAACCTGCGCGCCAGCCCTGTCTGGCCCGCGGTCAAGACGGTGTTCTTCCCGCTGCTGGGCCACAGCAAGGCAGTCAAGATCGCCGATGCGCTCAGCGACATGGGCGGGGCCGAGGCCATGGACTGGTCGGAGCGGTTTCTCGACATGTGCGTCGCGGTGGATGGCGTACGCAATGTACCCGGGTCCGGACCGTGCGTGATCACCGCCAATCATCCCGGCGGGATCGCGGACGGAATCGCGGTCTGGCAGGCGTTGAAGGCGCGCCGCCCGGACATGGTGTTCTTCGCCAATCGCGACGCGATACGGGTGTGTGAAGGCCTCGCCGACATCGTCATCCCGGTGGAATGGCGCTCCGGCGCGCGCTCGCGGGACAAGACCCGGGAGACGCTGCGCATGGCCATTGAGGCCTTCAAGCAGGGCCGGTGCATCGTGGTCTTTCCGGCTGGCCGCATGGCGAAGTGGGACTGGCGCAAGCTGCGCCTGGTGGAGGAGGACTGGCAGGTCACCGCCGTCAGCCTGGCGCGCAAATTTTCCGCACCCATCGTGCCCTTGGGCCTGAAACAGCGCATGAGCCTGATGTTTTACGGGCTGGGGCAGATCCACGAAGAACTCAAGCACATGACGGTGTTTCACGAACTTCTGGCCAAGCGCGGAGCGCGCTACGGGCTGAAGTTCGCCGAATGCGTCGAGCCGCAAGACCTGCCTGAAGGCGAAACGGCGGCGACGCAGGCGCTGCGCTCCATGAGCGAAACCCTGTCACGCGAGGCGCGATGAGCCTGTCGCCGCGCGACGAGCCGGTTCCCGCACCTGACGCCCGCGCGCTGGTGAACGCCATGATCGAGGAGCGTGCGCCGCGCCTGCGCGAGCGCAAGCGCGCCTGGCGGGCCTTGCGCGGGATCGCCGATCCGCTGCTCGGTTTCGCCAAGGCGGTGGAGCTGGTGGATGCGGTCAAGGACCTCGACGCCGAGGCCTGTTTCGCCTGGGGCGAGCGGTTTCTCGGCCTGTCGGTGACGGCGGAGGGCGTCGGGCATGTGCCGGCCGAAGGCCCGGCCTTGCTGATCGCCAATCATCCCGGCGGCATCGCGGACGGCAATGCGATCTGGAGCGCGCTCAAAGGCCGACGCGACGATCTCAAGTTTTTCGCCAATCGCGACGCGCTGCGGATTTGCCCAGGCCTTGCGCCGCGCATCATTCCGATTGAATGGCGCAAGGGTGATCTGGCCCGGACCCGGGCGCGCGAGACGCTGCGCGCGGCCATGGAGGCGTTCAATAACGGGTGCTGCGTGGTGATCTTCCCCGCCGGCCGCATGGCCGACTGGAGCTGGCGCGAGCGCCGGCTGGTGGAGCCCGGCTGGGCGGGGACCGGCGTCTCGCTCGCCCGCCGCTTCGGCGCGCCGATCGTGCCGGTGGGCGTGATTCAGCGCATGCCGCTCGCCTATTACGCCCTGTCCCAAATCCATGAGGAGCTGCGCGACATCACCCTGTTCCACGGCCTGCTGCGCCAGCGCGGCGCGCGCTACCGGCTGCGCTTCGGCGCGCCGGTGGACCCGCGCGATCTGACAGGCTCCGACGGCGAAGCCGCCGAAACCCTGCGCCAGACCTGCGAGGCGCTGGCCTGGACGCGGCGGCGCTGAGTCGTCGCCGGGGCGCGGCTCACAAAAAAGCCCCGCCGGCCGGGCGGGGCTTTCCAGATCCCGCTTGCGGCGCCGCGCCTAACCCCGGCGCTCGACCATCAGCTCCTTGATCTTGCCGATGGCCTTGGCCGGGTTCAGTCCCTTCGGGCAAACCTGGGCGCAGTTCATGATGGTGTGGCAGCGATAAAGCTTGAACGGGTCTTCCAGATCGTCCAGGCGCTCGCCGGTGGCCTCGTCGCGGCTGTCGGCGATCCAGCGATAGGCCTGCAGCAGCGCGGCGGGGCCCAGATACTTGTCGGAATTCCACCAATAGGACGGACACGCCGTGGAGCAGCTGGCGCACAGAATGCACTCATAGAGCCCGTCGAGCTCCTCGCGCTGTTCCGGGCTCTGCTTCCATTCGCGCTGGGGCGTCGGGCTGTCGGTCTTCAGGTAAGGCTGGATCGACTGCAGCTGGGCGTAGAAGTTCGTGAGGTCCGGGATCAGGTCCTTGACCACCGGCTGGTGGGGCAGCGGCGCGATGGTCACCGCGCCCTTCACCTCGTCGATGCCGTAGGTGCAGGCGATCGTGTTGCGCCCGCCGATATTCATGGCGCACGAGCCGCAAATGCCCTCGCGGCACGAGCGGCGGAAGGCCAGCGTCGTGTCGATCTCGTTCTTGATGTAGAACAGCGCGTCGAGCACCATGGGCCCGCACTTGGCGGTGTCCACGTAATAGGTGTCCCAGCGCGGGTTCTCGCCGCTCTCGGGATCATAGCGATAAACCTTGAACTCGCGCAGGTTCTTCGCCTCGGCGCCCTCGGGCTTCGGCCAGACCTTGCCCTTGGCGATCTTGGAGTTCTTCGGCAGCGTCAGTGCGACCATTCTACGTTCCCGTTCAGTCAGGCCTCGGCGAGATCGAGGCGGCGTTCGATGCGTTCGACGCGGCGTTCAAGCGCGTCGAAGCGATGCTCCATGCGGACAAAGTCTCTGCGAAGGCCGGCGACCTGGTCTTCGAGCGAGGACAGCTGCTCGAAGACGTTGTCCATACGCTTCTCAAGCGTACCGAGGCGCTGATCGATACGATTGAGACACTCCAGCACCAGGCTGTCGGGCTCTTCGGCCATCGTCTCCATCTGCTCGCCAGACTGAACGAGCGTTCAGACTAGCACGAAACTCTGCGTCGTCTCAGTAAACCCGCGCCTTCGGCTCGATGTATCCGATGTCGTTGGACAGCGTGAAATCGTGGATCGGCCGATCGTCGAGGCGGACCTCGCCGGTGTCCAGATCCAGGAAGGCCAGGGTGTGCTTCATCCAGTTCTTGTCGTCGCGGTCGGGATGGTCCTCCCGCGCGTGCGCGCCGCGGCTCTCGGTGCGCGCGGCGGCTGAATTCACCGTGACGGCGGCCTGCTGGATGAGATTGTCGAACTCCAGCGTCTCCACCAGATCGGTGTTCCAGATCATGGAGCGGTCGTTGATGCGGATGTCGCGGGCGCTGTCGAAGACTTTCGCGATGCGCTCCACACCTTCGTCCAGCACGTCCTGGGTGCGGAACACCGCGCAGTTCTCCTGCATCGCCTTCTGCATGTCGAGGCGCAGTTTCGCGGTCGGGGTCGATCCGTCGGCGTGGCGGAATTTGTCGAACCGGTTGAGGCTCATCTCGCCGGCGTTTTTCGGCAGGTCCGACTGGCTGGCGCCGCTCTCGGTGGTCTCCGCACAGCGCAGGCCCGCGGCCCGGCCGAACACCACAAGGTCGATCAGCGAGTTCGAACCCAGCCGGTTGGCGCCGTGCACCGACACGCAGGCCGCCTCGCCCACCGCCATCAGGCCGGGCACCACGGTGTCGGGATCGCCGTTCACCTTGGTCAGCACCTCGCCGTGATAGTTCGTGGGGATGCCGCCCATATTGTAGTGCACGGTCGGCAGAACCGGGATCGGCTCTCTGGTGACGTCGACGCCGGCGAAGATCTTCGCGCTTTCCGAAATGCCGGGCAGGCGCTCGTGCAGTACGGCCGGGTCCAGGTGATCGAGGTGCAGGTGGATATGATCCTTGCCTTCGCCGACGCCGCGGCCCTCGCGGATCTCCATGGTCATGGCGCGGCTCACCACGTCGCGGCTGGCGAGATCCTTGGCGTTCGGGGCGTAGCGCTCCATGAAGCGCTCGCCTTCGGAGTTGGTCAGATACCCGCCCTCGCCGCGCGCGCCTTCGGTGATCAGGCAGCCCGCGCCGTAAATGCCGGTGGGGTGGAACTGGACGAACTCCATGTCCTGCAGCGGCAGGCCGGCGCGCAGCACCATGGCGTTGCCGTCGCCGGTGCAGGTGTGCGCGCTGGTGGCGGAGAAATAGGCGCGGCCGTAGCCGCCGGTGGCCAGGATCGTCTTCTGCGCGCGGAAGCGGTGCAGCGTGCCGTCGTCGAGGCGCCAGGCGGTGACCCCGCGGCAGGCACCGTCCTCGTCCATGATGAGGTCCATGACGAAGTATTCGATGAAGAACTCCGTCGAGTGGCGCAGCGACTGGCCGTAGAGCGTGTGCAGGATGGCGTGGCCGGTTCGGTCGGCCGCCGCGCAGGTGCGCTGGACCGGGCCTTCGCCGAAATTGCGGGTCATGCCGCCGAAGGCGCGCTGATAGATCTTGCCGTCTTCGGTGCGCGAGAACGGCACGCCCCAGTGCTCCAGCTCGTATACGGCTTCAGGCGCGTTGCGGCAGAGATATTCGATGGCGTCCTGGTCGCCGAGCCAGTCCGACCCCTTGACGGTGTCGTACATGTGCCAGCGCCAGTCGTCCTCACCCATGTTCCCAAGCGACGCGGAAATACCGCCCTGGGCGGCCACGGTATGCGAACGCGTCGGGAAGACCTTGGAGATGCAGGCGGTGCGAAGCCCGGCCTGGGCCGCGCCCAGCGCCGCGCGCAGGCCCGATCCGCCCGCGCCCACCACCACGACGTCGAAAGTGTGGTCGATCCACTCGTAAGCAGCCATTGTCGTTTCGTCTCCTAGGTCGCGATTGCGAGCACGGAATATAGGGCGGCGATCCAGAGGCCGGCTGCGATCAGCGTGTTGGCGATCAGCAGGACCGACTTCGTGCCGGGCTTGTGGATGTAGTCCTCGATCACGACCTGAAGACCGATACGCATGTGATAAAACGCCGCGGTGAGGGTCAGCAGCGTGACCAGCGCGCCCCAGGGCGAGGCGAGCCAGGCTTGCGCGGCGGCGTATTCACCGGACGGCAGCACGGCGACCGACCAGATGAAGGTCGGGATCAGAACGATCAGCGCGATGGCGGACACGCGCTGTCCGATGAAGTGGCCGACGCCGGATTTCGCCGAGCCAAGCCCGCGGGCTTTCGACAGGGGGGTGCGATAATCGCTCATTACACAAGGCCTCCGGCGAAGATCCAGATGAGCGCGGTGATGAGGATCGCGCCGGCGAAAATGAGGATGGAGCGCTGGTTGGAGCCCCTCGGATCAAAGCCCTTGCCCGCGTCCCAGGCCAGGTGCCGAATCCCGTTGAGAAGATGGTAGCTCAGCGACAGGGTGAAGGCGATGAGCGCCAGAAGGATCAGAACGCCGGCGGGTCCGTCGCGCAGACCTTCCCAGACGGCGTAGGCTTCGGGACCCGAAGCGACCAGAACCAGCCACACCGTGAACAGGATCGCGCCGACATAATTGACGACGCCGCTGGCGCGATGGGCGATGGAGCTCGCCATGGTGGCGTGCCAGCGCCAGACCTGCAGGTGCGGCGACAAGGGTCTCTGGCTGACGCTCGGCCGTTTTGAATCGGCGGCCTTCGCGGTTGTCTTGGCGGTCATACGCGCCCCCGGCTTGACGGAACTCTCGCCCGGGCGGGCGAAATTTGGCCAGACAATAATCCGGCCCGTCCCAGCGTCAACGCGCCAAAGGGCGAAGGACTGCGCCTTATTTGCAAGTGAAAATCATTGTCCTAGCTGAGCGGTGGGGAGCCCCGTACGCTGCGCTGCGTTTCCCTAGAAGTTCTCCCCGCCGCGAGGTGTCCGCCATCGCCCTTTTCGACAGTCCAGGCTCAAAGATCGGGCCGAAATCGCTCTGGAATCGTCTCACCGCCCATATGGAGCCGCCGGTCTTCTTCGGCTCGGCGGCGCTGGTGATCGCCTTCGTGCTCATCGGCGCGATCTTCACAACCGGCGCCGGAGAGGTGTTTTCCGCGATCCAGTCCGAGATCACCGCCGCCTTCGGCTGGTGGTACATGCTGGCGGCCACCGGTTTTCTGGTGCTCGCCGGAGCGATCCTGGTCAGCCCGCTGCGCCGGGTGCGGTTTGGCGGGCCGGACGCCAAGCCGGAGTTTTCCCTCCTGTCCTGGGCCGCCATGCTGTTCGCGGCGGGCATGGGCACGGGGCTGGTCTTCTTCTCCGTCGCCGAGCCTTTCACCCATTACATCGACCCGCCGCCAGGCCTTGAGCCGCGCACTGACACGGCGGCGCGCGAAGCCATGCGCATCACCTTCTTTCACTGGGGGCTGAACGCCTGGGGGATCTATCTCATCCTGGCGCTCGCAGCGGCGTATCTGCATTTCAATAAGGACCTGCCTCTGGCGCCGCGCTCGATTCTCGAACCCCTGTTCGGCCGGACGGTGATGCAGGGCTGGGCCGGCCACGCCGTCGATATCCTGTGCACGGCGGGGACCCTGCTGGGCGTCTCCACATCGCTGGGGCTCGGCGCCATGCAGATCAACACCGGGCTCAACGAACTCGCCGGGATCGAGCGCTCCACCCTCGTCCAGATCATCCTGATCGCTATGATCACGGGACTTGCGACCGTATCGGTCGTGCTGGGCGTGAAAGGCGGCATCAGGCGCTTAAGCCAGATCAATCTCATCCTCGCCGGGCTCCTGTTCGCCTTCGTCTTCGCCGCCGGTCCCACGGTGACGATCCTTGAGACGTTCACCGCCTCGCTGGGGCGCTATCTGCAAGAGCTTCCCGGCGCCACGCTGATGGTGGACTTCACAGGCGAGAACGAATGGCGGTCGAACTGGACGCTGTTCTATTGGGGCTGGTGGATCAGCTGGGCGCCCTTCGTGGCGATCTTTGTGGCGCGCGTTTCGAAGGGCCGCACGGTCGGCGAGACTGTTGTGGTCGCACTTCTGGCGCCGACGCTCGCCACCTTCGCCTGGCTCGCCGTATTCGGCGGTGCGGCGCTGGAGATCGAGCGCACCGGGGCGGGCCTGCCCGACAGCATCGCCGAGGAACCGGCCCTGGCGCTTCATGCGCTCCTGGACACCCTGCCCTTCGCGCCGGTGACCATGGGTCTCGCCACGCTGGTGATCCTGCTCTTCTTCGTCTCCAGTTCGGACTCCGGTTCGCTCGTCGACGACATGGTCACCTCCGGCGGCGATCCCCATCCGCCGCGGGCCCAGCGCGTGTTCTGGGCGGTCAGCGAGGGGGCGGTTGCGATCACGCTTCTGCTGGCCGGCGGCCTCACAGCCATCCGCAACGCCGCGATCAGCCTGGGGCTTCCCATGTCGCTGGTGCTCGCCCTTGCGGCGGCGGCGATGATCAAGGTGATGATCGAAGAGACCTGTCGCGCGAAATCGTCTGCGTCTGCAGCCGATTGACCCCCTGGGCCGGGCTTGCGACCCTGAAGCCGTGAAACCAGGGGGAGGCCGCCATGAGCGAGCAGAAATGCGCTGTCGTCACCGGGGCGTCCACCGGCATCGGATACGCCGCCGCAGGGCGCCTCATAAAGCGCGGCTGGCGCGTCTTCGCCGGAGTGCGCAAGGAAGCCGACGCCGAGCGCCTGCTCGCCGAGCTGGGCCCGCAGGTCACCCCGCTGATCATCGACGTCACCGATGCGCAGACTTGCCGCACCGCAGCTGAAGAGACGCGCGCCAGTCTTGACGGACGCAATCTCGCCGGGCTGGTGAACAACGCCGGGGTGGCTGTGGCCGGTCCGCTCCTGCATCTGCCGATCGAGGAGATGAGCCGTCAGCTCGACATCAACGTCACCGGCCAGCTGCGCGTCACCCAGGCCTTCGCCCCGTTGCTGGGCGCCGAGGACGGACGCTCCGGTCCGCCGGGCCGCATCGTCAACATATCCTCAGTGGCCGGGCTGAATGCGACGCCTCTGGTCACCCCCTACGCCTGCTCGAAGTTCGCCGTCGAAGCCCTGACCCAGGGTCTGCGCCGGGAGCTCGGCCTCTACGGGATCGATTGCGTCGCCATCAATCCCGGTCCCATCGCGACTCCGATCTGGTCCAAGGCCGGGGAGCTGGACCCCGAACCGTATCGTCGCACCGCGTATTTCGCCGCGATCGAGAAAATCATGGCCTACATGCTCGGGCGCGGGGAAACCGGCCTGCCGCCGGAAAAGGTGGCCGAGGCGATCCACCGTGCGCTCACCGCGAAGCGCGCGCCGCTCAATCAGATCGTCACGCCTGAACCGTTCCAGCATTGGCTTCTGTCCAGCCTGCCGGGGCGCGTGGCCGACCGGCTGATCGCCAAGCGCCTCGGATTGACGCCGCAGGACCGGGCGGCCGCGAAAGATTGACCGGGACGGCGGCGCCCGCCACGCTGCGCGTAATGTTCATTTCAGGAGGAGCATCCATGCTGATCCGCGCCCTTGCGACCGGGCTCGCCATAGCCGCGGCCGCGCCCGCTTTCGCCGATCCGCTTGAGGATTTCGAGGCGCTGATCGCCGATTACGAAGCCTTCAACGAGTCGCGCGACATCATCGGAAAGGGCCGGCGCGGAGACCTCGAGGCCGCTTCGCAATGGCCCGACAACGGGTTCGAGGCCGTCGCCGAGCGCGACGCGGCCATGGCCGGATTTGAAGCGCGCATCGAGGCCATCGACCCTGAGCGCTTGCCCGCAGACGAGCAGGCCAACTACGCCGTTCTCGCCTATCTGCTCGATAGCGCCACGTCGGTCCCCGGCGCCATGGGCGCGATGATCCCCTTCACCAATGACAGCGGGTTTCACACGAGCGCCAATTTCATCGCGCTCGGCACGCGGCTCCGCACGGTGGATCAGGCCGAAGCCTGGATCGCGCGCATCCAGGCCCTTCCGGGCTACCTCGCCCAGCACCAGGCCTGGCTTCAGCGCGGGCTCGACCAGGGCGTGACCCAGCCGCGCGAAATCCTGGACGGCGTCGCCGATCAGATCGAGGCCCAGATCGTCGCGCCGGAGGACTCAACCCTGTTCGCGCCGCTGCGCGGACTTCCTGAAACGATCAGCGCCCAGGAGCGCGAACGCCTCGAGGCCGCCGCGCTCGCCGCCATCGAGGCCGACGCGCTGCCCGCGCTGGTGGAGTTGCACCGCTTCTTCACCACCGAATACATGCCCGGCGCGCGCGAAACGCTGGGCGCGCGGTCCCTGCCGGGCGGGGAGGATTTCTACCGCGCCCTGGTGCGCCGCCACACCACGCTCGACATGACGCCCGAGGAGGTGCACCAGCTCGGTCTCAGCGAGGTGGCGCGTATCCGCGCCCTGATGGAGGACGTGATCGAAGAGGCGGCGTTCGACGGCACGTTCGCCGAATTCCTCACTTTTCTGCGCACCGATCCGCAATTCTACGCCGAAACCGAGATGGAGCTGATGATGGTCGCCTCCTATCTCGCCAAGAAGGCGGACGACGAGATGCCGGGCTTCTTCAACCGCCTGCCGCGCCTGCCTTACGGGGTCCGGCCGGTGCCCGCGGCGCTGGCGCCGAACTACACCACGGCGCGCTACTGGCCCGGCGATCCGGAGACCGGCGAGGCGGGCGGCTACATGGTCAACACCTACCGGCTCGATCAACGCCCGCTTTACGAGATGCCGGCCCTGACCGTGCACGAGGCGGTGCCCGGCCATCACCACCAGATCGCCATCGCCCAGGAGATCGAGGACGTTCCCGAATTCCGCCGCGACACCTATATCACCGCCTTCGGCGAAGGCTGGGCGCTCTACACCGAGTTTCTGGGGACGGACATGGGCATGTATGAAACGCCCTATGACCGGTTCGGTCAGCTCACTTACGAGATGTGGCGGGCCTGCCGGCTGGTGGCCGACACCGGCATCCACTGGTACGGCTGGAGCCGCGAGGAGGCCGAAGCCTGCTTCCTGGAGAACTCCGCGCTCGCGCCCTTGAACATCACCAACGAGGTCAGCCGGTATATTTCCTGGCCCGGCCAGGCGCTGGCCTACAAGACCGGCGAGCTTCTGATCCGCGGCCTGCGCACGCAGGGCGAAACCCGCCTCGGCGCCGATTTCGACCTCGCCGACTTTCACGACACGATCCTGGAGGAGGGCGGCGTGCCGCTGGGCTATCTTGAAACCAAGATGCAGGCCTGGCTCGACGAACAGGCGGCCTCGCAAGACTGAGGCCCGGCCCGTTTCACCCGGAAAAAAGGGCGCGGAGGCAGTCCCTCCGCGCCCTTCTTTTCACCCCGCGCCAGGAGGCCCTACGCGATGATTGTCTCGCCGCGCTTGAGCTTCTCGTCGGCGTCGCGCGCCATCGTGGCCACGACCCCGGAGAGGAACAGGATGGCGAGAAGGTTCGGGAAGGCCATGGAGGCGTTGGCGATGTCGCCGAAGCGCCACAGCGTCACCGTGTCGGTCACCAGGCAGCCGGCGAACACGATGAGCACCCAGACATAGCGGATCGGCATGCTGGTCCAGTCGCCGAACAGGTAGCCGGCGGCCTGCTGGGCGTAATAGCTCCAGCCGATGATGGTGGTGAAGGCGAACAGCGCCAGAGCCACCGAAATCACCCATTGCCCGCCCGGGATGCCGTTGGCGAAGGCGGCTGTCGTGACCGCCGAGGAGTTCAGCGTCGACTGCCAGGCGTAATCGACCGTGGTCCCGTCCGCGCCGGGATAGGCGCCGTTGGAGACCAGGATGACCAGCGCCGTCATGGTGCAGATCACGATCGTGTCGATGAACACGCCGATCATCGCGATCTCGCCCTGGGCGACCGGCGACTTGGTTTGCGCCGCAGCGTGCGCGATGGGCGCCGAGCCCTGGCCGGCCTCGTTGGAGAACAGGCCGCGCGCCACCCCGTAGCGGATCGCCTGCAGCACGCCGTACCCGGCCGCGCCGCCCACCGCCTGCTCGAAGCCGAACGCGTAGGAGAAGATCAGGGCGAAGGCGCCGGGCACCTTGTCGATATGCAGGATGAGCACGACCAGTGCGCACAGAATGTAGAACACCGCCATGAAGGGCACGACCTTGCCCGCGACCGAGCCGATCGACTTGATCCCGCCCACGATCACCAGGAAAACCAGTCCGGCCAGAACCGCGCCGACGGTCCATTGTGGAATTCCGAGCCCGAGTTCGACCCCGGTCTGGGTGACGGACTCGGTGATGGAGTTCGCCTGGATCATGCCGCCCGTGGCGACGGCGGAGATCAGCGTGCCGATGCAGAACAGCGCGGCGAGCCAGCCGAACGCGCCGCCAAGGCCGGCCTTGCCCTTGTTCAGCCCGTTCTTGATGTAGTACATCGGCCCGCCGTGAATGCGGCCGTCGGCGTGGGTTTCGCGATACTTCACCGCCAGGCTGGATTCGGCGAAGGCGCAGGCCATGCCCAGAAGCGCCGTCATCCACATCCAGAAGATCGCACCGGGCCCGCCCAGCGAAATCGCCGTGGCGACGCCGGCGAGATTGCCCGTGCCCACCTGACCGGACAGGGCGGTGGACAGCGCCTGCCACGGCGTGATGTCGCCGTCCTTGCCCTGCGCCTTGCGACCGGCCCACAGCTCGCCGATCGCCGGCGCGAACCGGCGCAGCGGCCGGAATCCCAGGCGCAGCATGAAGAAAAGGCCGGTGCCCAGAAGCACCACGGCCAGAAGCCCGACCGGCAAAAGCCGATCCTCACCCCAGGTCCCGCCCCAGATAAAGCCGGACACATTATCAATCAGGGCCGTAAGCCCCTCTAAAAATTGAGACACGCCGCTCCCCCACACCTGTTTTTGTTGAAGGCTGGCGGGAAGATTACTGCGAACCGGAAAAAGAGGAAGAGGCGACGCGCACGGTCAATCACCACCGTGGCGCGTCGCCGCTCGTCCGGTCAGCTTCTCGGCGGTTCGGGCGTGTGGTCCGACGCGCTGGGCGCCGGCATGGGCGTTTCGCCTTCGTCCAGATTGTGGCTGGCGCTGTCGCCAGGCCGCGCGCCGTGGCGCTTGGCGATGGCGAACACCGTGCCGGATAGAAGCAGAAGCGCGATGAGGTTCGGCGCGGCCATCATGCCGTTGCCGATGGAGGCCACCGTCCAGGCGAGGTCGTTGGTCCAGACCGCGCCGATGAAGACCACCACGCACCACATCACCCGGTAGACGAAGATGGGCTTGGTGCCGGCCATGAATTCAAGCGCGCGCTCGCCATAGAGCGCCCAGCCCAGGATCGTGGTGAAGGCGAACACCATCAGACCGATGGTGACGATCCACTCCCCGCCCGGAAGCGCCGCGCCGAAGGACTGGGCGGTGACGTCGGCGGCCGAAGCGATGCCCGCCTGCCAGACCCGGTCGGTGTCGGCCAGCACGTTGGCGTCCACCGCGGCTTCAAACGCCATCGGTTCGATTTCGACGCCTGCGGCCTGACAGGCCTGCAGCGCGGCGAGGACCTGCTCGCCGCCGTCGGCGATCGCATCGGCGCGCCCGGACAGATCCGGTTGCGGCGCGGCGGCGTAGAGCCTCGTGATTGACGTGTTCTCCGGCGTATTGAGCGCTCCGGCGGCCTCGCACTGCCCCAGCGCGGCGCGCGCCGGGTTGTACTGGAAATCGCCCACTGCGGTGAGGATCACCAGCGCCGTCATAGTGCACACCACGATGGTGTCGATGAAGGGGCTGAGCATGGCGATGGAGCCCTGCCGGTGCGGATTGCGGGTCTGGGCGCTGGCGTGGGCGATCGCCGCCGAGCCGAGCCCGGCCTCGTTGGAGAAGCTGCCCCGATTGGCGCCTTCGCGGATCGCCGCGGCGAGCGCGGCGCCGATGAAGCCGCCGGCCGCCGCGCTGCCGGTGAAGGCGCCGGTGAAGATCGAGCCCAGCGCCGCGGGAACCGCGTCGGCGTTGGCCGCCAGCACCACCACCGAACCGATGATGTAGGCGAGCGCCATGAACGGCACGAGTACGGAGGCCACTTTCGCGATGGAGCGCACGCCGCCGATGATCACGAAGAACACCAGAAGCGCCAGCACCAGACCGACCACGTTCTTGGTCAGCGAGTAGTCTTCGCCGTTGAAGGAGAAGGTCTCAGGCAGGCCGAGCCCGGAGAGGTTCAGGTTGGACTCAAACAGCGCCGCGACGGAGTTCGCCTGCACCAGATTGCCGGTGCCGAAGGCGGCCAGCGCAGTGCACAGGGCGAACACCCAGGCCAGCCAGACCCACTTCTTACCGAGCCCGTTCTTGATGTAGTACATCGGGCCGCCGACATGCTCGCCGCGATCGTCCACTTCGCGATAGCTCACCGCCAGCACGGCCTCGGAATATTTCGTCGCCGAGCCCACCAGCGCCGTCATCCACATCCAGAACACCGCGCCCGGCCCGCCGAGCGTGATCGCGGTGGCGACGCCGGCGATGTTGCCGGTCCCGATGGTGGCCGAAAGCGCGGTGAACAGCGCCGCCAGCGGGCTGATCTCGCCCTCGCTCTTGTCTTCTTTCTTCGGCTTGGAGAACATCATGGCGAACGCCGCCGGCAGGCGGTAGATCGGCATGAGTTTCAGACCGATGGTCAGGTAAAGACCGGTGCCGAACAGCAGCAGCACCAGAACCGGGCTCCACACCCAGCCGTCGATGGTCGCGAGAACCGATTGCAAAGCTTCCATGGCGCGCGTCGCCCCTTATTGCGGCCGCTTATTGGTCTGCGGCTTGCTTCGTGGTCGAACGAGGCCCGCGCGTCCGCACATCGGTGATGGACGCGCTCTCCCCTCAGATGATGCGCGAGCCTAGCGGCCTGCGACCGTTTTGCAAAAGGGATTTGCGGCTCTCGCAGGTCAGCGTGCGTCCGCCGCGCCCTCCGGCCCATCGTCCGGCGAAGTTTCCGAGCGGAAATACCGGTTGCCGTGGGGCTCGGCCCGGCCCTTCGGGTCGGGGTGGATCAGCACGTCCGCCGCAGGGTAGGCCTGCATTACGCGGCGCTCGGCGGCCACGACGACCTCATGGGCGTCGGTCAGACTCTGATCTGGATCGAGATCCAGGTGCATCTGGATATGGATGAAGGGGCCGGACGTGCGGGTGCGCAGCTGGTGCACCCCGAGAACGTCCGGATCGTCGCCGACCAGCTTGAGGATGTGCGCGCGGTCGGCGTCGGGAAGCTCGTGATCCATCAGCGCTTCATAGGCCTTCTTGCCCACCTGGAAGGCGGTCCAGAACAGCCAGAGGGCGACGCCGAACCCGACGATCGGGTCGGCGCGCTGCAGTCCCAGCCCGCCGGCCAGCACGATCCCGGCGATCACCGCCAGGTTCGCGGAGAGGTCCGAGACATAGTGAGCGCGGTCTCCGGCCACGGCGAGGGACTGGGTTTGCTTCACGGCGCGGTTCTGCGCCCAGACCAGCGCGATTGTCAGCCCGATCGACAGCGCCATGACCGAGATCGCCGTGGTGGTGGCCGAGATAGGTTCGGGGTCGAGATAGCGCGCCACCGCTTCGCGCATCAAAAGCCCGGCCGAGAGGGCGACCAGCATGCCCTGCATCAGGCTGGCGAGCGCTTCGGCCTTGCCGTGACCGTAGCGGTGCTCGTCATCGGCCGGGCTGGCGGCGTAGCGCACCGCGAAGAACGTGGTCAGCGACGCGGCGAGGTCGAGCGCGCTGTCGGCCAGCGAGGCGAGCATCGCCACCGAGCCCGACAGCAACCAGGCGATGAGCTTGGCGACCACCAGGGTGGCGGCCACGCCCACCGACAGCGCGGTGACGCGGCCGGTGATCCGGCGCGCCTTGGAGGGCGGCAGCTTGCCGGGGCCGGCGTCGAGGGCGTCATGGGGCATGGGTGGAGGGGTCTTTGAGGTTTGCGTGTTGTGTTGAATTCCGCGGCGGCGGACTTGGCGCGGCGCGCGCGCCGTTCCACTGTGCCCCGCATCACACGGACTAGACAAGCAGGCGTCCATGGGTCTCGTACAGCTGCTGATCCTCGCCCTGGTGCAGGGGATCACCGAGTTTCTGCCGATCTCGTCTTCGGCCCATCTCATCCTCGCGCCCGAAGTGACCGGCGCGACTGATCAAGGGCCTTTGATCGATGTCATGGCCCATCTGGGCACGCTGTTCGCGGTGCTGGTCTATTTTCGCCGCGATGTCGGCCAGGTGATCACCGGCAAGCTGGCGCTTCTGCAGGGCCGGGTGACCGCGGGCGGGCGCCTGGTTCTTCTGATCGCGATCGCGACGCCGCCCGTCCTGATCTTCGGCGGGTTGCTCTATGTCTCCGGGCTCGCCGACGCGTTGCGCGATCCGCTGGTGATCGCCTGGGCGACGCTGATTTTCGCCTTGCCGCTCTGGCTCGCCGACCATTACGCCAGGCAGACCGAGACCGCGCAGACCCTGTCCTACAAAGGCGCGTTCCTGATCGGCGTCGCGCAGATGTTCGCGCTGATCCCGGGCGCCAGCCGCTCCGGCGTCACCATGACCGCGGCGCGCGCCCTGTCCATGACGCGCAGCGAAGCGGCGCGTTTCTCCATGCTCATGGCCGTGCCGGTGATCGCCGCCTTCGGGCTGCTCGCCGGGTGGGAAGCACCGGCGGTCACGATCGTGGGCGTCGGCGGCCTCGGCGGCCTCACCACCTTCTCGACCCTCGCGGTCGAGGTCGACGCCCTGCTCGCCGCCGACCGGGTCGGCGCCGCCCTCGGCTACGTGGGCCTCACCGTGGTGCTGGGGGTCGGCGCGGCCGGGGCCGGCCTCGCGCTCGCAGCGTGAGACCGGCCCCGGAGCGGACGGCCGGTGGCCCCGATCGTCGACGGGCGACGGGTGATCAGCCCAGGAAGCCCTCCTGCTCGAGCCACTCGCGGGCCACGACGTCGGCGTCCTCGAGG
>JBKHAZ010000149.1:0-6896 GCA_046542605.1 Oceanicaulis sp. | reverse complement strand
TCGAAGGCGAAGAGGTCGCTGACCTCCGGGTTCAGGTGCAGCTTCGGCAAAGCGCGGGGCTCGCGCGAGAGCTGCTCCTTCACCTGGTCCACATGGTTTGAATAGATATGCGCGTCGCCGAATGTGTGGACGTATTCGCCGGGCTCATACCCTGTCACCTTCGCCACCATGGCGAGCAGCAGGGCGTAGCTGGCGATATTGAACGGTACGCCGAGGAACATGTCGGCTGAGCGCTGATAGAGCTGCAGGTGCAGCCGGCCGCCCAGCACCTTGAACTGAAAGAGCGTATGGCAGGGCGGCAGCGCCATGGAGGGCGTGTCGGCCGGGTTCCACGCGCTGATCACGTGGCGCCGGCTGTCGGGGTTGGCCTTGATCTGCGCGATCAGCCCGGCGAGCTGGTCGATCTCCTCGCCGTTCGGGCCTTCCCAGCGCCGCCATTGCTTGCCGTAGACCGGGCCGAGTTCGCCGGTGTCGTCGGCCCACTCGTCCCAGATCGTCACGCCGCGCTCCTGCAGCCATTTGACGTTCGTCATCCCCTTGATGAACCACAAAAGCTCCACCGCCACGCCCTTGAAGAACACCTTCTTGGTGGTCAGCAGCGGAAACCCGTCGGCCAGATCACAGCGAATCTGGCGGCCGAACACGCCGCGCGTGCCGGTTCCGGTGCGGTCGGTCTGGTCCTCGCCGGACTCCAGGATCTCGCGCAGCAAATCGAGATAGGCGTGCTCGATCGGCGATCCGGTTTGCAACGCGGGTTCGGCGAGCGCCATGGCGGCCTCCTTCGGCGGGCGGAAGACAAGACTAACGCGCCGGGCGATTCGGAAAAGCCGCCAACGCCGCGCCGGATGGGGATAACCGGCCCGCTGCGGCGCGAATCCGCTTGCGCGCCTCCAGACGCCATCGCCTCATGCGCGCTGGAACGTAGCACGAACGAAAGGGCCGGACCATGATCGGATACGTGACACCTGGGACCAATGATCTGGAGGCGGCGGTCGCCTTCTACGACAAGATCGCAAAGCTGCTGGATGTAACGTTCTGAACATTCGAGCCAGGCAGCACGCTTCTTGCGAGACCATCCGCGCACTCGGCGAAAAGACAAGCGCCGTTCTCCAATGGCGCCGGAGGGGAGCCAGCTTGAATCGCCGATAAACTCTAATATTACAGGGAAATAGCTAACGCGCGGCTCGTGCTCGCCTCGCTCCCGCCGGCTGATTACCTCCGGATGAACCCCAAGACGTTCAGCCATATCTCGCTTGCCCGGTCCGAGTGCGATCCGACGCTCAGCGAGGCGTCGGGGCCGCCCTCCAGGCAGCTTCAATATTCCTGCAGGATTCGGCGTTCTGAATGTGAAACGACCATGTGGGAAAAAGGGTAAACACCGAAACGCCTTCGTGATGGGCTAGCCCGCCGGTTCGGCGGGACAGGTTTGCGGCTGCGTGCGCGCAATCGCGCGCAGCAGCGAGCCGGGCCGCACATGGCCGGGCGTCCAGCCGGTCTCTATCCCGGCCGCTTCCAGGGTCTGAGCGAGCCAGACATTGCAGGTCTTGAAGGCGTGATAACGCGACGCGCCGGGAAAGAAGGCCGAACGCCGCGTCAGACCGGCGCTGACGGGCGGGCCGGTGATTTCCGCCGCGATCAGGCCGGCCAGCCGGTCCAGCGTCTCGGTCGAAACCGCCACATCCACATGATCCTGCCGGAACGCGGTGCTCGGCTCGCGCTCATGGACGGAGACATGCACCACGCTTTTGCTGGGCCAGGCGATGGCGGAAACCGCGCGTGAAACCGTCAGCGGGCCGGGATAGGCGCGCGCATCGCCCCAGCCCACGGCGACAAAGTCGGCATCGGGAAACGCGGTGCGCACCGGCCCGGACGGGTCGAAGGCGGAGGCCGGCAGGTACAGCCCGGCGTGCCAGTCGTTCGAGCTGAGCGCGATCTGCGTGCAATCGCCCGCTGGCGGCGCGGAGACTTCGCGCGGCCCGGCGCACGCCGCCAGAGCGAGCGAGGCGGCGGAGGCGAGTGCGGCGGCGAAACGGAACCGGACCGTAGCGTGGGTCATGACGTGCGTCCTTTTGTCCGTCGCGAAAAAAAAATTTCTCCGGAACGCGCAGCGCCCGTCTTCGTTTGCAGCGGCGGGACCATGTCGAGCGTGCATCTCCCGACGGACGACCGCAACGGCTGCGAAAGGCCTTCCACCCATGATCAACTACGAGAATTTCTTCGCCTTCGAATACTGGCAGTATGAAGTGATACGCCACGCGTTCGGGCTTACCGTGGCGGTGTTCGCCGCTGCGCTTGTGTATTTCGCCATGACCGCGAAAAGCGTGCTGCCGCGCTATCGGGCCACGTCGGCGATTTCGGCTGTCGTGATGGTGTCGGCCGCGATTGAGATTTTCACCCTCTGGCTCCTGTGGAATCAGGCCTACGCCTATGATGCGGGCGCGAACACCTTCGCAAGGGTGGAGGGCCAGGTCTTCTCCAACGGATATCGCTACGCCAACTGGCTGATCGACGTCCCGATGCTGCTGACCCAGTTCCTGGTGGTGCTCGGCTTCACCGGCGCCGCCTTCTTCCAGCGCTGGTGGAAGCTTACCCTGGCCGGGGTGCTGATGATCGTCACCGGCTATATCGGCCAGTATTTCGAGCCGCAGGTCGCCGGATTCGAAGACGGGTCGGGCCTGGGCTTCTGGATCTGGGGGATCATCTCCTGGCTGATCTTCTTCTATCTCCTGTTCGCCGCGAACAGCGCGTTCAAGGCCGGGATCGGGAATCTGGACGCGTCGGTCCAGCCGAGAATGCGTCTGGCCTGGCGGATCCTGTTCTTTACCTGGTGGCTCTACGGCTTCGCCTACCTGGTGCCGGGCATCCCCGTGATCGGCGACGACCCGAACTTCGTGGTGGTCCGCCAGATCATGTACACCACCGCAGACATCGTCTCGAAGACGGTCTTCGGCGTGGTGCTCACCATCGTGGCGACCAAGCAGAGCGCCGTGGAGGATCCGCGCTACGCCAACGGCGAGCCGGAGCCGGCGATGGACAAGCCCGCGCCGACGGGCGGCCAGCCCGGCGCGGCGCGCGCCGACCGGTAGGACCCCGCCTGGCGGGGCCGGCCCTGCGGGTCGGCCCCGCCGTCCCGGGCGAGCCCGCCCGGCTGAGCGTGCGCCCCGCGCCGCAAGGCGCAGGCGCCCCTCTTTCATAGTCCGGACCATGCGCCTATATTGAATCTGTCCGCTTCGGCGGACTATGGCGATAAACGCGCGTGTAATAACCAGACCGGACCCGGGTGCGAATCCCGGCGGCTCCACCAACACCCTTCCGCTCGTTGGGCGGCGCAGGGGGCCGAATAGGATCGACGGATGGCTAAAGACGTAGCTTTCGCCCGAATGGGCTTCGTTACCAGCCCGTTTCAAGTAGTTGCCAACGACAACTATGCTGAAGAGGTCGCTCTCGCTGCGTAGTCAGCGCGAGCATCTCGCTCTTAAGTCCTGATCTCTAGCAAGGTCAGGCGGGGTTCGGGGGCGCCTGGCAACAGAAGCCCCCACTTTTCCCCCGCTTTACGCTATCCCGCTTTCGTCAGTTGCGTGCGCGCGTCAATGGCCGCCCGGATCACCTCGACCAGGAGGTCCGCTCGCAGCGGCTTGGCGCAAACACCGTCGAAGCCCTCCGCTTCATAGACCCGCATCTGATGGTTCATGACGTTGGCGGTCATGGCGATGATCGGGACCGCGCCGCCGCCGGGCCGGGCGCGGATGGCGCGCAGCGCGGCGATCCCGGCCATGCGCGGCATGCGGATGTCCATCAGCACCAGATCGAACGGCTCCTCGCAGAATCGATCGAGCGCTTCGGCCCCGTCGCCGGCGAGGCGCACACGCGCCTTCAGCGGGCGCAGAAGGCCTGCGGCCACCAGCCGGTTGGTCTCGCTGTCGTCGGCGATCAGCACGCGCAGGCCCGAAAGGCTCGGATCGACCGCGATATCCGACTGTCCGGCGGGCGGGGCCGCCTGCCGGTCTCTGGAAAGGCGCGGCAGGTTGACGCGAACCGTGAACGTGCTGCCCTCGCCCGGCGCGCTCGCCCCGTCGATGGACCCGTTCATCAGATCGACCAGACGCGAAACGATCGACAGGCCGAGCCCTGTGCCGCCATAACGCCGCGTGATCGAGACGTCGGCCTGGGCGAAGGGCTCGAATACGCGCGCCAGCTCGTCCGCACTCATGCCGCAGCCGCTGTCGCGGACGCCGAACACGATCTCGTCGGGGAGGTCGCCCGGCGCGGCGTAGAGCGTGACCTGCCCGTCTGCGGTGAACTTCACGGCGTTCGAGACCAGATTGCCCAGCACCTGGACAAGACGCAGCCGGTCGCCGCGACGCGCCGCCTGGGCGTCGAGCCCGGGGTCGATCTCCACGGTGAAGGCGAGCCCCCGGGCTTCGGCCTGGGGCCGGTGCAGGGCGGCGACCTGGTCGAGGATCTCGGCCGGCGACACCTCGCCAAGATCGAGCGCCATGTGCCCGGCCTCGATCTTGGACAGGTCGAGGATGTCGTTGAGCATCGACAGAAGCTGTCCGCCGGAACTGCGGATCAGGGCGAGCGATCGGTGCTGGGCCTCGTCCAGCTCGGTCTGGGACAGCACGTCGGCCATGCCCAGAACGCCGTTCAAAGGCGTGCGGATCTCATGGCTCATATTGGCCAGAAAGGCCGATTTCGCCTGGTCGGCGGCGCGCGCGCGGCGGCTTTCCTCGGCGAGCGCGGCCATGGCCTTGGCCATCTCGCGGCGGAAGACCGCAGCCCCGGCCCAGGCGAACAGCGACGAGGCGATCATTCCGGCGGCGAGCTGGGTCGTCCAGTGCGGCGCTTCGCCGGACTGGACGTACATCACCCAGGTGATCGCCTGAGTCGCGACGGCGGCCAGAGCGGCGACGAGACCGTCGCGCGGCCCCAGAATCAGCGTGAAGGTCATCACGATCGGAACCAGGATCACATTGGCGACCTGGGGCGTCTTGCCGTTGATCAGCGCGAGCACCACCAGCGCCGCGATCACCAGCCCGCCGAGCAGGCGGGCGCGCGTCTTGAAGCCCGGCCCGCCCGTGTTGATCAGCGCCGGCGCCACGCCGCAAGCGAGCGCCACCAGCCCGCCCAGCAGCACGACGAACCACTCCTCGGGCAAATAGCGCAGATTGATGATCGTCAGGCCCGCGCCGAGCCCGAACGCCATGACGGCGAACATCGACAGGGCCCGCGCGGCGGCCACGCCCAGCCGGTCATCCGGGTCGTTGTGCGGCCAGTACCGCTGTAAGATCGTCATCCCGCGCTCCACCCGAATCTCCGCAAGGCCTTTATCATGCAGAGGGTTTAGGCTTCGTGCACGGCGCGCGGGGTGAAGATCAGACGCAGCCCGCCCTTGGGCCGCAAAGTCACCTGCATGACCGGCTCCACCGGCTCGTCCACCGCCGCCACGTCCAGCGCCTGAACGATCTGGGCGAGGATGAGGGAGGCCTCCATCAGGGCGAACTGCGCCCCGACACAGGCGCGCGGGCCCCCGCCGAACGCCAGAAACCGATACCGGTCCGAGGGGCGGCGCTGCGGGCTCCAGCGATCGGGATCGAAGCGGTCGGGATGGTCCCAGAAGGCCGGATTGCGATGCAGGGCGTAGACCGCCAGCAGCGCCGTGTCGCCTTTCTTCACCAGCCGCCCGCAGATCTCGGTGTCGCGCACCGCCCGGCGTCCCAGCGCCGGGGCGGGCGGAAACAGGCGCAGCGCCTCTTCGATCACCTGGCGGGTGAAGATCAGGCGCTGGCTTTGCGCCGCGCCCGGATCGTCGACGCCCGAGAACACCCGATCGGCTTCCGCACGCACCCGCGCCTGCGCCACGTGGTCATGGGCGAGGCAGTAGAGCGACCACGTCAGCGCGATCGCGGTGGTCTCGTGGCCGGCGGCCACGAAGGTCATGAGCGTATCGCGAATGTCGACATCGCTGAGGCCGCGCCCGGTCTGCTCGTCGCGCACGTCCAGGAGCAGGCTGAGC
Organism: Oceanicaulis sp.; assembly: GCA_046542605.1. Classification (GTDB taxonomy): domain Bacteria; phylum Pseudomonadota; class Alphaproteobacteria; order Caulobacterales; family Maricaulaceae; genus Oceanicaulis. The sequence goes on along the minus strand of JBKHAZ010000149.1, from coordinate 880 downwards.
AAGTCCTCGGCCCCCGCGCCCGCGGCGCGGCGGCGGCGGATCTGGGCGAGCGCGGCGGCGCGGAAGGTCTTCAGCGCCTTGCGCCCGCCCGCGCTCATGACGCGCGGCGTCCATTCGGGAAAAGGCAAGAGGTCCGAATAGCGCAGCCGCCCGATCTCCTCGAGCAGGCGCTCGATGGCGGCGCGCACCGACGCGCGGTCGAAGCCCTCGGTATCGGTGAACAGGGCCTGTTCGATGATCTGGAAGGTGGTGTCGTTCATGACGTTATGAACTTCCACCGGCTGATCGCCGGACAGCCGCTCGATGGCGGTCCGTCCCGCCGCGGTCATCAGGGGCGCGAAGCGCGCAATCCGCTTTTTCAAAAGCGCCGGCTGCAGCGTCATGCGCTGGCGCCGCCAGCTTTCGCCGTGCGCGGTGAGGATGGCGTCGCCCAGGATCGGCTTGAGCATGCGCAGGATCAACGGCGATTTGCGCCAGGCCTCGAAATCGTCCTGCATCACCGCGCGGATCTCGTCGGGCCCCGAGAGGTAATGCATCGACCCCGCGCCCAGCCGGGCGCTGTGGAAGGTCTGTGCATAGACGGTCTCGGGCAGGATGGAGATCGGATTGTCGCGCAGGGCCCGGACCCGCTGGGCGAATCCCGATCCGGCCGGAAGCGGCGCAACCGAGGCCGGCCGGAACATCGCATCGGCGCCGCGCGCCTCGCCGGTGACGGCCTGATCCATATCCCACGCCCTCTTACGTTGCAGCTTGAAGGGCTTCCTAGCCCATGCCCGCCCCCCTGTCAGCTGCAGTGCGATCCGATTGACGCGCCGGTGTCAGACGATACCCTTCCCGCGTCGCAAATGCTGGCAGGGGGCGCGGAACGCTTGGCGAAGGA
>JBKHAZ010000148.1:0-6972 GCA_046542605.1 Oceanicaulis sp. | reverse complement strand
CGTCCCCGCCCTGAAGCACGCCGGCTGGGCCGGCCCGTGGATCGAGGGCGCGACGTCGGGCAAGTACGATCCCCGCTTCCTGCCGCCCGAAGAGAAGACCGGCCTCACGCTTGGCATGGCGATGACGGAAAAGCAGGGCGGCTCGGACGTGCGCGCCAACGCCACGCAGGCGGTCTCCACAGGTGCGGACGAGGTGGAGCTCGTCGGCCATAAATGGTTCTGCTCGGCCCCCATGAGCGACGCCTTCCTGACGCTGGCCTATGAAGGCGAGGGCGACGCGGCGGCGCTGTCCTGCTTCCTGGTCCCGCGCTGGCGCCCGGACGGGCAGCGCAACACGATCGAGATCCAGCGTTTAAAGGACAAGCTCGGCGATAAATCCAACGCCAGCTCCGAGATCGAGTACAAGAACGCCTATGCACGGCGTGTGGGCGAGCCGGGCCGCGGCGTTCGAACCATTATCGAGATGGTCAATCACACGCGCCTGGATTGCCTCGCCGGCTCCGCCGGCCTCATCCGCAACGTCGCCGCCCAGGCGGTCTGGCATGCCGACCGCCGCGCCGCTTTCCAGCGGCGCCTTGTCGACCAGCCGCTGATGCGCGAAGTGCTCGCCGAACTCAGCCTGGAGGCCGAAGCCGCCGTCGCGCTGGCCTTCCGCGTCGCGCGCAGCTTCGACGAGGCCGCGAGCGACCCGCACGAAGCCGCGCTGGCCCGCCTGATGACGCCCATCGCCAAGTACTGGATCTGCAAGCGCGCGCCCTACCTCGTCTACGAGGCCATGGAGGCCCATGGCGGCGCGGGCTATGTGGAGGAGCACCCCCTGCCCCGCCTGTTCCGCCAGAGCCCGCTCAACGCCATCTGGGAAGGCTCGGGCAACGTCATCGCGCTCGACGTGCTGCGCGCGCTCGCCAAGGACCCCACGGCCAGGGACGCGCTGGCCGCAGAGCTTGAAACCGCACGCGGCTTCCACCGCGCCCTCGACGCCCGCCTCGACACGCTGACGTCCATGGCGGGCGGCGTGTGCGAATCCGATGCGCGCCGCTTCACCGAGCTGGCCGCGACAGCCCTCACCGCCTGCGCCCTGGCGCGCGCCGGAGAGGAAACGGCGTTCGACGCCTATGTGGCGCGAAGGATCGCGGAGAGCCCCGTCATGCTGGGCGCGGGCGAGGCGAAGATCGACACCGAGGCGCTGATCGGGCGGGCGCGGCTGGCGGCCTGAGCCGAAGCGGTTCCGCCGGCGCAGGCCGTCCGCCCTGAAGCGTCGTTCCGGTTCGGAAAGACCCGCGAGGAAGCGTGCGATGCACGCCCTCAGCTCGCCGAACGCAGGCTGCTCCAGAGGCAGGTGCGAGCCGTTGGACAGTTCGACGAACTGGCGATATTATACTTGACGTACCCAATCGGCTGAAATACCTTGTCTCATAAGGAGATAAGGCCATGTCGATTTTCGCCCGCCCCGAGTTCCACGACGAGCAAGCCGCTTACGACTATGTCGAGGCGCGCGTTTGGCCGAACGGCCCGACTTGCCCCAAGTGCGGCGAGCAAGAGCGCGTGTCCAAGATGGGCGGCAAATCCACCCGGATTGGCGCTTACAAGTGCTACAAGTGCCGCAAGCCCTTCACCGTGAAGGTCGGCACCATCTTCGAAAGCAGCCACGTCAAAATGCATCTCTGGCTTCAGGCGATTTTCCTGATTGCGGGGAGCAAGAAAGGCATCAGCTCTAACCAGCTACACCGCATCCTTGGCGTGACCCTCAAAACCGCTTGGTTCATGTCGCACCGTATTCGCGAGGCTATGCGCGCCGGCGATCTGTCACCGTTCGGCGCTGGCGGTGGCGCGGTAGAGGTCGATGACACCTTTATCGGCCAAGACCCTGACGCGCCCGCGCCAGGCAAGCGCGCGAACTATAACCAGATGAACAAAGTGCTAAGCCTTGTGGATCGTGAAACCGGCCAAGTCCGCAGCATGGTTGTTGATCGTCTGAGCGCTGCGGAAATTGGCCCGATCCTCGCTGAGAACATTTCCAAGGAAGCCCGCCTTATGACTGACGAGGCTCGGTTCTATCTTCCGCTCGGAAAGGCGTTTGCCGAGCATGGCATCGTCGCCCACGCCCGCGACGAGTATGTGCGCGGCGATGTGTACACCAACACCGTTGAGGGCTGCTTCAGCATCTTCAAGCGCGGCATGCGCGGTGTGTATCAGCACTGCGCCAAGAAACACCTACACCGCTACCTCGCGGAGTTTGATTTCCGTTACAGCAACCGTCAGGCTAAAGGCGTTGGCGACGAGCGCCGCGCCGATGCGATCCTTTCAGGCGTGACCGGCAAGCGGCTTACCTATGAAACGACTGGTGCGAGGGCCTAAGCGTCATGCCGCAAAAGAAGAAGCCGGAGACGCCAAAGCAGCAAACCGAGCGATTCAAAAGGGCCGTTCAAGAGCTAATCGACGCTGGCGAACTAAGTCCCGCTGAAGCGCAAGATAAGCTCGACCGCCTTTTACAAAGGCAGTCACAGAGCCATCGCGACTAAGCTCTCTGCGGGCCATAATAATAGGTTTGTGGCGCGCCGACCGAAATGGCGTTTGGATCATCGTCCGAACGATAGGCTAAGCCGGAGAATATGCGGGTATAGTGCGGCGCCTGCGAGAAGGCAGCGCCGCATATTTCATCGAAAAACGGCCCCTTTGAAGCATCAAAACCACTTTGAAGGGCTTTGCGTGCATGCCGCATTGAGTAAAAGGCCCAAAAGTCCGCTAAATGGATTGCCAAACAATCTTGCTTGCCGACGAAGCTAAGCGATTTTGCGCCTTCAGCCTGCCGCTTGCGCTTCATGTCGTTAAAAAGCTTTTGAATGCCTTGATTGTTGTGGTTTCCGCTTTCTACAAAGAATGAAACCTCCCGCGACCCCCTTAAGTCAAACGGGTTACCCTTTCGGCACAGTTCGTCAAGAATCATGCTGAAAAGCATGCTAAAAATTGAACTCTGTGAAGCCTTTTTGTGCGCGCCCTTAAACGATGCGCCAACAGACTTAGTCGCGCAAAATGAAAGGCCAAATAGATCGCAGCTATTTACCGCTTCAAATAGCTCTGCAAGAAAGTCGCCTTGCTGGACGCTAGACCAACCGCGAAACTCTTTTTTTCTGTCTCGGAAATCTTTGGTATGAAGAACGCTCACCCCGTGGGAAGCGTACACATTCGAGGCGGCAGCCTCGTAGGCTCTCCAATTGTCGCTTTCTGCATAATATCCCGCGAGGGCGCAAACGGTGCCGCCCTTTGAATAACTGTCGTCAAGATAGCAAGCGAGGGCCACGCACCCTTCCCCAGGCCCAAGCAGATCGAACAGAGACCAGCGCTCACGGGCCTTGTAAGAAACAGCCATAGCTTAATCCCGATTCGGGTGGGTACGCAAAGTATAATATCGCCGACGAACTCCTTGGGCCCCTCCCCCCGGTCGAAAGCCGGGCGGTGCGGAACAGGCGCAGGCGGACCCAGAGGCTTCCCAGAAGGCGATCGCGCGCAAAATACGCGTTCATGGCCGGATCGCTGGACATCGCGCCCATAGGCGCCGCAAACCGGATCGGCATGGACAGCCTGTCGACGAGCCAGGGCGTCAGGCGAAACCCGATCAACGACAGCGCGCCGAGCCAGCGCCACCGGGCCGCGCGCACCAGAAGGCCGGGGTCGCTTGCGTCGAGCCGGGTCGTCGCGATGACGCCGCGCACGCACTTCGCCCGCTCGGCGGCGAACACCGCCGTCATCCCGCCCGCAGACAGGCCCATGAGCGCCACCGGTCCAGGGCTGGCGTCCGCGAGGTCGGCGATGATCTCCAGCCAGTCGTCGTAATCGCCGCGATCATGGCGCGCCGGCCGGGTCAGACCGTAGCCGGGCAGGTCCGGGGCCAGCACCCGCCAGCCCAGATCAGCAGCCATCGCGGCGAAAGGCGCCCAGCACGCGGCCGTGCCTGCGGCGGATGCTGCACGCCTATCTAAAGGCGTCGCGCACCGTGGAAAGGCTGAACCCGAGCGGCCGGAACAGTCAGAAACGAATAGTCCAGCCCGGGCGAGTCCCCGGCGTAGCTCGGGTCGAAGACCGGCCCGGTCCACGCAACAAAAAAGGCCCCGCACGCGCGGGGCCTTTTCCGTGTTCAGCCGGAACGGGCCGTCCCTGGCCGAGCCGTTGCGTCAGGCGGCGAGCGCCGAAGGCTGCTCCGACACCACCGCCTTGCGCAGGCCGGTCCGTCCTGAACGTGAAACACTCGACATCGGATCACCTCCTTTCATTTGCTTCTGATGGGATCACGATGCCTGTCATCGACGGCCCGCGCAAGTTGGCCGCGTGCCGCCCGGCGCCCGGTGGGCCCGACGCCCGGCCCATTTCCTCCGCGCCTCGAGCGCGCGAACCCTTCCTCCGGGGAAGGGGGCCCCATGTCCATGATCACGCTGGCGCTGATCTTCTACATCGTGCTGCAGCTCGCCATTGCGGTGTGGGCCTCGCGAAAGATCGCGGGCGACGCCGACTATCTGGTGGCCGGGCCGGCTCGGCGTGGTGACGCTGGGGATCAGCCTGTTCGCCACCCGCTTCGCTGGAAAATGGAGCGCACTCGCGGATCTGGCGGCGGGGCTGGTGACGATCTGGATCGCCGACTGGGTTCTGGTGATCCCCGGCGGGTTCCTTTTGTCGATCGCGCCGGCGCCGCCTACGCCCTGGCGGACTTTGCAAAGCCTCAGCGTAGAAGCGCGTAAATCCCAAGCGCGATGGCCGTGCCGATGACATAGCCGAGCACCCCCGCCAGCACGCCGGGGGTGACCAGATCCTTCCAGCCCCTCGCCGCGGCGAGCGCCGGCGCGGTCGTGGCGCCCAGGATCGCCGCGTTGGACGCGATGATCATCTCCGGAAGCGAGAGGCGCGCGAACTTGCCGACGACAAGCATGATGACGGCGTGGATCGTGACCAGCACCGCGATGAACACCATGATCATCGGCGCCTGGGCGAGAAGGTCGGCGACGTTCGCGCCGGCCGCGATGGCGCCGAAGAACAGGAAGGCCAGGACGACACCAAGTTCGAATCCGCCGTGAAGCTTCGCCATCTGCTGTGGAAACAGCGTCGCCGGGATGACGGCGAGCACGGTGATGAAGACATAGCGCATCCCGCTCCATCCGGTCAGCGCCACCAACCAGTCGGCGAGCGCGACGACCACAAGCGCGAAGGTGAGGGTCAGAGCCAGGCTCAGGCTGGTCGCCCGGCCTTCGCTGCCCTCTCCGGTCTCGGCCACGGTCCCGCCGGTATGGTCGCGCTGGACGTATTTGCGGGCGAGCCAGGCGAAGCCGGGCAGGACGGCGAGCACGCCGAGATAAGCCGCGCTCGCCAGATGGTCGGCCGCCACGATGGCGGAGACCAGAGCCGGCTCGTTGGCGGCGAGCCCGGTCTGCTCCACCAGCGGACCGAAATTGACCGATCCGCCGATATAGCTCGCCGTGAGCGAGGCGGTCACGGCCGGTCCAAGATCGCCCAGCGGCACGAGCATGAAGGCCAGGAGCGCCCCGGCGACGGTCGCGATCGTGCAGATCAGGAAGGCGGCGGTGACCCGCGTGGTCTCAAAGAAGATCCGCCTGAGATCCGCCTTCATCAGAAACAGCGGGATCAGCACCGGCACGGCGTAGGCGAACACGAAATCATAGGCCGGACTGTCGAACGGCATGATCCGGAGATTCGAGGCCAGGATCGCCAGAAGGATGGTCCAGACCGTGCCGGTCAGGAGCGCGCCGATCTTCGTTTTCTCAAGCAGGAAACCCGCCGCGGCGATGGCGACGAGGCCGGCCATGACGGCGAACGGCTGGTTTGCGGGAATGAGAGAATCCATGGCGGGTCCTGATCGTCTAAAGCTGGGCTCGGCTTAGCGCGCCTGCTTGACCGCGTCGACTTCGATTTCGATCACGAGATCGGGGTGGGCGAGCGCGGTGACGCCCACCATGGTCGCAGCCGGCGGGCATGGACCGAACACGGCGTGATGCGCGACGCCCACGGCGGTCTGGGTCTCCGGCGCCATGTCGGTGACGAACATGCGCGTGCGCACCACGTCCTCGGGCCGCGCCCCGGCCTGATGAAGGGCCGCCACGATGATTTCGAGACAGCGCTCGGCCTGCCGGCCCGCATCGCCGGGCGCGAAGGGGGCGCCCTTTTCATTCACCGCAACGGTTCCGGCGACATAGACGTGATCGCCCGCGATGACCGCACGGCGATAGCCGACCTTGCGCTCCCACGGCGCTCCGGAGGTGATACGGGTGCGCCCCGCGATGATCTCGGATTTCATCGCGCTCCGCCTTCAGCCGCCGGAACGCCGTTGGCGAACAGATCCAGCGCGATGGCGGTCATGCCTTCCGCCGCCGTCATCACCGCGCCCTCGGCGTCGGTGTAGAAATGGGGCGAGTGGTTGGCCGGCGGGGTCTCCCCGCGCGCCTGATGCTCACGCCACACGTCCATGGGCGTGCCCCCGACCCAGAACATGAAGATCGGCACGTCCTCGTCAGTGCGGCCGTAACGCGAGAAGTCCTCGCCGCCGGTGACCGGATCGGTGGTCGCGACGCGCTCACCGAACCGGGCCTGCAGCACCTCGCCCGCCCGGGTGGACAGCGCCGGGTCGTTATAGACCGCCGGGGTGTAGGTCTCCTCGATCTCCATCACCGGCATGAGCGCGTCGGGCAGGCCCGCCGCCATGGCGATCCCGCGCGCCACACGCTCGATGCCGGTGAGCAGGTTTTCGCGCACCTCATCGGTATAGGAGCGGCGGTCAGACTGCGGCGCATGGCGGAACTCCCCTGTTTTGTCGAGAACTATTCGACGCCTGATGAGGGGGAGTGGTCAAGCGGGGACGTTTCCGTCCTTCGAGTTCATCTCTACTTTCCCGGGCAAGAGGCTTGGAAGAGCTTTACCCGAACAGCGCCATGGGCAGCGCGCCGATCACCGCGCCCGTCATCAGCGTGG
>JBKHAZ010000147.1:0-6979 GCA_046542605.1 Oceanicaulis sp. | reverse complement strand
TCGTCGAACGCCTTGTGTTCGAACACGCTCATGGGCGGGGAGTCCTCTGATGCGGATGTCCTAAAATCGCCGTCCTGAAGAAGCGCGGCGCGCCGTCCGGTCACGATAGCCGGTGCGGGCTCGCCAGGCGCTCGCCTGAACGCGGGCGCGGTCTACCCTTCGAAGGCCGTGCGCGCAAGTGATGGATTTTTATGAGAATTTGTCCGGTCAATCGCGGCCGTCGAGGATGCTGCGGATGCGCTGACGCAGGGTCGGCAAAACATCCTGCTCGAACCAAGGGTTACGCGCGAGCCACACAGTGTTGCGCCCGCTCGGGTGCGGCAGTGCAGCAAGATGGGCGGGATGTGTTTTCCATTGCGCGACGATTTCGGTGAGCGGTTTCGCGGCCCGCTCCCGCAGCCCCCAGCGCTGGGCGTGGGCGCCGATGAGCAGGGTCAGGCGCACGCGCGTCAGCGCCGCGTCGCAGCGCGCCTGCCAAAGCGGTGCGCATTCGGGCCGGGGCGGCTTGTCCGTCCCCTTGTGGTGGCCGGGATAGCAGAAGCCCACAGGGGTGATGGCGACGATATCCTCGTCGAAGAACTCCGCCTCGCTCATCCCCAGCCAGGCGCGCAGCCGGACGCCGGACGGGTCGCGGAAGGGTTCGTCGAGCGCCTGGGCCGTGGCGCCCGGCGCCTGGGAGATGATGCGGATCAGGCTGTTCGCCGTGCCGCGGACGATCGGCCGGCAGGGATGGTCGAAAAAGGGCTGGCACACCCGGCAGGCGCGCGCCTGGCGCTTGACCTGGTCGAAGCTCTCGCGCGCCTCAGTCATCCAGCAAAGCGCGCACGCGGTCGCGCAGGACCGGCAGAAGCTCGGCCTCGAACCAGGGGTTTTTCTTCAGCCAGGCGTTATTGCGCCAGCTGGGATGGGGGGTCGGGAACACCCGCGGCGCCCAGCGCCGCCAGCCGGCTACGGTGTCGGTGAGCGTTTTCGACGCTTCGCCGCCCAGATGCCAGGCTTGGGCGTAGGCGCCGATGAGCACGGTGAGCTTCACGTTCGGCAAGGCCGCGTCGGCGCGCGGCTGCCAGAGCGGCGCGCATTCGCGGCGCGGGGGTCTGTCGCCGCCCTTCGCATCAAGGCCGGGAAAGCACAAGCCCATGGGCGTGATGGCGACGCGCGTCTCGTCGTAGAACTCCGCATCGCTCATTCTCAGCCACCGCCGCAGGCGCTCGCCGCTTGGATCGGTGAAGGGCTTGCCGCTGGCCTGGACCCGCGTGCCCGGCGCCTGGCCGATGATCCGGATCACCGCGCTGGTGGACCCGCGCAGCACCGGGCGCACCGGGTGGGACAGGACCGGCTGGCAGACCCGGCACGCGCGGGCGGCGCGGGCCATGTCTTCGAAAGGTTCAGCCATCGCACGCTTTGGATCGCGGCAGCGAGAGACGGTAGACACCCTTGAAGTTTTCCGGGTCCACAGCCTTGCCTTTGCGCAGGATGGAGATCTTGCCCCGGCGGGCCAGGTGCACGGCGGCCGAGCGCACATGGCGCATGTGGGCGTTCCAGTCCTCTCCGAAGGCTTCGCGCGCGGCTTCGGACGGGCAGATGGAGTTTTCCGCCCCTCGTTGTTCGACAAGGGTGAGAATCGCGGTTTCGATGCGGTCTTCGCTCATGACGCTCAGATAAGGCTGCCAATGCGCCGTGACCACCGCCCGTACTGGATGCACGCCGCCTGGGAGCGCTTCGAGAACGCCTGGGCGCGCCATTTCCTTACGCCCCATTTCGAGGCGCTGGGCGATCACGCCAAGATCGTTCGGCCCTGGAATGTGGAGGTGTTCGGCCCGAACGTGCGCGCAGGCAAGGCGATCCACATCGTCAGCCGCGCCGACCAGCCGGTGAGTTTCACCGTCTGGTCGCCCAAGGATGCGCCGGGCGAGATCGTCATCGGCGATTGCTGCTTTTTCGCCGGCGGGGTCCGCATTCTGGCGGCCCGCTCGATCACAATCGGCGACGGCGCGCTGATGGCGAAAAGCGTCACCATCACCGATTCCGACTGGCACGGGCTTTATAATCGGATCGATCCGAGACCGCCGGCCGCCCCGGTTGTGATCGGCGACAATGTCTGGATCGGCGACGGCGCCTTCATCTCCAAGGGCGTCACCATCGGCGACAACAGCGTGATCGGCGCGCGCAGCGTCGTCACCAAGGACATTCCCGCCAATACGGTCGCGGCGGGAAGTCCGGCCCGGCCGGTGAAGACGCTGGACCCCGACGGGCCGTTTGAAACCCGCATGGCGATGCTGGGCGACGCGCCGGAACTCGACGCCTTCATGAGGGCGGCCTATCGCGAGGTGCTGGCGGGCAATTCCACGCTCGCCTGGCTGCGCTCCAAGGTCTGGCCGCGCCGCGGCGACTAGCGCTAGAACAGGCTCAGCTGGTCGCCGCCCTCAAGCGGGCGCTCAAACAGGTCGCAGCGCAGCCTCACCCGCGGATTGTCGAGCCCGTAGCGGCGCACCGCGGCATGGAAGCGTTTCGCGATCAGCTCCGCGATCGGGCCTTCGCCCACACCGCGCACAGTCCAGCGCGCATCGTAATCCTTGCCGCCGCGGGTCTGGCGGATGAGGCTCATGATCTTGTCGGCCTGGCCGGGGCGCTCGGCGGCGAGCCATTCCTTGAACAGATCGCGCACCTCCAGGGGCAGGCGCAGGAGCACATAGCCCGCACCTTGCGCCCCGGCCTCGGCGGCGGCTTTCAACAGCGCTTCGATTTCGTGGCAAGTCAGGCCCGGAACCACCGGCGCGGTCATCACCGTCACCGGCACGCCGGCCTCACTCAAGCTGGCGATCGCCTCCAGCCGGCGTTGCGGGGCGGCCGCGCGCGGCTCCATGGCGCGGGCGAGCTTGCGGTCCAGCGTGGTCAGCGAGATCGCCGCCTTGGCCAGGCCCAGGGACGCCAGCTCGCCCAGCACGTCGAGATCGCGGGTGATGCTGGCTGATTTGGTGATGACGCTCACCGGGTGCTTGTATTTCAGGCACAGCTCCAGCAGCGCGCGGGTGATCCTGAGATCGCGCTCGATCGGCTGATAGGCGTCGGTGTTCGCCCCGATCAGGATCGGCTCGACCTCATAGGTCTTCTTGCGGAAGGTCTTTTCCAGAAGCGCCGGGGCGTCGGCCTTGAAGAACAGCTTGCTCTCGAAATCGAGCCCCGCGGAATAGCCCCACCAGGCGTGGCTGGGCCGGGCGTAGCAATAGATGCAGCCGTGCTCGCAGCCGCGATAGGGATTGATGGAGCGCGAAAACGAGATGTCCGGACTGTCGTTGGTCGTGACGATCGTGCGCGAATTATCCTTGATCAGCGTCGTCTTCAGCCTGGCGGCCGGCTCCTCGCCCCAGCCGTCGTCGAACGGCTCGCGGCGCTCACGCTCGAACCGCCCAGACGCGTTGCTCACCGCGCCGCGACCGTTCGGGCGCAGGCGCTCGGGCAGGGGCTCGGATTTCGGCGGCGGTACGAAACGGGCGGTCATGGGCGAAGGCTGACCGCAAAGAAGGAACGAAGCAAGAACATTTTTCCGTTGACTCCCGGCCCGCCGAACGGTCTTTCATGGCGGTCATGAGCCGTCTTCACGCCGTCATCCCTGCGCTGAACGCCGCCGTGCGTCTGCCCGCCACGCTGCAAAGCCTCGCCGAGGCCGAGCGGGCGGGTTTCAGTGCGGGCTGGATCCTCGCCGACGGCGGATCGAGCGACGCAACGGTGCGACAGGCGCGTGAGGCCGGCTGCGCGATCGTCACCGGCGCGAAGGGCCGCGGCGCTCAGCTCGCCGCAGGCGGGGAGGCCGCGCTTCGCCGGGCGGCGCGGGGCGACTGGCTGCTCTTCGTGCACGCCGACACCGGGCTCGAGCCGGGCTGGAGCGGGACTGTGCGCGATTTCATGGAGGCGAACGCCGACCGGGACCGGGCGGGCTATTTCCGTTTCGCGCTGGACGATCCGTCCGTACGGGCGCGCCGGCTGGAGCGCATGGTGGCGTGGCGCTGCCGCAGTTTCGCGCTGCCCTATGGCGATCAGGGCCTGCTCATTCCGGCGGCCTTCTATGCAAGGCTTGGCGGATACAAGCCCTGGCCGCTGTTTGAGGACGTGGACCTGGTGCGCCGCATCGGGCGCGCGCGTCTGAAACCGGTGGCCGCGCGGGCCGTGACCAGCGCGGAGCGGTTTGCGCGCGACGGCTATACGAAGCGCTCGATGAAGAATCTGGCGCTTCTGGCGCGGTATTATTGCGGCGACAGCCCGGAGCGCCTGGCGCGCGCCTATCGCAAGTGAGGCGGCGCACATGAGGCTGGTCGTCTTCGCCAAGGCGCCGGTGATCGGCGGCGCCAAGACCCGCCTCGCCGCCGGGATCGGCAAAGTCGCCGCCTGGCGCCGGCACCGGGCGATGACGGCGCGGATCCTGCGCCGCGTCCGCGATCCACGGTGGGACAGCGTGCTGGCGGCGGCGCCGGACGCCGCGCTGTCTCGCCGCTTTCCCGGCGTCTGGCCGGACGCGCTTGCGCGCATCGCGCAGGGCGGCGGTGATCTGGGCGCCCGGCAGGCGCGGGTCTTCGCCGCCGGTGGCTGCCCACCCCGGCCGTCCCGCCAGGGGAAGGGGGGCGGCACGCTCGTGATCGGCACGGACGCCCCGCAAGTCACGCGCGCCGACATCGCCGCCGCGTTCAGGTTGCTGAAGCGCCATGATGCGGTGATCGGTCCCGCGGCGGACGGGGGGTACTGGCTGTTCGGGCTCGCCCGGCCGGCGCCGCCGGGCCTGTTCGACGGCGTGCGCTGGTCGCACGCCGAGACCCGGGCCGACCTGAAGGCGAGGCTTCATGTTTTCGGGCTTGCGCGCATCGCCCATCTGCGCACCCTGCGTGATGTGGACCACGCGGCCGATCTCGCCGCATTGAACAGGGACGGGACCTGATGCGCATCGCTTCAACGGCCGCTGCGGCCGGCCTTCTCCTCACCGCCTGCGCCGAAGACCGCGCGCCGCGCCAGGACGAGGACCTGTTCGCGCGGCTCTCGGCCCTGTGCGGTCAGGCGTTCGAGGGCGCGGTGGTGAGCACCGATCCGCAGGACGCCGATTTCGCCGCGCAGCGCCTGGTCATGCATGTGCGCGACTGCGGCGCGGACACGCTGCGCATCCCCTTCCATGTGGGCGAGGACCGCTCGCGCACCTGGGTGATCACCCGGCTTGAGGACGGCCGTCTGCGGTTGAAACACGACCATCGTCATGAAGACGGAAGCGAGGACGTGCTCACCCAGTACGGCGGCGAAACCGACGAGCCGGTCACCGGCGCCAGCGCCGACTTCCCCGCCGACGCCGAAAGCCGGGACCTGTTCCAGCGCGAGGGGATCGAGGCGTCCATGCAAAATGTCTGGACCCTGGCGATCGAGGACGGCGCGTTCGTCTACGCCCTGAACCGGCCCGACCGCAATTTCGAGGCGCGGTTTGATGTGAGCGAACCGGTCGACGCCCCGCCGCCGCCCTGGGGCGCGGAGTAGCGTTTCGCGCTAATCGCGCCTGCGCGCTTGCGAAAAGGGCTCAGCACGGGTCCACGAGGCGGCGGGACCGCACGTCCTAAAAAACGCGGCGGGCCAAGGTGCGTGAGCGCTCACGCATTTGCGCCGGCGCTCCGAAGGGGGGCAGCGGATGTGGCCAGGCGCTCGCCGCCCGCTGCGCAATAGCCCGCCGCGGCGAACCGGGTTAGCGTTCCTGCAAACTCCGGGAGGGATTTCATGCGCATCGCTAAGTTCGCCGGCCTCGCCGCCAGCCTCGTCTTGAGCCTCGCCGCCTGCGCGCCGGCCGCCGACAGCGCGCTGGCGGGTCCCGCCGCCGATCGGGTGTTTACTGGCGGGACGATCCATACCGGGCTCGGGCGAACGGTGGAGCTGGTGGCGGTGACCGGCGATCGCATCGTGTTCGCGGGCTCGGCCGCCGAGGGCGCGGCGCATGTGGGGGCGGCGACCGAAACGATCGATCTTGGCGGGGCGGTGATGTTTCCCGGTTTCACCGACGCCCATGTGCACGTCATCGGCGTCGGCGAGCGCGAGCGTACGCTGAACCTTGAAGACGTGGGCTCCATCGAAGAGCTTCAGGCCGCCGTGGCCGGCGCGGCTGAGGACGAGACCGCCTCGATCATTTTCGGGCGCGGATGGATCGAGACCCACTGGCCGGAAGGCCGCTTTCCCACCGCCGCCGATCTCGACGCGGTGGAATCCGAACGCCCGGTGGGCCTCATTCGCGCCGACGGTCATGCGCTGGTGGCCAACACCGCGGCCATGGAGTTGGTGGGGATCACCCGGGACACGCCTGATCCGGAGGGCGGGGCCATCCTGCGCGACGCGGACGGGAACGCCACCGGCATGATGATCGACACCGCCATGGCGCCTTTCGCCGCGCTGCAGGGCGAGCCTGCGGGCGAGGAGCGCGCCGCGCTTTATGCGCTGGGCGCCGAGGTGCTGGCCGCGTCGGGGTGGACCGGCGTGCACAATATGAGCGTCGCCTTCGACGATGTGGCGATCATGGAGGCGCTGGCGTCCGAAGGCCGCCTGCCGATCCGCATCGCCAATTATGTCAATCCGGAGGACTATTCCGACGCCGCGGCCATGGCGGGGACGGAAAGCGTGACCGAGCCGGTGATCACGCCGGGCGTGAAATTCTACATGGACGGCGCGCTGGGCTCGCGCGGCGCCGCGCTGATGGACCCCTATGCCGACGCGCCGGGCGAGACGGGCCTGTTCCTCTCGCGCGAAGGCCAGTCGGTGGAGATGATGGAGGATGCGCTGCGCGACGGCGTGCAGCTCGCCGTCCACGCCATCGGGGACGCCGGCAATCGCCGGCTGCTCGACTGGATCGAGCAGAGCTTCGCCGCTGTTCCTGCGCCGGAGCGCGCCATCGAAGACCCGCGCTGGCGGGTGGAGCACGCCCAGGTCCTCCACCCGAACGACATCCCGCGCTTCGGCGAGCTGGACG
>JBKHAZ010000146.1:0-7034 GCA_046542605.1 Oceanicaulis sp. | reverse complement strand
GCGGAGATCGCCGGGTTGATCGACGTGTTCGAGAATATCGGCCCGCACGGTCATTTCGTCATGGTCGACTACGCCGCGCGCTGGACCGCCGGCGAGCCGGCGGCCGGTGACGATGCGCGGGAGGCGCGCTTCATGGCTTACGCCGCGGCGCTGGACGCGCTGTCATGGGACAAGACCCGCGAAGCGCTGGACCGCTCGCGCGCCGTGCTTGGTCAAAATCCCGCCGCGAAACGGGGATAGCTCTTATCTTCATGATGATTTTGAAATCGTTTCGCGTGCTCGCCGCGGCCGCGTGCCTCGCCGCTCTTTCAGCCGGACCGGCGGCGCCGGCCCAGCCCGCGGGCGGGCAGGGCGGCTATCCGGTGGAGGCCCTCGCCGGCGTGCTCGGCGAGCTGCACTTCATCTATTTCTCCTGCGAAGGCCGCGAGGCCCAGCTCTGGCGCGAGACCATGCTTGAGCTTCTGGAGAACGAGGCGCCCACGCGCGGCTCCTATCGCGACCGGCTGATCGCCAGCTTCAATGACGGGTTCCGCATTCAGCAGCAGCGCCGCACGCGCTGCGGCGCCGAGGCCGAGCTGCAGGAACGCCGGCTCGCCGCGCGCGGCCGGTCCTTGAGCGAGGAATTGCGCCAGGAATATCTCGACTAGAGTCTTTTCAGCGAAACGGGACACCGGTTTCGGGTTTCGAAAAGATTATATTTCAACAAATTAGAGTCGACGTGGTCGATCAGGATCGACCGAAACGGCTCTAGGCGCCGGTCAGGGCTTCAGGCCCTCGATCACATGGCTTTCCATCATCGCCAGCGTGTCCGGATCCACCGGTTTCAGCTTGCGGGTCTGCAGATCCATCAGGCATCCCACCGCCTCCATGGACCACAAACCCTCGCCGGTTTCGGAATCGCAGACCCAGTGCACAAGCGTGCGCACGTTTTTATTCACATGCGAAATGCCTGAGCGCAACACATAGCCGTCCCCCGGGCGCGGGAAGCGTCGATAGATCAGGCGCGCCTCCAGCACTGCGCTCGCCGCGGTGAGATCGCGCCCCTCGCGATAGGCGGCCCACTGTTCGGGAAAGCCGCTTTCCAGATGGATCACTGCGTTGGAGATCTTGCCGAAGGTGAACTCCAGGCGCAGCCGGCCGAAGGCGTCGGTCTCATCGGGATTGATCATGCCGCGCGAGACCCGCTCGAGCCCCAGCGCGTCCGCGCGGGTCGGCGACAGGATCTGCGGCGCGTCGTGCGAGAGCGAGCGGGTCTCGCACGCGGCCGGCTTGTTCACACGCAAAGCATCAAGCGCGGCCAGAGTGCGCCGGGCGAAGGGGAAGACTGCGCCGGTGACCGGATCGGCGTGCTCCAGGCGCACCGTGAAGGCCGCCGCCGGCTTGCCGATTGCGCAGTGCTCCAGGATCAGCGCGCAGGTCAGCGAGGTGGCGTCATGATCGATCACCCCGCCGCGCACCGCCAGCGGCGCGCCGGGGCGGGCCTCGGCGAGAAAGCGCACCGTCAGCTCGCGCGCGGCCAGCGTCGCGGTGGCGCCGCGCCGGAACGCGCCGCGCATGGCGATCATCTGGGACAGCACGCCGATCGCCTCGCCCGCCTTGGCGAGGTGGAAGCGCACGTTCATATGCCCGAGCTCGTCGCACTCCCAGGCGTTCGCGTTGCCGCGCCAGAGCAAGTCCATGAAGCCCCCCGCTGATCCGATGACGGAGCGCTCACCCTAGGCCGCTTCGCCCCGGCTTGTCAGGGGGCGGCGAGCATGAAGCGGCTCACTCCGCGCAGGCTGCGCAGCGTCCGTAATGCTCCACCACCGAGCGGGCCACCACGAAGCCTTCGGGCGCGGCCTTCGGCTCGGCGTGGGTGTGGCGTTCCTCCACCGCGCCGCAGCGCTCGCAGATGAAGAACTGGGCCGCGCCTTCGTCCTCGCCGTGCACGCAGGCGGTATAGGCGTTCAGCGCCTCCACCTTGTGGGCGAGCCCGGCCGAGGTGAGGAAATCCAGCGCGCGGTAGACCGTGGGCGGCTGCGCGCCGCCGCCGGGTTTCAGCGCGGCGAGCAGGTCATAGGCCTTCACCGGCCCGCCCGCATCCACCAGCAATTCCAGCACGCGCCGGCGCACCGGGGTGAGGGCGAGCTTGCGCCGGGCGCAATAGCGCTCGGCGGCGGCCAGGGCGTCGGGCGTGTGAGTCGCGGCGGTCATGGACGCCAGGATAATCGCCCCCGGCCCGAAGCGCGAGCCCCGCGGCGCCGCGGCTTCACGCCCCGCAAGCCGGTCCGAGTGGCGCGCCCTAGTAGCGCGCCGGGCGGATGCGCGCCTCGATGAAGGCGAGCGATTGCGTCACCCCGAACAGCGAGAACGTCGCCAGCCGGTCCACCCCGTCCATGTCCACATACTGCACCGTCAGCCGGGCGCCGCGGCGCATGTCGCGGATCAGCGCTTCGGCGGCCTGGGTCTGGGACAGGACGAACACGCCTTCTCCGTCCGCGGTGTAGCCCGAATAGGGCCGGAACACGACCGGGCTGCGCCCGTCGACGCGCACCGCAATGGCGCGAGAGGCGTCCACCGGCCATTGATTGGAAGTGAAGATGATGTTGTAGCCGTCCGCCGAGGGCCGCGTGACGATGTCCAGGCGATGGTCGGGGCGATCGGCGGGGCCGTTGGCGGTGTAGGCGCCGCAAAGGCCGGCGCGCCGGCACTGGGCGGTCCAGTCGCGATAGGTTTCGGTCTCCACCGCGCAGAACCGGCCCACGCACGGCTCGTCCGGCCAGGTGGGCCCGGCGTTCGGGTCGATCTGGGCGGCCAGCTCGGTCAGGCGCGCGGTCTGCTGGCGCAGAAGCGAGACCCGGCAGCTGGTGGCCTGCAGCGCGCTGGAGGAATAGCTCTCGCCCAGCATCGCCCCTTCGAAATCGCACTGGAAATCGATGTAGGAGCGCCAGGTTTCGCGCGCGAACCGCAGCGCCTCGCGTTCTTCGGCCTGGACGAACTCGTCGCTGCGTCCCTCCACCAGATCGTCCAGCGTCTCGACGGAGATCTCGTATGCGCTCTCGGCCTCCAGAAGCAGGCGCGACAGGCAGGCGCGCAGTTCCAGATTGCCCTGGGAGCCCGTCTGGCATTCCTCCAGCGGGGTCTCGGCGTAATAGCCCGACCAGCGCGAATTGAACGGATCCCACTGGGACTCCCAGCGCGAATTGTCCGCGACGGCCGGCGCGGCCGCGAACACGGCGGCGACGGCGGTGATGCGCACGACAGCGGTCCAAGACATGATCAGCGTCCCTCCTTCAGCCCCTTCGAGACGCCGCGCGGCCACGCCCCGGCGCGCAGATTCGTCCCCTTCCCCGGTAAGCCTAGCGCAGGAAAAGCGGCGAAAGTAGGTCTTGGTTAACGATTTGCGAATTTTCCGCCCTGGTGCGATTTTAATCACGCATTTCGGGACGAAAGCGAAGCGGGCCGGGGAACGCGCAGGGCCCGCGAGGGGTTGTCTTCAAAACGCGCGGGGTTAGGTGACCTCGCAGCAGACAAGGAGGACACCATGACCGTCCGCGTCCGCAAGAACAAAGCCCGCCAGGGCGAACGGCGCACCGATCAGGAGAGGGTTTTCGCCCGGTCCATCGTCATCGCCGTGATCTCTCTGGGCGCCATCACGGCCGCCTGGATCTTGATCCGGCCCTTCGCCGGCTGACGCGCCCCGCGCCGAGCTTAGTCTTACGAACATTCGATCGTTTCAGGAAGGGAGCCCATGTCCGATCCGCTCAATCAAGACCTCCGCGCCGAGGAGACCCCGCACATCTCCGTCGCCGACCCCGAATCGCGCAAGCGCCTCGCGGCGCGCATGGCGGCGGCGACGGCCGACACCTATCTGCTGCTGGCCAAGACCCAGGGATATCACTGGAATGTCGCCGGTCCGCTCTTCGTCTCGATCCACGAGTTGACCGAAGCGCAATATCAGGACCTGTTCGAGGCCGCCGACGATCTCGCCGAGCGCATCCGCGCCTTGGGCGAAGCCTCGCCGGGCTCCTACAAGCGCTTCGCCGAACTGTCCGCCATCGAGGAGGACGACGGGTCGCCGAAAGGCGCCAAGGCGATGGTCGAGGCGCTCGCCCACGACAACGAGCTGGTCGCGCGCCGGATGAAATCGGCCAGCGACGTGGCCGAAGAGCTGGGCGACAAGGTCAGCGAGGACATGCTGATCGGGCGCATGCAGGTGCACGAACAGAACGCCTGGATGCTGCGCGCCATCATCGCCGACACCGCCAGCGAAAGCCGCCACTGAGCGCACGCCCATGCGCCAGGAAAAGCCCCGGCCTCTGCGCCGGGGCTTTTTCATGTCAGCTCCGGCCCAGCGCGCGCGCCACCAGCGCAGACACCGCTTCGGGCGAAAGCAGGTCGGCCTTGTCCACCGGGCCGATGAGGGCAAGCCCCTCCGGGGCGCTCGGCGCGGCCTCGTCGCTGTAGGCGGTGATCAGCACCACCGGCCCGCGCCAGCCGGTTCGCGCCAGCGCCGCGACGCCTTCGGCGAAGGTTTCGTGCGGCGGCAGCCGGCGGTCCAGAAGCACCAGATCGACCGGCTCTTGCACGGCCTGAAGCGCCGCCACGCAGGACAGGTGCACCAGCGCGTGCCCGTCCCCGCCGTGCTCCAGCATGCCTTCGAGAATCATCGCCTCGGTGGCGTCGTCGTCGATCAGAGCGATGCGCGCCATCATCCCGCCTTGCACTTGCGTTCGGACACCCGCGCCAGCATGCGCCGCAACGCCTCGGCGTCCAGCGGTTTCACGAAAAACCCGTCCGCGCCCAGCGCCAGGGTTTTCGAGCGCGCCTCCGGCGTGGCGTCGGCGGTGACCATGTAGATCGCCGCATCCGGAGCGCCGGCCTGGCCGCGCCGGATGCGCGCCAGGGCCTCCGCGCCATCCATGCCCGGCATGTGCAGATCAAGCAGGATGACGTCGGCGCTGCGGGTTTTCAGCCGGCGCAGGGCCTCCTCGCCGCAATCGGCGGTTTCGCACGCATGACCGGCCTGGCTCACGAGTTCGGCTGTGACCGCGCGGTTCACCGGGTGATCCTCCACCACAAGGACGCGGAGCGCCGGCTCGCCGGCGCTGGGCGCCGAATCCGCCACGTCCGGGGCGTCGCGGCTCTCCCGCACCGCCGCCGGAGCCGGTATCTCGATCCAGAAGCAAGCGCCCTGGCCGGGTGTCGAGCGCACGCCCGCCACGCCGTCGGCGAGCTGGGCGAGCTCGCGCACGATCGCCAGCCCCAGCCCGGATCCTTGATGATTGCGGCTATGGGACATGTCGGCCTGGGTGAAGCGCTCGAACACCGCTTCATGCAAGCTTTCCGGCAGGCCCGGCCCGTCATCCTCCACCTCGATGCGAAGCACCGCCTTGTCCGGGCGGCTGGCGCGCACGCTCACGGCCCCGGCTTCAGTGAATTTCACCGCATTGCCGATCAGATTGGCGACCATTTGCGCCACCCGGCGCGGATCGAGGAGAACGGGCCCGGTCAGATCGCCGCTGACGGTCATGTTCAGCTCAAGCCCCTTTTGAGAGGCCAGGGCGCGCGACGGCGCAGACGCCTGATCAAGGATGTCGGAGACCATGGCGGCTTCGGGCCTCAGCTCAAGCTTTCCCGCCTCGATCCTAGAAATATCGAGCACGTCCTCGATCACGTCCGCAAGCGATCGGCCGGACGCCTTCACCGTCTCCACATAGCGGCGCTGGCGCGCGTCGAGGTCGGTGAGTTCGAGAAGCTGCACCACGCCGAGCACGCCGTTCAGCGGCGTGCGGATTTCGTGGCTCATGGTGGCCAGGAATTGCGATTTGGCTTCGCTCGCCTGACGCGCCTGTTCGGCGGTCCGGCGCAACAGCGCCTCGGTGAGCTTCACTCCGCTGAGATCCTGCACGATGCCGATCAGGCGCCGCACGCCTCCATCCGCATCGCGCTCGGCGACGCCGACATCGGCGCGCACCCAGATCTCGGTTCCGTCGCGGCGCAATACGCGGTGTTCGTTATCCACGCGTTCCGCCTTCGTCTGATGAAGCCGGGCGAGGTCGGCGCGCACGCGATTCAGGTCGTCTGGGTGGGTGAAGCTCTGGATCTCCTCGACGGTCAGGGTGCGACCGGCGATCTCCGGCGCCCCGAACAGGGTCGCCAGCGTCGCGTCGGCCGTGACCGCGCCGGTTTCGGCGTCGTAATCCCAGACCCCCAGATGGGCGGCCTGCAGCGCCATTTCCGCGCGCCGGCCCGAAAGCCGGGCGCGCGCCTGCGCCTCCAGCTCGCCGGTGATGTCGGTGATCGAGCCGCATATGCGCACCGGACGCCCGTCAGGATCGTACATCACGCCCGCCCGCGAGCGCAGGCGCCTGTAGACGCCGTCGGACCGGCGAATGCGCAGCACGTTGTCCAGCGGCTCACGCGTTTCGATCGCGCGGCGCGCATTCTCGCGTGCAAAGGCGATATCGTCGGGATGGATGCGTTGAAGAAAATCGTCCAGCGTTTCGGTGCGCGCCTCGGCGCCGAGCCCCAGGATTTCACCCAGCCGGGCGGTCCAGTAGATCTCGTTGGTGAGAAGATTCTGGTCCCAGATCGCAGCGTGGGAGCCCGCCACCGCGACATCATAGCGAAGCTTGGCCTCGGCCACCTCCATCTCGGCGGTCTTGCGCGCGGTGCGATCCTCGAACACGCCCAGCACCTTGCGCGGCCGGCCGTCATGGCCGCTTTCGGTCACGCTGGCCGAGCCGACGAGCCAGACCATCTCGCCGTCCGGCTTGACCACGCGGTGCTCGAACTCCGCGCGCTGGATCCGCCCGGCTTCGAGATCGTTCATCCAGGCGCGCGCCGCGGCGCGGTCTTCGTCATGAATGAAGCGCAAGGGGTGCGCGACCGGGCCGGGCTGCCCGGCGAGCCAGGGACGCCCCAGCATGGCTGCGAAGCGGGGATCCGCCGTCATGATCGAGGTGCTCAGATCCCATTCCCAGATGCCGAGGCCGGCCGCCTCGATCGCCAGATCGGCGCGCGCGCGGGCGAGCACCTCGCCGGTGATGTCG
>JBKHAZ010000145.1:0-7052 GCA_046542605.1 Oceanicaulis sp. | reverse complement strand
ACGGCGCCACGAGAATGTCACAAACTTACTCGGAGCGCGCCATGACCCTGAATCCCGCCCTCGCCGCGAGCCTCGCCCTGGCGGCGACCGCCTGCGCCGCCACCCCGTCCGCCGCGTCCGGCCCACAGTCTTTCGACACCTACGCCGGCGACCCGAGGCTCGGCGCGCGGGTCGACCGCGCCTGCTTCGGAGCCCGGGTCGACGGGTTCGGGGAACGCACACGCAACTCGGTCGTCATTGAAGCCAACCCTGGAGAATTCTACGTTCTGCGCACCGCGGCCTGCGTAGAGCTGGACGCGGCGCAGTCCATCGCCTTCCAGCAGACCGGCGCGTGCCTGCGCCAGGGCGATACGCTCACTCCGCTGGGTGTCGACTACGGCGCCAACCCGATGATGACCGGCCAGCCGCGCGCCTGCCGCATCTCCGGCATATACGGCTGGAACCCGGCCGCCGAAGCTGACGCGAGTGTGTCCGGCTAACCGCACGTTCACCCTGCCGATTAACGCCGCCTTCGCGGGCGTGGCGTTACGCTCGCTGTATGTGTGAGGGAGCACGCCATGGCCAAGGCCGCGTTTCACAAGCATCAGCGCGTCTACGTCAAGCCCGTGGGCACCTGGGCGGCGATCGAGAAGGTCAAGCCGCAATGGGTCAAGGACGTCGAAGAGCCGGTGAAAATCTTTTATGACTGCGGCCTGGGGCGCGATTTCACCGCCGCCGAACTCGCCGCTGAAGCGATGGAGGACACCGACACCGGCCGATGGCGGCTGATGCGGGCAAAGAACAAGTGGCAATCGCCGGACGAATGCGCCCACCATCCGCAGCCGGGCACCTATCCGGTCGTGGTCACCGACGCGCAGAACTGGGGCGGATGGCGGGTGCCCGGCGCGGAATATGATCGCTATCCCGCCCGCATCGAACACCAGGCCCGCCTCATCGTGCACGCGCCGCGCCTTCTGCAGCTCGCAGAAGCGGTCGCGCGTGAAGCTGCTGAGAACCCGGACGCAGGCTCGGACTTCGTCGCGCTGGGGCGGCGCGCCGCCGACATCGCCCGCGCCGTGCGCGCTCGGCCCGACGACGGTGATACCTTGAAAGCAGCGGGTTAACGCCACGGTCACCAACCGTCTGTCAGATTGTTCCCGGCTCACCGATTAGCGTGACAGGAGTATCGGCGTGGCGGACTTCTCGCGAGTGCGAGCCTTGGTGGCCGATGACAACGCCCACATGATCCAGATCGTGCGCTCGATGCTGCTCGGCTTCGGCATCTCGCGGACCTATGAGTCCCGCGACGCGGCCGAAGCGTTCGACATCGTGCGCCAGGAGCCGATTGATTTCGTCACCGTCGATTATCAGATGCCGATCCTGGACGGGCTTGAATTCACCCGGCTCGTGCGCACCGCGAAAGACACGCGCAATCCGTTCATTCCGATCATTCTTCTCACGGCCCACACCGAGCGATCTCGGGTCCTGGCCGCTCGCGACGCAGGCGTGACCGAAATCTGCGCCAAGCCGATCAACGCCAGGCAGCTCTGGATGAAGATCGACGCCTGCATCTATGCGCCGCGTCCCTTCGTGCGCGCGCCGAATTACTTCGGGCCGGACCGGCGCCGGCGCGTCGAGGAGCCGCCCCAGGGCGAGGAGCGGCGGGTTGCAAGCGTCAGCGAAAAGCCCTCCGGCGCCGAAGGCGCTGCAGCGCAGGAAGCCGCGCCGGACGAAGCATGTTAACGCTTCATTGCTGGACGCCGGCGCAGGGCGCGCCGTACCTTGGACCTTATGATTCGAAACCGCGACGCGCGAGGGCGGGGGCCGGCCCGTAACGCGTCCGCAGGCGAGGCGCGCCCGCGGGCGTTTTCGGCGCGCGCGGTGATCCTTGCGGTCATGGTCTTCACCATCGTGTTCGGGGCGGTCATCTTCGCTAAGCTGGGCCAGGAACGCCAGCGCGCCGAGCTTGAAGCGCACGCCGGCCATGCGCGCACGGCCGCCCTGTTCGCCGAGGACGTGGAGGGCCGGCTCAACGCCGTGCGCGCCGCGCTCACCGCCAGCGCCGCCCAGATCGCCGCCCTGCCCGCCGCGGAGGCTGAGACGGCCGGGCGGCGCGCGCTTGACGTTTTGGACAGCCTGCCGGGCGTCGACGGCGCGGCCCTGCTGTTGCCCGGGGGACGCATCGTGATGGACTCCTCGCTGAGCGCGGAAGCCCTGCGCGCGGCCGCAGACGCCGCGCTGGCGCAGGAGGTCGGCCTGGCCGCCCGCGCCGGGACGGATATCCCGCTCGCCATGGTTCGCCCCGCGCCTCTGGCCGACGGCTCGGTGGGCGCGCTGATTGCGGTGCTGGCGCCCTCGCCGCTGCTTGGACCCGGGCGTGAAGGCGAGATCGCCATACTGACCGACAGCGAAGGCGTGGTGCTGGCGACCGCCCCTGAAATCCGCTTTTCCGGCAATCCGCGCATCGCCGACCTGACCGGACTTGAGGCCTCGCAAGTGGCGCGAATCGCACAAACGGGCGGAGCGGCCCCGGGCGCCGATCTCGGCGGACGCCGCGGGGTTCTCGGCGCCGCGCCGGTCGGCGGAGCGCCTCTGACCGCCATGAGCATCGGCCCCTCCGGCCTGGAGGGTCCGATCTGGCGCGATACGGTGTTCTTTCACCTGCTTTTATTTGTCGCCCCGCTCGGCGCGGCGCTGGCGCTTCTGATCATGCTGCGCAGCCAGATGACGATGCTGGACGACACTCAGCTAAAGCTGAAGGACAGCGAGAACCGGCTGCGGCTCGCCATCGAAGGGGCGCGCTGCGGGGTATGGGAGTGGGATCTCGACGAGGACGAGGTCGTACTCACCGACAGTTTCGCGCGATTGATCGGACGGACCGGCGCGGAGATCGTGACCGGCCCGGAATTCCTGCGGCTGGTGCGTCAGGAGGACCAGGCGCGCGTGCGCGCCGCTTTGCGCGGGGCGGCCAACGCCAAAGATCTGGACGTGGAGCTGCGCGCCTCGGGCCTGCCGGTCTTCCTGCAGCTGCGCGGCCGGTTGCAGCCGAACACGCGCCGCATCGTGGGCGTCGCAATCGACATCACCGAACGCAAGGGCGCCCAGGCCCGGGTGGCCGCGGCGGAATCGCGCCTGCGCGCGGCGCTGGAATCGATGACGGAGAGCTTCGTTCTCTGGGATGCGCGGCGCCGGCTGGTGCTGTGGAATCGCAAGTTTCGCGAGTTCTTCGGCTTTGAAGACGGCGCCTTACGCCCCGGCATGAGCTACCCCGAAGTCGAAGACGTGGCCGGCCGGGCGATCCGGCGGGTCCATAACGGCGAGGATCAGGCCGAAGCCTACGATCTTGAGCTCGCCGACGGACGTTGGCTTCACTATTCCGAACGCCGCACCGCGGACGGCGGGCTGGTGAGCGTCGGCGCGGACATCACTGCGTTGAAAAGCCAGGAAGCGGCGCTGAGGGAAAACGACCGCAAGATGCGCAAGACGGTGGAAAATCTCCGCCTGTCCCAGGAGCGCGTTCAAGAGCTTGCGCAAAATTACGAGCAGGAAAAAATCCGCGCCGAGGAGGCCAACCGCTCGAAGTCGGAGTTTCTCGCCAACATGTCTCACGAGCTGCGCACGCCGCTCAACGCCATCAACGGGTTTTCCGAGATCATGGCCGGGGAGATGTTCGGTCCGCTCGGCGACGACCGCTACAAGGATTATGTCGGCGACATCCTCAGCTCCGGCCAGCATCTTCTGTCGCTGATCAACGACATTCTCGACATGTCCAAGATCGAGGCCGGGAAGATGCAGCTTCAGCCCGAGCCCATCGAGCCCTCCGATCTTATCGAGCAATGCGTGCGCATCATGCGCGCGCGCGCCGAGGAGAAGGAAATCAGCCTTGAGGTGGAGGCCGATCGCCTGCCTTCGATCGAAGCCGATCCCCGCGCGCTCAAACAGGTGATGCTCAATCTGATGAGCAACGCGGTGAAGTTCACGCCGGATGGCGGAACAGTGATCGTGCGCGGCTTCGACGCCGCGGACGGCGTCGTGCTCCAGGTCGCCGATACCGGGATCGGTATCTCGCAGGAAGACCTGCCCCGTGTCGGCCGCCCGTTCGAGCAGATCGAAAACCAGCATTCCAAGAAACATCAGGGCTCCGGTCTCGGCCTCGCCCTGTCGAAATCCCTGGTGGAGATGCACGGCGGCTCGCTGCGCATCGACTCCGTGCTCGGCAAGGGCACGACCATGTCCTTCTCCCTGCCCCGAGAAGCCCACCGGCGATCCGGCGTGGACGATGCAGGCTCGACGGCGATCGAGGAGCGCACGCCGCCGATGGGCGCGGCGCTTCACTAACGGCTCAACCCGCACCGCCGCGCTGTGGCGCGCGCGCCGGCCCGAGCGCGGCGCGTAACGCCTCGCGGCGCGTCTGCGCATCAAGCCCGGCAGCCGTATCCAGGATCGCCGCCTCGGTCGCCGCCTCGAGCTCGGCGCGGGCGCGGCGCGCTTCAGAAAGCGCGGCGGCGGCGGTCTGCGGTTCGAAATCTTCCGCCGCCAACGCGCGCATCGCAGCGCGCCGCGCCTCGATCCAGCGGCGCGTCAGGGCGCGCAATTCCGGCCGCGCGGCGTCGAAACGTTCGCGCGCTTCAGCCCGGACCTCCGGCGGCAAGGCTTGAGAAAAGGCGCGCAGATCGAAGCCGCGCCGCGCCGGGGCGCCGCGCTCTCCCGGCAGGGTTCGCGTCACCGGGTCCGGCGCCAGCCAGTCGCGCGCGCCGGCGCCGAGAAGAACGCCGTTCAAAAGCACCGAGGCTAGAAGCAAGGCGATCCAGATCTTATCGCGGCTCATCATGCGTCCTCCAGCTTGATCGCCAGGCGCGGCTCGTCGAGCGCACCGAACGCCGCAGCGTACACGTCCTCCCCGGCCTCCCCGCCGGCAACCAGCCATCCGGCGCCGAGACCAGCGGCGAGCGTCAGCGCCGCCGTCAGGGCGAGCCGGGCCGGTGGAGCGGCGCTCGCCGGCGACGGCGCGCTTTCGCTCACGGCCCGCAGAAGCGCCGCCGAGGGCGCCGGGCTGCGCGACTGGCTGAGCGCGGCGTCCAGCTCTAAGGCCTCTGCGAGCGCCGCCCGGCCTTCCGGCGAGGTTTGCGCCACGTGATGCGCAGCGTCCCGCTCGGCGTCAGGCCAGCGGGCGATGTCTCCGCCATAGGCCTCGCAAAGCGCCTTGAACTGTTCAAGCGTCATGACCGTTCGCCCTCCTCCGCCTCGGCCAGCGCGGCGAGCAGATCCGCCTGTTCCCCGCTCAGCGCCGACCTCAGGGCGCGCCGCCCGCGTGAAAGCAGGCTCTCCAGCGCCTCCACGCTGATCTCCATCACCGCCGCCGCTTCGATATTGCTCATGTCCTGAAAGTGACACAGCTCCAGCGCCGCACGTTGCCGCACAGGCAGGCCGGCCACGGCCTCGCGCACCCGGGCCGCGCCGCTGCGCGCCGACAGGCCGGCCTCGGCGCCGGCGCCGGGATCGGCGCGCTCGGGCGGGGCCTCCCCCTGCAAATCCTCGCCGCGCCGGCGCAGGCGATCATAACACTGGTTAAGCGCGATGCGCGCCACCCAGCTTTCCAGACGGGCCCGCGCAGGATCGTACCGGTCGATGCGCCGCCAGACCTTCAAAAAGGTCTCCTGCGCCACATCCTCGGCCTCGACCGCGTCCCGAAGGGTGCGTGAGGCCAGGCCCAGAACCAAAGGCAGACAGCGGCGCGTCAGCGCGGCGACCGCCTGGCGATCGCCGCGCTTCACGCCGGACGCAAGCGCCCGGTCTTTCGCGATCCGGTCCTCCTGCGCCGAGCGAGGGGAACGGCCGACAAGACGGAGGCCGGACCGGATCACGGATCGCCTAGTCGCGCCACCACACGGCGCGATCCATCCGCTCTCGGCGCTGTTCGCGGCGCTCGCCGCGCCGGTCGCGGCGCGCCTGCAGGGCGGCGTCGATCTCCTCGCCGGTGACGACGCCGTCTCCATTCGCATCCAGCCGGTCGAACAGCGGGGTGGGCGCGTCCATGAATTCGGCCCGCGTCACCCGCCCGTCGCGGTCCGCATCCAGGCGTGCGGTCTGACCACGGCCGAGCCGGCCCTCATCGTCGCCGGCCATGTCGGCGAGACGCTGCCGGGTGGGCGACAGGTCGGCCAGCGAAATCGCGCCGTCCTCGTCGCGGTCGCGATAGCCGAATTCTGCAGCGCGCAGCGCCTCCAGCTCCGCACGAGTGACGCGCTTGTCGCCATTGGCGTCTGCCGCGCCGAGACGGATCAGCGCATAAGCGCCGCGCCGCCCTTCGGCGCGCTCGGTTTGGGCGTAGGCTCGGTCGGGCGCGGCGCGCTCCGTACGCGGCGCATCCTGGGCGGCCGCGCCTGCGCTCAGCGTCAGCGAAAGCAGCGGCGCGGTCACAAGAAGGGTCGGTTTCATTTCGATCTCCAGAAGCATGGCGAACGGCCTTTGGGCCGCCGTCTGCTGGGATTACGCATCAGAGACCGGTTGTCCGTCGCTTTTGAACTGAATTTTTCCGATCTCCGCTTCGAAGGCCGCCCGCACCGCCTCGGCGTGGGCGTCGAGACGCGCCGCGAGCGCCGGGAGATTCCTGCTCGCCCCGGCCTCAGCCAAGCGGCTTGCGAAGGGGGCGCTCGCCCGCTCCGGATCGAAGCCGCCGCCGTGGGCGGCGCGCACCAGCTGGGTCAACGCGGCGTAATCCTCCTCCGCCGCCAGCAGGGCTTCGACCCGCTCGGTGTTCAGGGCGCCGGCTCGAGCCAGCGCCTCAAGCGCATGCCGGGTGCGCGGCGCGGCGCGGGCGCGCGAGATCAGCTGCGCGGTCTGGGCGATGAACTCGATTTCGATCAGGCCGCCATCGCGCAATTTCAGGTCCCAGCCCGACTTCGCCGGCTTGTCGCGCAACAGCCGGGCGCGCATGTCGGCGGCGTCCGCGCGGATCACCTCGGCCCGGGCCGTCTTTGCGATCGCGGCGTCCACCGCCCGCTCCAGCGGCTGACGCAAGGCCCCGGCGACGATGCGCGACGGCGGGGTCATCCGCGCCGGCTACGACGCCG
>JBKHAZ010000144.1:0-7074 GCA_046542605.1 Oceanicaulis sp. | reverse complement strand
GTCTCCATCACCGGGTTCTTCGCCGCGCCGGCGCCGGC
The DNA here is from genome assembly GCA_046542605.1 of Oceanicaulis sp. GTDB lineage: Bacteria > Pseudomonadota > Alphaproteobacteria > Caulobacterales > Maricaulaceae > Oceanicaulis. The sequence goes on along the minus strand of JBKHAZ010000144.1, from coordinate 7,036 downwards.
GGGCATGGGCGTGTCGCGTCCCGGCTGGACCGGAGAAGCGCCGCGCCGCGCGGACTTGTCCAGCGGGCCGGGCCGGTCCCAGTCGCCTTCGGGGCGGTCGAGCACCAGCGGATCGCTTTCCATGGTCAGCGCGTCGGGATGGGGATCATAACGTCCTTCGATCTCCACGTAAGCCCGGTCGGAGAACGTGAACACACCGCGGTGCTCGCGGTGGATGAGCCCGTGCTTCTTTTGCCAGTACTCCAGCAGCCCGTACTGAACCTGGCCGAGGAATTTGGTGTAGCCCTTGCGGCGCATCGTCTCGATGGCCGCGCCCATCAGAAGATGGGCCCCGCCGCCCTTGCGGGCGTGCGGGCGCAGCGCAACCCGCTCGATCTTCGCGAAGCCGTTGAAGAAGCGCAGGCGCAGCGAGCCCACCGGTTCGCCATCGAACTCGCACAGGAAATGTGTCGCGCCGGCGAAATCATTGCCGTCATATTCTTCTTCGTAGGGGCAGTCCTGCTCGTTCATATACACGAGCGCCCGCACCACCATGACCTTCTGGAGGTCTTCAAGCGTGCGCGCGACCCGCACGCTCAATTGCGGCTCGAAATCGTCGACGCTCGTCCCGTCCATGGTCTTCGCTCCTTCCGATTGCGTGAGAAATGCCGTCGCGCCGGCTCAGCCCGCCGGCACCCAGCCCAGGAAAGCCGAGCCGGACCCCGGCGCATCGAGCGCGGCGGTCATCATGCGCCCTTCCCGGCTCACCGGCCGGGCGAACAGCGCCACATGCGGGAAGGCCCGCCGTCGCGCCTCGGTCACCGCGCGCACCACGGCGCGGCGCGCCTGCGGCGTCGCGCCGGCCAGGCACCATACATAAATGGCGGCCGCCGGTTCGTCCGGGCCGGTCAGGTGCGCCGGGTCGGGCCGGGCCGGGTCGAAGCGGCCGTACATCAAGGCGGTGAACCCGTCCGCATTCAGATAGAGAAGCGCGATGAAGCCATCGACCGCGCCGTCCGCGTCGAAGCGCGTGAAGAAGCAGCGCCGCGTCTTCAGCTCGCACGCCAGCGCCGTTTCGGCGGGCACCAGCCCGCCCCCCAGCGCATCCGCGCCCATGGCCAGCGCCGCGCGGATCACTTCGACATCGTCGGTGGGTTTGAATCCGCGACGCTCGAGAATCCGGCGAAGATTTGCGGTGCGCGCACCTTCTTCACTGGCGCATGCGTCTTGTAAATTGTAGTCGTACATGGTCACCCCGCGCAACGTTAAGCAATTGTTTACTTTTCGGCGGCGCTTAAGGCTCTAGCGAAAGCGGAATGGCCCCCATGCGGAAATCGGAGCCCCCGATACGATGACGCAGCCTCCCCGCCCCCAGGTTTTCGACTGGGACGATCTGCGGATCTTCCACGCCCTGGTCTCGGCCGGGTCCATGAGCGCGGCCGCGCGCCGGCTCGGCATCGGCCAGCCCACGGTGAGCCGCCGGTTGGAGCAGCTGGAAGGGCGCATCGGCGCCCGCCTGGTCACGCGTGGCGCGGACGGCGTGGAGCTCACCGACGTGGGCGAGCGGATCTGGACCCAGGTCCAGATCATGCAGTCCACCGCCGGCGATATCGAGCGGATCGCCCACCAGGCCGACCGCGCCGACGCCGGCACGGTGCGGCTCGCCGCGCCGGACGGCGTGACGGGGTTCTGGATCGCTCAGCACCTGCCGAGCTTCGTCGAGGCCAATCCGCTCATCAATCTGGAGATCATCACCCGGGTGGACGGGGAGGCGGCGCCGGAGGGCGCGGACGTCATCCTGCAGATGGTGGAATCAAAGCGCATGGCCTATGTGGCCAACGAGCTTGCGACGCTGCACTACGTGCCGTTCGCCTCACGGCGCTATCTCGACACGTACGGCCCGCCCACCGGGCTCGCCGACGTGCTCAATCACCGGATCGGCGATCTGGTGAGCTATCGTCAGCAGCAATCGCACTGGCCCAAGGAGGCCAGCGCCATCAAGCAGATGATGAACCCGTCCCTGACAACGGACAGCTCGCTGGTGATCACCGAAGCGGTCCATTCCGGCGCGGTCATCGCCATGATGCCCACCTACGCCGCGAAGACGGTTCCGGGCCTTGTCCATGTGGACATGGGGCTGGTCGTGCCGATCACGCTGTGGATCGTCTACCATCCCGACCAGCGCCGGGTGACGCGGGTGCGCAAGGTGCTCGACTGGCTACGCGACGTCTTCGACAGCGCCGCCTATCCCTGGTTCCGGCGCGACTTCGTCTCCCCGGCCGAGTTCGGCGATGTGGAGACGGTGACCGTGCGAGGCGAGCGCCCCCGCCCCAGGCCGGTGGGTTAACGCCAGCCCTCCACATGGAAGAGCTTGCCGTGCTCCTCCACGGCGAAGCGGTCGGTCATCCCGGCGATATAATCGCACACGGCGCGCGCGGTGGATTCGCCGTGCGGTCCGTCGGCGCTGTTCTGAACCGGGGTCGGCAGGAGCATCGGGTCGGCCAGGAAGGCGGCGAAGAGGTCGCGCACCACGTGCTTGCCTTTCTCCTTCATGCGCTTGACCTTCCAGTGCAGATACATGTTCGCGTAGAGAAAGCGGCGCACCGCGGAGAGTTTTTCCGTCATCTCGTCGGAAAAGCTGACGACCGGATGGGGCAGCGCGCGCACCGCCTCGGGACTGTCGGCGCCGCTCTGGCCCAGACGGCGCCGGGTTTCCTGAAGAACGTCGGCGACCATCACGCCGATCATCTCGCGCACGGCCTCATGGATCAGGATGTTTTCCGAGATGTCCGGATACCGCGCGCGCGAGCGTTTGAAGGCGTCGCCCACCAACGGCAGTTCCAGCAGCTGGTCCAGCGCCAGAATGCCGGAGCGCAAGCCGTCGTCGATATCGTGATTGTTGTACGCGATGTCATCCGAAAGCGCCGCGATCTGGGCCTCCACCCCGGCGTGGGTGTGCAGCTCCAGCTCCTCCCATCCCTCATAGGCGGTGAAGCCCCAGGGCAGCGTTGCGGGATCGTCGCCCGCGCCCATGAGCGGGCCGTTATGCTTGACCACCCCTTCCAGCGTCTCCCAGGCGAGGTTCAGCCCCTCGAATTCGGGATAGCGGGTCTCGATCTTGGTGACCACGCGCAGGGTCTGGGCGTTGTGGTCAAACCCGCCATACTTCGCCATCGCGTCCTGAAGCGCGTCTTCGCCCGAGTGCCCGAACGGCGGGTGGCCGAGATCATGGGCGAGGGCTGCGGCCTCGGCGAGATCCTCGTCCACATCGAGCGCCCGCGCGAGCGTACGGGCGATCTGGGAGACCTCCAGCGAATGGGTCAGCCGCGTGCGGTAGGCGTCGCCTTCATGGGCGACGAAGACCTGGGTCTTCTCCTTTAAACGCCTGAAGGCGCTGGAATGGATGATCCGGTCGCGGTCGCGCTGGAAGGCGGTGCGCATGGCGCTTTCGGGCTGGGCGAACCGCCGGCCGCGGCTTTTGGCGGGGTCGCAAGCGAAGGGGGCGCGCGCCATGATCTGTCTCCGAAACAATGCAAGCCCTTTGCAAGACCGGGCCTTAGCCTCCATATATTAAGGCGACCTCAAACGCGAACGCCCGCCCCCGGAGGCGATGATGACCGCTACGCTTGAAAACCTGAACATCTCCCTGTCGGCCAGCGCCGCCGCCCAGATCAAGCAGATCATGAAGGCACAAGGCGCTGATTTTCTGCGTGTTTCCGTGGTCGGGGGCGGCTGCTCCGGCTTCTCCTACCAGTACGATCTGGTCCATGAGGCCGAAGCCGACGATCTGCGCATCGAGAAGGACGGCGCGACGGTGCTGGTCGACCCCATGAGCGCGGAATTCCTCACCGATTCGGTGATCGACTATGTCGACGAGCTCATTGGGGCGAGCTTTCAGATCAAGAACCCCAACGCTGTCGCGGCCTGCGGCTGCGGGACGAGTTTTTCCATCTAAGTCCCATTTCCCCTGGGGGGATCATGAGCCTGACGGTTTCCGAGGCGCTCAAGCAGCGCATCTCCACGCGCGCCTTCCTAGACACGCCGGTCTCAAGAGACGAAGTCGAGCAGATCCTGGAAGAGGCGCGCTGGGCGGCGTCGGGCGGCAATGTTCAGCCCTGGAAAGTGGTCGCCGTCGCCGGCGAAGCGCGCCAGCGCGTCATCGACGCGGTGAAGGCAAAGCTGGAGACCGATCCCTTCACCAACGAGGCGGATTTTCCGGTTTATCCCGAGAAGCTCTGGGAGCCCTATCGCTCGCGCCGCTATGAGCTGGGCGAGGACATGTACGCGCTCATGGGCGTGCCGCGCGAGGACAAGGCGGCGCGGCTCAACTGGCTGCTGCAGAATTATGAGTTCTTCGGCGCGCCGGTGGGCCTGTTCTTCGCCATCGACGCGCGGATGAACGAGAATCAGTGGGCGCATCTGGGCATGTTCATGATGAGCCTCGCCCTCGCCGCCGAGGCCCGCGGCCTCTCCACCTGCATGCAGGAGGCCTGGACGCCCCATTGCAACACGGTCGCCAAGGCGATCGGGGTGGAGAAACCCTACGCCGTCTATTGCGGCATGGCCCTGGGGCACGCCGACAAGGACGCCAAGGTCAACCAGCTGCGCTCAAAGCGCGCCGAAGTGGACGAGTTTGCGCGGTTTGAAGGGTTTTAGGCGGCTTACGGAATAAGGCCCTGCGCATCGTGGAAGACCTGAAAAGGCGCCGCCACGACAAATGAAAGCGCCGCCATGGCGACCGCGTAGCCGGGTGAGGCTGCGTAGAGGATAAATCCCCAGCCGGGCCGCAGAAGCGCCACGAGCCATCCAGCAAAGACGCCGGCGATCGATACGAACGCGCCAACGCCTCCGCCGATCAGCGAGGCGGCGCTGAACGGATCGCAGCCCTGGATCAGGCTTTGGCGCCCCGGCATGTAGGCCGCTCCCATGGCGCACCCGTATTGTCCAATCCAGAAAACAAAAACGCAGCCTCCGGCAACCAGAAACGCCAGCACTGTCAGGCCGCTCAGAGCCAGATACCGCACGGGCGCACCCTCACCACCCGCAGGTGAGGCTCCCCTCGCAGACCGGCGCCGCGCTGGCGAACGCCATCCAGGCCAGCAGCGCGACGAACCAGATCACCGGGAGGAAGAAGGTGAGCCGCACGCCCGTCCACGGCGCCTTGAACATCGTAAACGCCACCCAGCCCGCGATGAAGCCCAGCGCGGCGAAGACCGGCCCGCCCATCATCAGCGCCATGACGGCGTAGAACAACGGCGTGGAATCCGCGGCCATGGCCTCGTGGCCGCTCAGCGTCATCATTGACGGGATCCACATGCCGTAGCCGCCAAACCCCAGCGCGACCGCCACAAGGCTCGCGCCGAGCATGGCCATCACGGCGAGGAATGTGTATCGCTTCGGCTCCGGCGCGCCCGCGCCCGCATCGATTTCGGCCATGGCTCTCCCCTTCGTCTTTTCAGGACTTAACCATGACTCTCACCCTCGCCTCATGGAACGTCAACTCGATCAAGGCGCGCCTGCCCAACGTGCTTGACTGGCTGAAGGAAAAAAGCCCGGACGTGGTCTGTCTTCAGGAGATCAAGACGGTCGACGAAGCGTTTCCGCGCCTGGAGATCGAGGCGCTCGGCTATAATGTCGAGACGGCGGGCCAGAAGAGCTATAACGGCGTCGCCATCCTCTCCAAGCGCCCCATCGAGGAGATCGCGCACCGCGTTCTTCCCGGAAACGAGGACGAGCCGCAGGCGCGCTATATCGAGGCGGTGATCGCCGCCGAAACCGGCCCGGTGCGCGTCGCCTCGATCTATCTGCCGAACGGCAACCCCGCGCCGGGTCCGAAATACGAGTACAAGCTCGTCTGGATGAAGCGGCTGAAGGACCACGCCGCCGAGCTGTTAAGGCTTGAAGAACCGGTGATCCTGGCGGGCGACTACAACATCATCCCGCGCGATGACGACGTGCACGACGCGGCGGCCTGGGCCGGCGACGCGCTGATCCGTGAGGAGAGCCGCGACGCATTCTACGCGATTCTGTGGCTGGGCTACGCCGACGCCTTCGAGCTCGCCGACGGGCGCGCCCACCAGTACACGTTCTGGGACTATCAGGCCGGCGCCTGGCCGAAAAATAACGGCATCCGCATCGACCATCTGCTGCTTTCGCCCAAAGCCGCCGACCGGCTGGAAGGCGTCGAGATCGACCGCGATCCGCGCGGCGAGCAAAAGGCGAGCGACCACACCCCGATCATCGGGACGTTCCGGCTGTAGGAAACGCGGTGTCCGGCCGGGCGCTTCGCCCGGCCGGACACTCCGAAATCACCGCTCGAACTTCTGGAATTTCACCCGCTTGGGCACCAGGGCGTCGTCGCCGAGGCGGCGCTTCTTGTCTTCGAGATAGTCGGTGAAGCCGCCTTCGAACCATTCCACATGGCTGTCGCCTTCAAAGGCGAGGATGTGGGTGGCGATGCGATCCAGGAAGAAGCGGTCGTGCGAGATCACCACGGCGCATCCCGGGAAATCCTCCAGAGCGCTTTCGAGCGCCGACAGGGTCTCGACGTCCAGATCGTTGGTCGGTTCGTCGAGCAGCAGCAGGTTGCCGCCCTCCTTCAGCATCTTGGCCAGGTGCACGCGGTTGCGTTCGCCGCCGGAGAGAAGGCCGACCTTCTTCTGCTGATCGCCGCCCTTGAAGTTGAACGCGCCCACATAGGCCCGGCTCGGCACTTCGCGGCCGCCCAGATCGATCATGTCGTTGCCGCCGGAGATCTCCTCCCAGACGTTTTTCTTCGGATCGAGCGCGTCGCGGCTCTGATTGACATAGCCGAGCTTCACCGTCTCGCCCAGCGTCACCTTGCCTTCATCGGGCTGCTCTTCGCCGACGATCATCTTGAACAGGGTGGTCTTGCCCGCGCCGTTGGGGCCGATCACGCCCACGACGCCGCCCGGCGGCAGCTTGAAGTCCAAATCCTTGATCAGCAGCTTGTCGCCGAAGCCCTTGGTCACATGGTCGAAATCCACCACGTTGCCGCCGAGGCGCGGACCGGGCGGAATATTGATGACCGCGTGGT
>JBKHAZ010000143.1:0-7110 GCA_046542605.1 Oceanicaulis sp. | reverse complement strand
CGCCATGCTCGGTCACCACGATCTCCACATCGGCGCGCGTCAGCGTCGTGGCGTCGGCGGGCAGGCGCGGCACGATGCGTGAGATCGACCCGCCCTTCGCCGTGGCGGCGAGCGCGAAGATCGCCTTGCCGCCGGGGCTGCCTTGCGCGCCGCGGGCGAAGTCCACCAGCCCGCCGCCCCCGGAGATCTGGCGTCCGCCGGCGAACTCGGCGTTGGCCTGGCCGAACAGATCGACCTCGATGACCGAGTTGATTGCGGTGAATTTCGCAAGGCCGGACAGGATGGACAGCGCGTGCGTGCGGTTCACCGGCGTCATCTGAAGGCGCGGATCGTCTTTCAGCGCTTCGGCGAGCGCGGCCGAGCCGAGCACGGCCCCGGTGCGGATCGCCGCCACCGTGTCGCCGGACAGGATCTCCAAGAGCGGATCCGACACCATGCCGGAATGGATCGTCAGATTGCGATGGGATCGAAGCGCGGGAAGGACGGCGAGCTGCACCTTTCCAAGCCCGAATTGAACCGCCGCGCCATCCTCCACCAGATTGGCGATACGGGCCGCGATGCGTTCGAACGCCGGCGCCAGGCGCCCGGCGTCATAGCCGCGCGGATCGGTCTCCATCTCGCACACCGCGTCGAAGGCGCTGAGCGGAATGGACGGAGCGCCGGGCATGGCCGGAAGCGCCGGATTGACCTGCGCGACGCGCACCGCCGCCCGCTCAAAGATCGCCGGGGTGAAATCGCTCGCGAGCGAGAGCGAACAATTGCCGTCGCCGTCGGGCGGGGCGACCTGAAGGATCGCGCCGTCAACCGGCGTGGTTTCAAGCCAGCGCCAGGCCCGGATGTAGGTGAAGGGTAGAAAATCGATGCGCCCGGCTTCGAACCCGGCGCGCAGCTCGGGCGCCAGGAACAGGGTTTCGAAACGGCTCGCCCCGCCCAGCGCGCTCCAGTCGGTGCGGTTCACTCCGGGGATCCACACGCCGAAGAAGGTGAGCCCGTCCGCCAAGCCGGGTGCGCCTGCGAAACCCCGCGCGATCGCGTACGGCTCGGCCGCGACGCCAGGGACGTAGACGCGCGCGCGCGCCGGGAGCTGCGCGCGCAGCCGCTCGGCCAGCGCGGCGGGATCAAGCGAAACGGGAGCGGCCGGCATGGGCGGGCGGGACCCCTTGACGGAAGAACGGGTTTTGCAGGCTTTCCGCCCGCGCTTCGCTCATGCTACGAGAGGATTATGTCCGGACAAAGTCTTTCCGTCACACAAGCCCTCGCCGAGCGCCTCGCCCGGCCGGTTCCGGCCCGGCTGCAGGCGCGCGCCGCGCTGCATGTGCTGGACTGGGCGGGGTGTGCGCTCGCCGGCGCGGCGAGCCCGGCCGGCCGCGCCATGGCGGCGGGGTTGATGGCGGAAGGACCGGGCCGCTGCGCGGTGGCGGGCCGGGCGCGCGGAGCCAGTCCGCTCACCGCGGCCATGATCAACGGCGCGCTCGGCAATGTCCTTGAGATGGACGACGTGGACAAGCGCGCCATCCTGCATCCCGGACCCACCGTCATTCCCGCAGCGCTCGCTGCGGCTCAGACCGCGCAACTGTCGGCCGAATCGTTCTTAAGCGCGGTGGTGCGCGGGTATCAGGCGGTGATCGCTCTGGGCCGCGCGGTGGGACCGGGCCACTACGCCTTCTGGCATAACACCGGCACGTGCGGGCCTTTCGGCGCCGCCGCGGCGGCGGCCGGCGCGTTCAAGCTGGACCCCGGCGCGACCGCGCACGCCCTGGCTCTTGCGGGCACCCAGGCGTCGGGCTTCTGGCAGACGCGTCACGAGGCCGGCTCCATGGCGAAACAGCTCCACACCGCACGCGCCGCTCACGCAGGCCTGTCGGCGGCGATGCTGGCGAGCGCGGGCATGACCGGCCCGCTGCAGATCCTGGAAGGCCCTCAGGGCTTCTTCGCCGCCACCTGCCCGGACGGCGATCCGCAGGACGTGCTGACCGGCCATGACGGCTGGCTCATCGAGGATGTGAGCTTCAAGCCCTGGCCGGCCTGCCGCCACGCCCATGCGGCCATCGACGCCGCGCTCGCCGCGCGCGCCGCGGGCGTCGACCCGGCGCGTATCACGCAGATGACCCTGACGACCTACGCCGACGCGCTGAAATTCTGCGACCGGGCTGAGCCGCGCTCCGTGATCGAGGCGAAATTCTCGCTGCAGCATTCGGTGGCCGCCGCGCTGCTGTTCGGCGAGCCTGAACTCGACCATTTCGAACCGGCGGTCTACGAGCGCGCGGACGTGCGCACCCTCGCCTCCAAGGTGTCGGTGACGTCCGGCGATCCATATCAGGCGCGCTACCCCGCGCGATACGGCGCCCGGCTGGACGTCGCGTCGCCCGGCGGCGCGGCGCGGACGTTCGACGCGCCGGACGCGCTCGGCGATCCGGAAAACCCGCTCGCGCTCGAGCAGCTCACCGCCAAGGCGCGCAAGCTCGCCCGTTACGCCGGGCTCGGCGCGGAGGCGGCCGGCGCGCTGGTGTCGAACGCGCTCGCCCTGTCCGACGGCGCGCCGGTGGAGCGGTTCGCCTCCAGTCTCGCAGTCGCCGGGGAGGCAAGCTGATGGCTGAAGCCGCCAACGCCGCCCACCGCTTCGCCGAACACGTGCTGGGGCTGGAGTGGTCCAGCATCCCCGCTTCGGCCCAGGCCGACCTGAAGCATTTCCTGCTCGACACGCTCGCGGTCGGGATCGCAGGCCGGCGCGCCTGGCTCTCGGATCATTTGCTCTACGTGGTGAAAGGCTGGGGCAAGGCGGGCGAGGAGGACCGGGTCGCCCATGTCTTCGCCGGCGGCGGACGACTGCCCGCCCAGGCCGCGGCCTATATGAACGGGTTTCAGATCCACTGTCAGGAATATGACTGCGTGCATGAGCCCGCGGTGATCCATCCCATGGCCGTGATCGGCGCGGCGCTCACCGCCGAGGCGGAGGCGTCCGGCGCCAGCGGGACCGAATACCTCGCCGCCATGACCGGCGCGGTGGACGTCGCCGCCGGGCTCGGCGTCGCGGTGCAAAGCCCGATCCGCTTCTTCCGCCCCGCGACGGCCGGCCTGTTCGGCGCGACGCTGGGCGTGGCGCGCCTGCGCGGCGCGACCAAGGACCAGGCGCTCGATGCGCTGGGCTATGCGCTCGCCCAGGCCGCCGGGACCATGCAGGCCCATGTGGAGGGCAAGCCCGCCCTGCCCGTGCAGATCGCCGGTGCGGCGCGCGCGGCGATCGTCGCCAATGATCTCGCCTTCGCCGGCTTTCCCGGACCCCATGAGGTGTTCGAGGGCGCCTACGGCTATCTCACCTTGTTTGAAGAGGCCTTCGAGATCGAGCCGGTGCTCGCCTCGCTGGGCGAAACCTTCCGCATCGAGGAGGTGAGCTACAAGCCCTTCCCCACCGGGCGGGCGGCCCACGGCGGGATCATGCTGATGAAACAGCTGCGCGAGCAGGGCGCGACGCCCGACGCGATCGAGCGCGTCACGCTCACCGCTCCGCCCTTGATCCATCGCCTGGTGGGCCGTCCGGTGAAGGATGAGATGCAGGTCAATTACGCCCGGCTCTGTTTTCCGTATATCGGGGCCGTGGCGCTGACTCGCGGCGCGGTCGGGCTCGCCGACTTCACCGACGGGGCGCTTGAGGAGCGCGCCGTTCTGCGCCTGGCCGAGACGATCTCGGTCGAAATCGACGCGGACATCAGCGACCCGGCGCGGTTCACGCCGCAGACCGCGCGCGCCAAGCTTTCCAACGGCAAGACGCTGAGCGTGAAGCTCGACGCGCTCTACGGCTCGCCGGCCGACCCCATGAGCCCGGAGGACGTGGCCGCCAAGCGCGCCGAATGCCTCGGCTTCGGTTTCGGCGAGGCGCGCGAGGACATCGACCGCGCCCTGTGCCGGGCGGTCTGGACCGCGCCCTCGCTTGACGACAGCGGCGTCATCGCCCGGCTGGCGGCCGGCGACGCCGACGCGCTGAAGGCCTTCAGCGCCGAAGAGGAAGAGGGCGGGCCAGGCTCGCCGCCAGAAGAAGGGGAGGGGGACGGTGAGCGCCTCTAAGGACGGACATCGCAGCTATTTCGACGCCGCCGACTGGAGCGCGGTTCAGGCCGATCATCCCATCGGCGCCGACTTCGTCGACTTCGCCACATCGATCAGCCGCGACGAATTGTTCGCGCGTCAGAACCGGCTGTTCCTGAGAAGCGTCGAGCGCGCCTGGAAGACGCCCTTCTACCGCAAGCTCTGGGGCGGGGCGGGGATCGAGGCGGGCGACATCACCAGCCTTGAGCAGATCTGCGACCTGCCGAGCTTTGATAAGCAGGACATCATGGACTCCATCGCGCGCAATCCGCCCTTCGGCGATTTCGACGGGCGCGACAGCCACCGCGAAGGCAAGCCCAACGTGGTGATGCACACCACGTCGGGCACCACCGGCACGCCGCAGGTCCTGCTGTTCGGGGCGAAAAGCCGCGAGGTGCAGAACCTGCTTCTGGCGCGCATGTACCGCTTTCAGGGCCTGAAACCGGACGACGTGGTCCACTCGGTCTACGGCCACGGCATGATCAATGGCGGCCATTACGTGCGCGAGGCCGTGATCCACTGGACAAGCGCCATCTTCATGAGCGCAGGCACCGGCGTAGAAACCCGCTCGGCGCGCCAGGTGGAGCTGATGCGTGATTTCGGCGCCACGGTGATCGTGGGCTTCGCCGATTACATCAAGAAGCTGGCGCGCGTGGCCGAGGAGCAGGGCATCGACCCTGTGACGGACCTGAACATCCGCATGATCTCCGGCCATCTGGGGCGGGAGGACCGCGAGGCGCTGTCCAAAGCCTGGGGCGGGGCGGCGTGCTTCGACTGGTACGGAGTGGGCGACACCGGGATCATCGCCGGCGAAGGACCGGACCGCTCCGGGCTTTACGTGCAGGAGGACGCCCAGTATCTCGAAGTCGCCGACATCGACACCGGCAAGCCGGTCGCGGACGGCGAGCAGGGCGACATGATCTGCACGTGCCTTTACAAGGACGACGTCTACCCGATCATCCGCTTCAACACCCATGACGTCACCAAGGTGAAGACCGATGCGAGCCCGCTGGGACTTCGGTTCAAGCGCATCGAGGGGTTCCTGGGGCGCTCCGACAACATGGTGAAGATCCGCGGCATCAACATTTTTCCCCAGGCCATGGGCCCGCTGCTGGAAGAGCACCCCGCCTTCGCCGGCGACTTCATCTGCAAGGCGATCCGCGACGCCTCGGGCCGGGATGAATTCATCGTCATGGCCGAGACCAAAGAGCAGAGCGAGGCCGTACGTGACGCCTTCGCCGGGCATCTGAAGACGGCGCTGGGGATCGAGGTCGGCGTTTCGCTGGCGAAGCCGGGCGAACTGGCCGATCTTACCCAGACGGAAGTCCGCCAGAAGCCGATCCGGCTCATCGACGAACGGTTCAAATGAGCGTCACCACCGCCGCCGACCTGCCTTTGAGCGCCGCGCAACGCACCTGGCAGGCCCAGGCGGGCGCGTTCGCGCTCGGGCGCTGGAGCCCGCTTGAAGTCTTCGACGCCTATGCCGGGCGCATCGCGCGGTTCAATCCCAAGCTTAACGCCGTCCTCGACACGCGGCTGCAGGATGCGCGGGCCGAGGCCGCCGACAGCGCCGACCGCTGGGCGCGCGGCGCGCCGCTGTCGGAGATCGACGGCGCCTTCGTGCTGGTCAAAGCCAATATCGCGGTCGCGGGCCTGCCCTGGCACGCCGGGATCAAGGCCTATGAGCGCCGCATCGCGCGCGAGGACGCGGCCTGCGTCGCCGCGCTCAAACGCGCCGGCGCCATCGTGGCGGGCACGGTCAACATGGAGGAGGGCGCGCTGGGCGCGGTCACCGATAATCCCTGGTTCGGCCGCACGCTCAATCCCTGGGGCGGCGCTGACGAAGCGATCACGCCGGGCGGTTCGTCGGGCGGTTCGGGCGCGGCCGTGGCGGCGGGGCTGTGCGTCATGGCGCTGGGCACCGACACCATGGGCAGCGTGCGCATTCCGGCCGCCTATTGCGGTGTGGCGGGCCATAAGCCGGGCCGCGGCCTTGTGCCCACGGACGGCGTGATCGCCCTGTCCCGAACGCTTGACCATGTCGGTCCGCTGACCCGATCCGCGCGCGATCTGTCCGCCTTCCTCGCCGCGCTCTGCGGCCGGCCCCAGCGGCCGCAAAAGGGGCTGACGGGGCTGAAGATCGGCGTCTGGCGCTTTGAAGACGCGCTGACGCTCCATCGCGACGTCGCCAGCGCCTGGCGCACCGCGCTCGCCCGCCTCGAAAACGCCGGCGCCGAGCTGATCGAGGTCAGCCCGCACCGCTATCAGTACGGCCGGACGCGCCGGCGCGGCCTGTTGATCAGCGAGCTTGAGGGTCATCAGGTCCACGCCGAAAAACTGAAAGAGGACCCCAAGGGGTTCTCGAATCATTTCCGGCGGCTGCTGGACTGGGGTGCGGGCCAGCCCGCCGACAAGGCGCACGCCGCCTATGAGGAGATCCGGCGGGTGGAGGGCGACGCCGAAGCCTGGTTCTCACGCTGCGATCTGGTCGCCGCGCCCACCGCGCTCGAGCCCGCCTTCGCGTTCGGCGAAGAGCCCCCGGCGGGGCAAGCCGACCTGACCGCCTTCGCCGACATGGCCGGATGCGCGGCGACCGCGGTTCCCATGGGCCGCTCGCGCGACGGACGGCCGGTTTCGATCCAGTTCATGGCCGCGCGCGGGGCCGATCAGCTGGCGATCAAGGCGGCGGCCCAGTTCGAGACCCTCACCGGCGGTCCGTTCATTCCACCAGGATGGTGAGCCGGCCCACAAGCGCGCCGTAAAGCGTGTCGAAATCGCCCGCGCGCGCCGCCTTCACGCCGCGATCGCGCAGGAGCGTTGTCATCAGCTTCGTGTAGGGCGCGCTAGGCGCGTCGCTGAGATAGCCCACCAGAACGCCGCGTGGAAACGCCGCCGCCGAGGCGTCGGCCAGCGCGCGCGAAGCGTCCGGGTCGGCTTTTATCACCGCGCCGCGATAGTCGAGGACAAGGCCCTCGTAATCGCCCTCGGCCAGCCATCCCCCGATCCGCAGCGCGGCCGCCTCGCTTT
>JBKHAZ010000142.1:0-7131 GCA_046542605.1 Oceanicaulis sp. | reverse complement strand
TCCGCAAGCGGGATGAAGGCCGCCAAGCGCATCGCGGCGGGCCTCAGGCGGCGGTTTTCAACACTTCGCCGCAGCGCCGGAGCGTCCGCACGCCGCGCATTGTCTTGTTCGTGAGGGGCGTTAGGGTTGGTCTCCCCGCCCAACGCCTTGCTCGACAGGACGACGCCCGCATGACCGAACGCCCCCGCGTGGACGACGAAGAAGCGCTGAACTTCCACCGCTACCCGGAGCCCGGAAAGCTCGCCATGCGCGCCACCAAGCCCATGGCGACCCAGCGCGATCTCTCGCTGGCCTACTCTCCGGGCGTCGCCGCGCCGGTCAAGGCGATCGCAGAGGACGCCGACCTCGCCTACGACTACACCTCGAAGGGCAATATGGTCGCGGTGATCTCCAACGGGACGGCCATTCTGGGCCTCGGCGATCTGGGGGCCATGGCGTCGAAGCCCGTGATGGAGGGCAAGGCGGTGCTGTTTAAACGCTTCGCCGATGTGGACGCCATCGATATTGAAGTCGACGAGGCCGATCCCGACGCCTTCTACGAATGCGTGCGCCGCTTTGGCGCGAGCTTCGGCGGCATCAATCTGGAAGACATCAAGGGCCCGGATTGCTTCATCATCGAGGAGCGCCTGCGCGAAGCGCTGGACGTGCCGGTCTTCCACGACGACCAGCACGGCACGGCGATCATTTCCGCGGCCGGCATCATCAACGCCTGCGAGCTGACCGGAAAGCGCATCGAGGACCTGAAGATCGTGGTCAACGGCGCGGGCGCGGCGGGCATCGCGGTGCTGGAGCTTCTCAAGGCCATGGGCGTCGCGCACGACAACGCGATCCTGTGCGACTCCAAGGGCGTGATCTACAAGGGCCGGGAGGCCGGCATGAACCAATGGAAGTCGGCCCACGCCGCCGACACGCCGGCGCGCACGCTGGATGACGCGCTGGACGGGGCGGACTGCTTCATCGGTCTGTCGGTGAAGGGCGCGGTGACGAAATCCATGGTGAAATCCATGGCCGCCGATCCGATCATCTTCGCCATGGCCAATCCTGATCCGGAGATCACCCCAGAAGAGGTCGCCGAGGCGCGCTCGGACGCCATCATGGCCACCGGCCGGTCGGACTATCCCAACCAGGTCAACAATGTTCTGGGCTTCCCCTATATTTTCCGCGGCGCGCTGGATGTCCGGGCCCGGACGATCAACGAGGAGATGAAGATCGCGGCCGCCCGCGCGCTCGCCGGGCTGGCGCGCGAGGACGTGCCCGACGAGGTGGCCGCCGCCTATCACGGCGCCCGGCCCACCTTCGGGAAGACCTACATCATTCCCGCCCCGTTCGATCCGCGCCTGATCAGCCATGTGCCGCCCTATGTGGCCGAGGCGGCGATGGAGAGCGGGGTGGCGCGAAAGCCCATCGCGGACATGGCCAGCTACAAGGCCGCGCTGGCGCGCCGGCTCGACCCCACCGCGGCGATCCTTCAGGCGATCCAGGACGAGGTGCGCTCGGGTCCGAAGAAGGCCATCGTGTTCGCCGAAGGCGAGGAACCGGCCGTGATCCGCGCCGCCCACGCCTTCCAGAATCAGGATCTGGGCCAGGCCATCCTGATCGGGCGCGAAGACACGGTGAAAGCGAACATGCGCCTGCTGGGCGTGCCCGAAGACGCCATCGAGATCGTCAATGCGCGGCTTTCCGACCGCAATGCGGACTATGGCGACTTCCTCTACGCCCGCCTGCAGCGCCAGGGCTATCTGCGCCGCGACGTGCAGCGCCTCGTCAACAATGACCGCAACGTCTTCGCCGCCTGCATGGTGGCCATGGACGACGCGCACGGCATGGTCACCGGCACGACGCGCAACTACGCCCAGGCGCTGGGCGACGTGCAACTCGCGCTCGACCCCAAGGCCAATGAGCGCGTCATGGGGATGAGCCTGGTGCTGAGCCAGGGGCGCACCTTGTTCATCGCCGACACCAACGTCACCGAATTTCCCTCCCCGCAGGCGCTTGCGGACATGGCGTGCGAGACCGCCGCGGCGGCCCGCCGCTTCGGCGTGGAGCCGCGCGTGGCGTTCCTGTCCTATTCCACCTTCGGCAACCCGTCCGGCGATCGCGCCGACGCGATCCAGGCGGCCGTCGCCGAGCTGGAGCGGCGCGAAACCGATTTCGAGTTCGAAGGCGAGATGAACGCCGATGTGGCGCTCGATCCCGACCATCGACGGCTCTACCCGTTCTCGCGCCTGTCGGGGCCGGCGAACGTGCTGGTGATGCCCGCCATCCACTCCGCCTCCATCGCCACCAAGCTGATGGGCGCGGCCGGCGGCGCGACGGTGCTGGGTCCGATGCTGCTGGGTCTTGAAAAACCGGTGCAGATCGCCCGCCTGGGCGCCGGCGTGGCCGATATCCTCACCCTCGCCGCGCTGGCCGCGCACGATCTGGCCGGGGCGAACGGCGGTGCGGAACCGGGCGAGGGATCTAGCTGATCTGCGGCTCGTGCTTGGCCATGGTGCGCGCGAAGCGCCAGCGCATGGCCACGATCACGAACACGATCGCCGGCACCCCGATCAGGGCGGTGACCACGTAAAAACCGGCGAATCCGAGCGATTCCACCATGGCGCCCGAGAGGCCGCCGAACAGCTTTCCAGGCAGGGCGTAGAAGCTTGAGAACAGGGCGTATTGCGTCGCGGAGAACGCCCGGTTCGTCAGGCTGGACATATAGGCGATGAGCGCCGTGCCGGCCCAGCCGCCGGACGCGTTCTCCAGCGTGATCGCGCCGATCAGCTCGGCGATGCCCGGATCGTTGAGCGTCGCCAGCCACGCAAAAGCCAGATTGGACGCCGCCCCCACGATCGCACCGGACAGCAGCACGGGATAAATGCCGTAGCGATTGGCTGCGAGCCCGGCGACGAACGCGCCCACCAGCGTCACCCAGATCCCGTAGAATTTCGACACATTGGCGATGTCGGTGAGCGAATAGCCAAGCTCGAGATAGAAGGGGTTGGCCATGAACCCCATGACGAAATCGGTCAGCCGGTAAAGCCCGATCAGCGCCAGGATAAAGACCGCGAGCCATCGATACCGGCCCACGAAATCCATGAAGGGCGCGATGATCGCGCCGTAAAGCCAGGCGACCGCTTCGCCCACCGGCCCGCGGCCGGTGCGTTCGCGCACCGCGCCGATCCCGCCGGCGTCGGTCTGGGGATCGGGCGGGCGCGGCGCGCCGAACACCGCGAGCGGTCCGGCGAGCAGAGCCAGCGCCATGACCAGATAGGCGGTGTTGAAATTGGTGGCGTCGGCGATCCACAACGCGCCCGCGCCGGCCAGGATGAGGCCGAGGCGGTAGCCCCATTGGTAGATCGCCGCCATGAGCGCCTGGTCCTGATCGTCGGCGACGTCGATGCGCCAGGCGTCCAGCGCGATGTCCTGGGTGGCGGAAAAGAAGGCGATCATCACCGCGCCGAACGCGGTCAGGGTCAGAGTTTCGGAGGGATTGAGCGACGCCGTGAAGGCGATCATGGCGATCAGGCAGACCTGTGCGACCAGCAGCCAGGACCGGCGCCGGCCGAGCATTCCCTCCAGCACCGGAAGCCGTATCCGGTCCACAAGCGGCGCCCAGATGAATTTCAGCGAATAGGACAGGCTCGCCCAGGCGAAGAACCCGATCGCCGTCATCGAGACGTGCTCCACCGCCAGCCAGGCTGACAAGGTGGAGAACACGAGAAGAATGGGAAGCCCGGCCGCAAAGCCCAACACCAGCATCGCGGTGGCGCGCCTCGCGCCGAGAGAGGTGAGGGACTGGCGAAAACTTCGCCGCTCGTCTGCCGCAGCGTCGACCATGGGCGAGCCTCGAAAGAGCGTTAAGGACTAACCGAAACTGGCCCGGTTTCGATCCCCGCACAAGCGTGTCAGGGTCCTCACCAGCGCGTCGGCGTCGAGCGGCTTGGTCAGGAATTCGTCCATGCCGGCGGCGAGGCAGTCGGC
This sequence comes from Oceanicaulis sp., assembly GCA_046542605.1. Lineage (GTDB taxonomy): Bacteria > Pseudomonadota > Alphaproteobacteria > Caulobacterales > Maricaulaceae > Oceanicaulis. The sequence continues at coordinate 3,165 of JBKHAZ010000142.1, read as the reverse complement.
CCTGTCGGCCTCGGTGGCGTTGGCGGTCAGGGCGATGATCGGCGCCGCGGACGGCGCGCCGCCCAGCGAGCGGATCGCGCGCGCGGCGTCCTGTCCGCCAAGCTCGGGCATGCGCAGATCCAGAAGCGCGGCGTCGAACCCGCCGCCCGAGGCCGCTTCAACGGCCGCCCGCCCGTCAACCACGTGAACCGCCTCCGCGCCGAGCCGGGATAGCACGGTCTTCGCGATCATCGAATTGACCGGATCGTCCTCGGCCAGGAGCACGCGCAGCCCGGCGAGCGGCCGAATCGGCGCAGCCGCCTCCGGCTCCGGAGCCGGGGGCGGTTCGGCGATGCCGGCGCCGGCCGCATAAAGCGCCAGCGAGGCGAGCCTGACCGGCGCGACCAGCCAGCCGTCAAAGCCCGGCGGACGCGTTTCGGGCGCGTACTGGTCCTTGGTGCGCGGCTGGGCGATCGCCAGCACGCGCGCGCCAGGGGCGGCCTGCTTGATCTTCTCGGCGAGTTCGGCCCAGCCTTCATCCAGCAGCACGGTGACCGGCCGGCTCGACTCAGACGCCAGGCGCAGGGCCTGGCGCGCATCCGCGGCGTCCAGGCTTTGCGCGCCCAGCGCGGCGCACTGGCGGCGCAGGGCTTCGCGCACGATCATGTGGTTGCTGGCGGTGATCGTCACGCGTCCGGCCAGCGGGCGCGCGGACGGAGGACCGGCGAGCGCTGTCAGCGGCGCCTCGAACCAGAACAGCGCGCCGCGCCCGGGCTCGGAGCGCACGCCGACGCTTCCGTCCATGGCCTCGGCGAGGCGGCGCACCATTGCAAGCCCGATGCCGGCGCCCGGCGCGTTGGTGCGCTCGGCCGAGCCGCGCTCGAAATACTCGAAGAGGCGCGCCTGATCGGCTCCGGAAACGCCAGGCCCGGTGTCGCGCACGGTCAGGCGCATGCGCTCCCCGGCGCGCTCCGCGCCGATGAGAACGCCTCCGGTCTGGGTGAACTTCACCGCATTGCCGGCGAGATTGAACAGGACCTGGCGCAGGCGGGCAGGATCGGCGCTGACCTTCTCGGGTACTTCCGCGGCGACCGCGTGGGCCAGGGTCAGCCCTTTCTCGGCCGCTCGCGGGGCGAGAATTTCCGCCACGTCCTCCACCAGCGCGCGCAGATCGATCGCTTCCTCGCGCAGCTCCAGCCGGCCGGCTTCGAGCCGGGTGAGGTCGAGAATATCGTCGATCAGCGCAAGGGCGTGGGCGGCGCTGGATCGCACCGCGTCCAGATAGGCGGCCTGATCGGGCTTCAGCCCGGTCTCCTCCAGCAGCGCGGCCGCGCCGAGCGCGCCCGAAAGCGGCGTGCGCAGCTCATGGGTGACCGAGGCGAAGAAGATCGACTTGCCGCGCGCGGCTTCGCTTTCCTCGGCCCGCGCGGTGCGCTCGCGGCTGACGTCGCGGCCCACCGCCACCGCACCGCCGCCCGGGGTGGGGGTTTCCGACCATTCGATCCAGGCCGGGCCGGCCCTGGTGCGCATGGCGGCGTCGTAGCGCCGCGCCGCGCCGTCCTCGCCAAAGGCGGGCGCGACGGCGAACCAGCGCCCGATCCAGTCGGACCGCTCGCCGCCGAAGGCGCTGAGAAACGCCCGGTTCACCGACACCACGCGCCCGGCTGCGTCGCGGACGAGCACGAGCTCGTCCATGGCGTCGATGACGGCCTCGGCGGGCGGGGCGCGCTCTGCGCGCTTGGAAGGGGCGGACGGCTCGGTCATCACCGCGCAGATTTAGGCCCGACAGCGTTAAGGAAGGCTGGACGGCGCACGCCGGACTCAAGGCGTAAAGGCGCCCGGCCGGGACACGGCCTGACCCGTGGTGCGCTGACGGCGATTGCTGAGCGCTTCTGCGATATGGATGCGCCGCACCCCGTCCGCACCGTCCAGATCCGCGATGGTGCGCGCCACGCGCAGGATGCGGTGATAGGCGCGCGCGGTCAGGCCCATGGCTTCGCTGGCCTTGGCCAGAAGCGCCCGCCCGGGCTCGTCGGGCGCGCAGATCGTATCCAGCCGGTCTCCGCCGAGTCTGGCGTTCAACCCGCCGCGCTCGGCCTGGACCGCGCGCGCCGCCGCGACGCGGGCGGCCGCTTCCGCCGTGCCCTCCGGCGCCGGCGGCAGGGCGAGATCGGCGGGGGTCACCGGCGGCACGTCGATCTGCAGATCGATGCGGTCCATCATCGGTCCGGAGACGCGCGCCTGGTAGCTCTGCGCGCATTTCGGTCCGCGCGCGCAGGCCTCGCCGTTTTCCCCGGCCCAGCCGCAACGGCAGGGATTCATCGCCGCGATCAGCTGAAAACGGGCGGGAAAGGTGATGCGCTGGTTGGCGCGCGCCACGGCGATCTCACCGGTCTCGACGGGCTGGCGGAGGCTGTCGAGCACCTGGGGGTGAAATTCCGGCAACTCGTCGAGAAACAATACGCCGTGATGGGCGAGGGAGGCTTCGCCGGGCTTGATGCGCGTGCCGCCGCCCACCATCGCAGCCATGGAGGCGGAGTGGTGCGGGGCGCGAAAGGGCCGGGTGCGCGAGAGCCGGCCGCGCTCCACAAGTCCGGCGACCGACTGGATCATGGACAACTCCAGCAACTCCCTGGCGTCGAGCGGCGGGAGAAGCCCCGGCGCGCGTTCGGCGAGCATGGATTTCCCCGCGCCCGGCGGGCCGACCATGAGCATGTAGTGATCGTGGAGACCTCCTCTTCACATTCATGGGGGTCGCGGTATTCACCTGTCCGCTAACGGAGGAAGGACGTGAAGGACTACCACGACGAACTCACCCAGACCGAAGCCGCCGCGAAGCCGAAGGCGTTCTCGTACCTGCGGTTCTCCCGGCCTGAACAAAGCCAAGGGGACAGCTTTCGACGACAGATGGCTTTGGCCGAGGGTTACGCTGACAAACACGGCCTTGAGCTGGACCGTGAGCTGACGTTCCACGATCTTGGGGTCTCGGCGTTTCGTGGCGCGAACGCAGAAAAAGGCGCGCTTGGACAGTTCATCGAGGCCATCGACCGTGGATTAGTTCCACGAGGCTCATATCTGCTTGTCGAAAACCTAGACCGCCTTTCGCGGGAAACCCCATTCGACGCGTCTGAAACGCTCAGAGAGGTCGTCAATAGGGGCATAATCCTCGTCACGCTCAGCGACGAG
>JBKHAZ010000141.1:0-7136 GCA_046542605.1 Oceanicaulis sp. | reverse complement strand
GCTCAAGGACTCATCGAGCCTCGGCGTGGTGAACACCGACGTCTCACCCAACGCGGCGGCGGAGGCGCTCATGCACGCCGCCTCGCGGGCGTAGTCCGCCTCCTCGTGCAGCGCTCGGCGCGCCTCGTCCAGATAGGGATCCAGATCGAACGTGCGTGGCAGAACGCCGGACAGGCGCACCAGCGAGGCGACCGAGTCGAGATCGGAGTCGATGCTGCGCTTCACGCCGGGATACTGCAGCTTGATTGCAAGCGTGCGCCCCTCATGGGTCCGCGCGCGGTGGACTTGTCCGATGGAGGCCGCCGCGAACGGGCGCGGCTCGAAGGTCTCGAAACGCGACAGCCAGTTCCGGCCCCAGCGCCGGTCCAGCACGCGCTTGAGCTGGCCCGGCGTCATCGGGTCGGCGCCGGCGCGCAACAGCTCGGCGGCTTCTGCGAACTCGGCCGGGGCCACCGCGCCCACATCCATGGAGACAAGCTGGCCCAGTTTCAGCGCCGCGCCGCGAAGCCGGGCGAGTTCGCCGGCGAAGCGCCGGGCGTTGGCTGGGCTGAAGGCGTGATCGGCGAAGCCGGTTCGCTCACCGCGCGTCCAGGCCGACATCGCGCTCACAGCCGCACCGCCGGCGAGCCCCGCGCCCAGGCCGGCGAGACGCGCCGTACGCTCCAGACGGCCCGCAGGCACCTTGCGGCCGCGGCGCTCAGGCCTGTTCAACTCAACAGGTCGTCGTAGAGCGCGGCGTAGCGCCGGTGGCCGGACCGGTCACGATCAAGCGCAAGCGCGCCGCGGGCGTTGAAAAACCGGTCGCGTCCGCTGCGCCGGTCAGCCGTGCGGCGGCGTGCGGGACGGGGGTCGGCGGGGCTTTGTCGGGTCATCGGGCGACCTCGGTGCTGCTCGCCCGTGTCTACGCCGCGCGCATCGCGCCGGATCACCGGCCGGCTGCGGCGCCTCCGGCATACGCCCATGCGCGGTGCTGGTTGGCGAGCGCGGCGAGCAGGGCTAAGTTGCGGGTCGAAAAGAGTCGATTATCCGCCCGGAGCTTTGCATGACCGCCGCCGTCATTCGCTCGACCGGCCTTTACACGCCGGACGAGTCCATCACCAACGCCGAGCTGGTCGAAAGCTTCAACGCTTACGTGGCCAAGTACAACGCCGATCACGCCCCGCAGATCGAGGCTGGCGAGCTCGCCCCCCTGGCGCCGAGTTCGGTGGAGTTCATCGAAAAGGCGTCCGGCATCAAGAGCCGCTATGTGATCGACAAGACCGGCGTGCTCGACATCGAGCGCATGGTTCCCTTCATTCCCGAACGCTCCAATGACGAGCTGTCCGTGCTCGCCGAAATCGGCGTGAAGGCGTGTTTGGACGCGCTTGAGCGCGCGGGAAAGACCGCGGCGGACGTGGACGGGGTGATCGTGGCGGCGTCGAACATGCAGCGCGGCTATCCCGCCATCGCGGTTGAGATTCAGGACGCGCTGGGGATTGAGGACGGGTTCGGCTTCGACATGAACGTGGCGTGTTCGTCCGCCACGTTCGGGCTTCAGGCCGCCGCCGACCAGATCGCCGCAGGCCATGCGCGCGCCATTCTGGTGGTCAATCCGGAGATCTGTTCGGGCCATCTCAACTGGCGCGACCGCGACAGCCATTTCATTTTCGGCGACGTCGCGACGGCGGTGCTGTTGGAGCGCGACGATCTGGGCGAGGGCGGCTGGAAGATTCTCGGCACCAAGCTGAAGACGAAGTTCTCCAACAATATCCGCAATAATTTCGGGTTCCTGAACCGCACCGAGAAACCTACCGGCGACAACAAGCCGATCCAGAACGGCGCGCCGAAGGACGACAAGCTCTTCGTTCAGGAAGGCCGCAAGGTCTTCAAGGAAGTCGTGCCCATGGTGTCGGACATGATCCGCGGGCATATGGACGAGCTGGGCCTGTCGGCCGAGGACATGCGCCGGGTCTGGCTGCACCAGGCCAACATCAACATGAATTTGATGATCGCCAAGAAGGTGTTCGGCCGCGACGCCGGCGGCGAGGACGCGCCGACGATTCTTGATGAATACGCCAACACCTCCTCGGCTGGCTCCATCATCGCCTTTCACAAGCATTCCGAGGATCTGGTTTCCGGCGATAAAGGCGTGATCTGTTCGTTCGGCGCCGGCTACTCGGCCGGTACGGTGTTCGTGGAGAAGCTGTGAGCCTGCCCGCCGACTCTGCGCTGTTCGCGCGCATTCTCGCCAAGACGAACGAGTATCTCGACTTCCCCAGCGTGGTCGGGCACGAAACCCCTTATCTCGATCACCTCGCGCGCGATTTCGAAACGTTGGGCGCGTCGGTCGAGCGGCCGCGAAATCTTTGCGTGGTGCGCCTGAACGATGCGGCGGGGCCGGTCTTTCTTGCTCATGTGGACCGCCATGGCGCGGTGACGGCCGAGGACGGCGCGCCGGTCTACGCCGCCCACGCGGTGAAGAACACAAAGTATGGCGACTCCGCCACGCCCAGCGCCGAGTTCGCCGAAACGATCTCCAAACGCTACGCTGGCGCGGAAATGTTCGCCTATGATCGCCGAACCGGCGGGCGCATCGCCTATGGCGACGTCACCGGCGCGACGCTGGACGGTCAGGGGCGGCTGACCCTGAACTTGAGGGAGATGCCGGCGCTGGAGCCGGGGACCCCGCTCGCCTTCGCCCGCGCGCTCGACCGCAGCCAGGCGGGCTATGTCTCCGGTCAGCTCGACAACCCGGTCTCCGCCGCGGCGCTTCGCGTCGCGGCGGAGTTCGGCTTCAAGGGCGTGATCGTCTTCACCGCCGAGGAGGAAATCGGGCGCTCGGCGGCGCATTTCCTCGAGTGGGCTGACTCGGGCGGGATCGCTCCCGGGCGCGAGCTGGTGGTGCTGGACACCACCCCGTTCGACGACGGCGCCGCAGCGCTCGCCGGCGCGGTGATCCTGCGCCGGCGCGACGCTACGGCGCGCTTCGACGTCGATGCGGTGCGCCGCCTGGAGAGCGCGGCGTCGGGCGGGGGCGCGCCGATCATCTTCAAGGACAGCTTCATCGAGCGGGAGAACGACGCGCGCGCCCGCCGCGGCCAGTCGCCGAAATCCATGGGGCTGACCGAGCTTGGGCGCATCGCGCGTGAGTCCGATGGCCGGTATACCGGCGCGACGCTTCAGTTGCCCACGTTCAACTATCATTCGAACAATGAGAGCACGACGCCGCGCGCGCTGACCGCCTTCGTGCGCACGATCGCCGCAGTGGGCGCCGGGTAAAAAAGAACCCCGCCTCGAAGGGCGGGGCCAGTCGGGAGGAAAAAGGGTCCGGACGCGCCCCCTCGCGCGCCCGGCGGGCCTCAGGCGCTTTCTCCGTGCAGCGCCACGTCGAGGCCGGTGACCTCGTCTTCGGGGTCGACGCGCAGGCTCATCACCCGCTCCAGAAGCCAGAGGATGATGAAGGTGGCGATGGCGCACCAGGCCGCCGCGGCGAGCGCGCCCCAGGTCTGGGTCCAGATCAACAGCCAGTCGCCCTCCACCGCGCCGCCGGTTCCGCCTACAGCCGAGCTGGCGAACACGCCGGTCAGCACCGCGCCGGCGAACCCGCCGATGCCGTGCAGGCCGAACGCATCAAGGCTGTCGTCATACTTGCCGAGCCTCTTCACCAGGGTGACCCCGTAATAGGCCGCCGCCGAGGCCAGCGCACCGATGATGAAGGCGGCGTAGGGCTCCACGAAACCGGCTGCGGGCGTGATTCCCACCAGCCCGGCGACCGCGCCGGAGGCCGCGCCGAGCACGCTGGGCTTGCCCCGGCTGATCCATTCGATCAGCGCCCAGGTGAGCGCGGCCGTGGCCGCGGCGATCTGGGTGACGAGCGCGGCGTGGGCGGCGAGTGCGTTGGCGCCCAGCGCCGAACCGCCGTTGAATCCGAACCAGCCCACCCAGAGCAGCCCCGCGCCGATTACGGTGAGGACCAGGTTGTGCGGCGGCTGGCCCTCCTTGGGATAGCCGCGGCGCGGACCCAGCTTCAGCGCCAGAACGAGCCCGGCCACGCCTGAATTGATGTGCACCACCGCCCCGCCTGCAAAATCAAGCACGCCGGCGTCGTAGAGGAAGCCTTCGCCCCACACCCAGTGTGCGATGGGCGCGTAGACGATCAAAAGCCAGATCGGTGCGAAGACCATCCAGGCCTTGAAACTCATGCGCTCCGCACCGGCGCCGGCGATGATCGCCACGGTGATGATCGCGAAGGTGAGCTGGAACAGGATGAAGACGCTTTCCGGCAGGCCGCCCGAGGCGCTGTTCACCGTGAGGCCGTTCAGAAAGATGCGGTCGAAGCCGCCGAACACCGCGCCGTCACCGCCGAAGGCGAAGGAATAGCCCGCGATCACCCAGGCCAGCGTCACCACGCCGGCCGCGCCCAGCGCCTGCATCAGCGTGGAGAGCACGTTGGTGCGTCTCACCATGCCGCCGTAAAACAGGGCGAGGCCTGGCAGCGTCATCATCAAGACCAGGGCGCAGGCGGTGAGGATCCAGGCGATGTCGCCGCTTGCGAAATCTGTCGCGTCCATCAGTCGTGCTCCTTCGGGCGATCCGTGCACGAGCTTATGCGCGGAGGCGGGGGAGTCAGGCGTCCGGACAAATTTTGCAGCGCAGCATGCGTGCGGCGCCCGCGAATGGGGCGCTCATGCACACCAAGCGAGCAGCCTTTCCCTCGCAGGCCCATCTCTTGTCGCGGGAAGCTTGATCTTGAAATTCGGCTGACAGGAGAAGGGGCGCGTCCTATGTCTTGTATCCTCCGGAGCGAGATGAGCGCGCCATGGCCGAGACGAAACCAGAAACGCCGCACTATCACGGGCATCGCGACCGGCTACGCGCGCGCTTCGCCGACGCGGGCGGCGAGGCGCTGGCCGATTACGAGCTTCTGGAACTCGCCCTGTTCCGCTCCATTCCGCGCCGGGACGTGAAGCCGCTGGCCAAGGATCTGATCAAGCGGTTCGGCGATCTCGGACGGGTCTGCGCAGCGAGCCTTGATCAACTGACGGCCGTGAAGGGCGTGTCGGAGAAGACCGCGCTCGACATCAAGCTGATACACGCGATGGCGGTGCGCATCGCGCGCGAGCAGGTGACGGGGCGCACGGTGATCTCCTCCTGGTCGGCGCTGCTCGATTACTTGCGCGCGGCGCTGCAGCACGCCTCCACCGAGGAGTTCCGGGTCCTGTATCTGGATAAGAAGAACCGTCTGGTCTCCGACGAATTCACCGCGCGCGGCACGGTGGATCACGCCCCGGTCTACCCCCGCGAGATCGTCAAGAAGGCGATCGCGCTGGATTCCAGCGCGCTGATCCTCGTGCACAATCATCCCAGCGGCGATCCCACGCCCAGCCAGGCCGATATTGAGATGACCCGGCGCATCAAGGAGGCGGCCAAGCCGTTCGACATCGTGGTCCATGATCATATCGTGGTGGGACGCGAGCGCACGGCGAGCTTCAAGGCGCTGGGACTTTTGTGACACGGAGTGCGGCGAGGGGGCGCTGATCGTCGGCGCGGTCTTGCAAAGCGGTGTTAAACGCGCGACGGCTTGGGCATATGCGTAAGACCACGATCTCGCCGGGTTGAATGTCATGGTCCGTTTGTGCTTCGCCGCCGCGCTGCTCGCACTGGCCGCCGCCGCCCCGCTTGGCCACGCCGACATTCCAGACGCCGGGGCGCGCCCGAACGGCGCGTTCGAGATGGCCCAGCCCGTGCTGGTCGATCATTCCGAGCTGGGCTTCTCCCTGCCGCCCGGCTTTCGCGCCAGCGTGTTCCATCAGGGAATCGAGGACCAGCGCGCCATGGCGATGTCGTCGTCCGGCGTGCTCTACGTCATTCGCCAGGACCGCGGCTGGTTCGGCCAGGGCATCGTGGCGTTGAAGGATGACGACGGCGACGGCGTCGCCGATCGCGAGGCGCGCTTCGGCGGCTTCGCCGGGTCCGGCCTTGAGACCTACACCGACCCGGACGGCCAGGAATGGCTTTACGCGTCCGGCAAGACCGAGGTGTTCCGATGGCCGCTGCAGCCGGGCGAACTCGCCCCGTCCGGGCGGCGCCAGCGGATCGTGCACGGTTTTCTCAATAACGGGATCGAGCATCCCTGGAAGCCCATGACGTTTGATGGGCGGGGCAATCTCTACGTCATGGCGGGCGCGCCCTCCAACGCCTGCATGGAGCGCCGGCGCACCAAGGGGTCGCCGGGGCAGCACCCGTGCCCGCAGCTTGAGCGCCAGGCCGCGATCTGGCGGTTCGACGCCGTCGAGCCCGATCAGCACCAGCTGGACGGCGAGCGCTGGGCCACCGGCGTGCGCAACATGCTGCAGATCGCCTGGAGCGACGAGCACCAGGCGATCGCCGGCGCCAGCCATGGCCGGGACTTTCTCAATCGCTACTTCCCCGAGCTTTTCACACGCCGCGACGACGCCGAGCTGCCGAGCGAGGAGTTCCACCTGGTCAGCGAGGGCGACCATCTGGGCTGGCCGTACTCGTATTACGATCACGAGGCCGGAGAGCGGCGCTATAATCCCGAATACGAGCCGGAGGACCACCCGTTCCGCGGCCGCAACCGGGCGATCGGCTTTGAAGATCCGACATACGGCTTTCCCGGCCATTGGGCGCCGTTCGGCGCGGGCTTCTACACCCATGAGGGCGAGGGCGCGTTTCCAGGCGTCTGGCGGCGCGGCGCCTTCGTGGTGTTCAAGGGCGGCTGGGGCCGCAACATGCATCCGCCCCAGGCCGGCTACCGGGTGAGCTTCGTGCCGCTCGCTGACGGAGCGCTCGCCGACGAGCCGGTCACTTTCGCCGGCGCGTTCGAAGGGGCGAGGCCCGCGGACTATCCGGTCGATCAGCCCTTTCCCGCCGGGCGCTATGACGGCGCTCATGCGCCCATGTTCCTGGCTTTCGGACCGGACGGGGCGATGTATCTCAACGATCAACGCCAGCTGAAAATCTGGCGCATCACCTATCAGGGCGAGGATGTCGCGGCGGCTGATCTGGAAACCGCGCGCGCGCGGGCGGTGGCGGGCGACACCGGGGCGCCGATCACGCCCGCGGAACTGGCCGACGACCGCCCGCTGGGCCAGCGCCTCTATGAAGCCGATTGCGCGGCCTGCCATGGTCGCGAC
>JBKHAZ010000140.1:0-7139 GCA_046542605.1 Oceanicaulis sp. | reverse complement strand
CCGTGGAGCGGTCGGAAAGCCGCGATGCGGGCTTGCGCGTCATCATCGGCAAGCGTCAGGCCGGCGTCGCCTTCTCCGACCTGTCCGAGGCCGGTCAGGCCATGGCGGTGGAGCGAGCGGTCGCCATGGCCAGGGCCGCCCCTGAAGACCCCTTTTGCGGTCTTGTGGAGCGCGAACATCTGGCCGGCCGCCTGCCGGAGATCCAGCTCTATGAAGCCGCAATGATCGGAGAGGCCGAGCTGGAGGAGGCCGCGCTCGCCATGGAGGCCGCCGCGCTGAAGGTGCCCGGCGTCACCATGATCAATTCCTCCGGCGCGAGCATCGCCGCCAGCGGATCGGCCTTCGTGACCTCCCACGGTTTCGAACGCGCGCGCCGCGGGTCGCGCTGCGGGCTCGGCGTCGCGGCGATCGCGCGCGGCGAAGCGGGCATGGAACGCGATTACGACACCCACTCCGCGCGCCGGCTATCCAGCCTGAAGACGCCTGAAGCGCTCGGAACCAGCGCCGGAGAACGCGCTGTGGCGCGCCTGGGCGGCGAGAAGCTCGGTTCAGGCAAGATGGCCGTGGTGTTCGACAAGCGTATCTCGCCGACCCTCGTCTCCTCGCTTCTGGGCGCGATCTCCGGGCCTGCGATCGCGGGCGGCACCAGCTTCCTGCGCGACGCGCTGGGCGAGCGCGTGTTCAGCGAAGGCGTGGACATCGTGGAGGATCCGCTGCGCGACTGGAGCTTCGGCGCCCGGGCCGTGGACGGGGAAGGCGTCGCCTGCAAGCCGTGCGCGCTGATCGAGGACGGGGTGCTGACCACCTTCCTGATGAACGCAGCCAGCGCGCGCCAGCTGAACGCGGAGCTGACCGGTCACGCCGCGCGCCGCCTGGGCGGTCCGCCGGGCGTGTCTGCGGCGAACGTGCACCTGCAACCGGGCGAGGCCTCCCATGACGATCTCCTGGCCGAAGCCGGCGACGGCCTTCTCGTCACCGAAATGTTCGGCCCCAGCCTGAACGCCAACACCGGCGACTGGTCGGTGGGCGTGGCCGGGTTCAGGATCGCCGGCGGCAAGCGCGCCGGACCGGTGAGCGAAGTGACCGTGGCGGGCAATCTCAAGGACATGTTCGCCCGCCTCGTTCCCGGCTCGGATCTGGAGTTCGAACACGCCGTGAACGCCCCCAGCGTTCTGGTGGAGGGACTGTCGGTTGGCGGACGCTAGGGCCGATCGCGACCTGATCGCGGCGGCCGCGCGCGACGCGGGAAAGCTCGCCCTCGCCTTCCGCGCGCGCGGGCTGAAGAGCTGGGAGAAAGCCGAGGGCGATCCGGTCAGCGAAGCCGATCTGGCCGCAGATACGCTTCTGCAGGAACGATTGAAGCCGGCCCGGCCCGACTATGGCTGGCTGTCGGAGGAGACCGCCGACGACAAGTCCCGGCTCACCTCGCGGCGCAGCTTTGTGGTCGATCCCATCGACGGCACGCGCGCCTTCATCAGGAACCGGCCCGAATTCGTCGTCTCGGTCGCCGTGATCGAAGACGGCGCGCCGGTGGCCGCCGCGCTTTACGATCCGTCGACCGAACGGCTCTGGGATGCGGCGCTTGGCCACGGCGCGCGGATGAACGGGCTCGATATCGCCCACAGCCGGCAGGCCACGATCAAGGGCGCGCGCATCCTTGGCGATCCCGGGCGCCTGCCAGGCCTCAGGGCGCTGGGCGCCCAGGCCGAGACGGTGAACTCCGCCGCACTGCGCCTGGCGCTCTGCGCCCAGGGCATGTTCGACGCAGTGGTCGCCGAGCGCGGCAAATGGGACTGGGATCTCGCCGCGGGCGCCCTCATCATCACCGAAGCCGGCGGCAAAATCACCGACCGGGCCGGAGCGGCTTTGAAATTCAACGGCGATCCGCCGCGTCAGCCGGCGCCTCTGGCGGCTGGTCCGGCGCTGCACGCCTTGCTAATAGAGCGCCTGAACAAGGGAGAGGATGAATGAGCGACGAACGCCAGCTCCTTCACATCGTCATCGGCGGCGAGCTGAAAGACATCGGGCCCAACGCCCACGAATTCAAAGATCTCGACCAGGTCGAGTTTGTCGGCGCCTACCCGAATTACGCGACCGCCAAGTCCGCCTGGCGCTCGGCCGCGCAGCAGACCGTGGACAATGCGCACATGCGCTATTTCATCATCCACGCCCACAAGCTGCTCGACCCGGCCGAGGGCGGCCGGCAAGGCTGACTCGGTTTGAGCGAGACCGCCGCGCCCGTGCGGCCTGACGCGCCCGCAGGACCGTCCGGTCCGGCCGACCGTCCCGGACCGGCCAAGTCGCGCGCCCTGGCCGGGAGGCTCTGGCGCGGCTGGCTTTCCAAACGCGGCGGCCTGATCGGCTGGGCGCTGCTCCTCTCGGCGATCACAGCCGGGGCGGCGTCGGCGTACGGCCTTGTGGTGCAATACGCCTCCGGTCTGTTGCAGGGGCGCGAACCGGACGTGCTCTGGATCGCGCCGGCGCTGATCCTGACCATCGTCACCGCGCGCTCGGTCAGTCTCTATTTTCAGACGCTGGCGACGAACCGGCTGGCCTTGTCGGTCATGCGCGACCTGCAGACGGCCATGTTCGACCGGCTGATCACGGCGGATTTCGCGCGCGTTTCGCGCGAACCGGTCGGTTCAATCATTTCGCGCTTCACCAACGACATCACCATGCTGCGCGAGGGGCTGATCCGCGCGGCGAACAATCTGATGCGCGACACGCTCACCGTGGCGGGCTGTCTTGGCGTGATGTTCCATCTCGACTGGGCGCTGACGCTTGTGGTGCTGATCGTTCTGCCCCTCGCCGGCCAGCCGGTGCTGAAGATCGGCAAGGCGATCCGAAAGCGCGCCGACGCGGTGCAGACCCAGATGGGTGATGTCTCCAGCTTTCTGGAGGAGAGCTTTTCCGGCGCGCGCGTGGTGAAGACGTTTTCGCTCGAACCCTGGGCGAAAGACCGGGCGAAGACCCGCTTCCTCGACCGCTTCAGGCTGGTGCTCTCCATGGTCGCCCAGCGCGCCAAGATCGAGCCGGTGATGGAGATCGCCGGCGGAATCGCGCTCGCCATCGTGTTCGGCTTCGCCGGCTGGCGCGCAGTGCAGGGCGCGACCGATCTCGCCGACCTTCTGGGCTTCATCGTCACCCTTCTGGTGCTCAGCCCGGCCGCGCGCGCCCTCGCCTCTCTGGCCGGCGTGCTCCAGGAGGGCTTTGCGGTGCTCGACCGGGTCTTCGTCCTGCTCGACGAGCAGCCCGGGCTCACCGAAGCCGACGACGCCAAGCCGCTGAAGGTGAAGAAGGGCGCGCTGAAGGTCGAGGACGTCACGTTCGGCTATTCCGGCGACCGCAGCGCGTTGAAGGCCGTCACCATTCAGGCCGAGCCGGGCGAGACCATCGCGCTGGTCGGCCCCTCGGGCTCGGGCAAGACCACGCTTTTGAACCTGGTGGCCAGACTGTACGACCCGCAGGCCGGCTCGGTGACGATCGACGGCCAGAACATCGCACGCTCGACGCTGGATTCGGTGCGCGGCGCGCTGGCCCTGGTCAGTCAGGACGTGACGCTGTTCGACGACACGATCCGCAACAATATCGCCCTGGGTCGGCTCGACGCCACGCAGGCCGAAATCGAGGCGGCGGCGCGCGCTGCGGACGCGCATGATTTCATCCTCGCCCTGGACCACGGCTATGACAGTCCGGCCGGGCCGAAAGGCTCCAACCTGTCCGGCGGCCAACGCCAGCGGATCGCCATTGCGCGCGCCATCCTGAAAGACGCCCCGATCCTGCTTCTGGACGAAGCCACCAGCGCGCTCGACGCCGCATCCGAGGCGCGCGTTCAGGCCGCGCTGGAACGGCTGAGCGAAGGACGCACCACCCTGGTCATCGCCCACCGGCTGTCCACCGTGCGCAAGGCGGACCGCATCTATGTGCTGAAGGACGGGCAGATCGCCGAACATGGCGCGCACGATGCGCTGATGGCCGAGGGGGGGCTGTACGCAAAGCTGTCGAAACTGCAGCTGCGCGACTAGCCGGCCTCGACGTGGGCCAGGACCACCCAGTGCGACCGCTCGGGAATCGGCGATACCGCGAACCGCACCTTCACATCGCCGCGCCAATAATCCGCCGCCGGGCCTTCTGCGACCGTCATCTTGAATTCGTTGTCGGCGAGTGCGGCCTGCAATTGATCGCTGAACGCCTGCACGCCGGGTTCATCGCCCTCAAAGCAGAACAGATCCGGCGTCCGCTCCGTTAGCGCGAGCGCGGCGCGCGTTTCGCTCGAACATTCCGCGACCGAAGCATCGCCCACGTCAAAGCCCAGCCGCTGGCCGAGACGGTCGAGGGCGTTCTGGGCGGAAACCGCGCCGATAAGAGCGGCTGAAAGGGCGGTGGCGATGATCATGACATGCGTCCGTTTTAGGAGCCCGGAGCTGTGTTTTACTCCAGTGGCTCACCAAGCGCGCCGGCCGCCGTCAAGTCCAGAGCGTCTGCGCCCGCAACTCCGCCTCGCGCGTCGGCGCTACGTAGAACGTGTTCAGCGCGCCCCAGCCGTTTGCGCGCAGACCGCGTCCCGTGAACGCAGCGCGCGTCCAGCCCAGCACGCCCGTCATGAAGGCGTCGGCGGACGCGTTGTTCTCCATCATGATGATGGGGGCGGCGCTCTTGAGGGTCTGGCGCGCGCCCTCCAGCACCGCCAGTTCGAAGCCTTGAACGTCGAGCTTGATGAAGCCGGCCGGCAGCGCCAGCTGATCGAGCGGGAAAG
Organism: Oceanicaulis sp.; assembly: GCA_046542605.1. Taxonomy (GTDB): domain Bacteria; phylum Pseudomonadota; class Alphaproteobacteria; order Caulobacterales; family Maricaulaceae; genus Oceanicaulis. The sequence goes on along the minus strand of JBKHAZ010000140.1, from coordinate 2,383 downwards.
CCTTGGCGTCGCAGGCCATCACCTCGAGCTTGGAGGGCTCGAATCCGGCCACCGTCTCCGCGTTCAGCCAGCCCCGGCATTCGGCTTCGTCGAAGCTCGCCAGCCCGTCATAGACGAAGCCGCGATAGACCGGGATGAACAGCCGCCGGCTCTCCTCGCGCGCCGCCAATCCGCAGCGATAGACCGCCAGGGCGGCGTCGTCCTCGAAAAGCCGCGCCAGAGCCAGCGCCAGATGCGGGTTGGGTTCGAAGGCGTGGATCAGTGCGTCAGGATGATACAGCCGGATCGCGTCGATGCTCTGGCCGCGATTGGCGCCGATGTCGACGAACACTTCGCCGGGCGCCGGCGCCCAATGGGCGAGGAAGCGGAAATCGGCCTCGAACGGCGTACGCAGCGCGCGGCGCATGAAGCGCTGGGCGCCGGCCTTGGCGTCCACCAGCGCGGGAAACCGGCTTTGCAGGGCGCGGATATGAGCGGAGACGTGCATGGCGGTCCTCCTTGCGGAGCGGCCGCCGTGCAATCTGCGTTCCACTCAAACCAGGTAAAGCCGATCGGCCTCGGTTGGAGTGGAAAGCCAGGCCTCGGCCTCCTTCACATCGGTGAAGACCTGAACGTCGTGGCCGGTGTCGGCGAGCGCACGGCGATAGATGCGCGCGAATTTTCCGTCCAGGGCGCGCGCCAGGATCGCCACCTGACACGGCGGCGTCGCCGCGCCGAAGCGGCGGGCTCGGTCCATCAAATCCTCCGGGCGCGCCACCGTGTTCGCCAACCTTACGTCGAACAGCACACGGCGCGCGCCGGTCTCCTCGCGGCGCGCGCGGAACGCTTCGTAGCCGCGCCGGGCCACGGCCTCGTCGCGCGCGCCGGAGAGAACCATGACGATGACGCCGCTGATGACTCTGATCGCGTCTTTCACGCCCGCATCCCGGTAAAGCCCGCTTCTCCTGTTTGGCGAGTATTCGCCACAGGGGCTTACCAGCCGGTTTATGGCGGCGCGGCGATGGCGGCTATTCCCGGCGCAGAACCCCTTCGGTCAGCGCCGAGCCCCACCAGCTGGCCATGAAGCCCTCATGGCAGGCCTGCCGGTCGTACTCGGTGCGCACCCACTCGAGAAAATCGATCGGCGCGCGGTCGTTGCGCTCACGATAGAGGTCGAAGAAATGATCGAGCATGCCGGTCTTGCCGTGCTTGATATGACCATACTTCAAGGACAACTGCGCCACCGCCTCCTCGAAAGACGCCTTTTCGTGCAGCAGCTTGTAGAGCACCGAGACGATCCCGGCCCGGTCCGCGCCCGACTTGCAGTGCATGAAGGCGGGATATTCGATCGTGTCGAAAACCTCGATGAGATGCTCGATGCGCTCCACGAACGGCGCCTCGCGCGAGCCCCAGGGCAGATCGATGATCGTCAGTCCCAGCGCTTTGCACGCATGGTGCTCCAGATCGTAATAATGACGCCCCGGCTGGGGACCGCGAAGGTTCAAGATCGTTTTGAACCCCATGTCGCGCAGCTGTTTGAGCCGTGCCGGGCTCGGCTGGTTGCCGCGCCACATCTCGCCGCCCACGCGATGCATGTTGGAAAAGCGCAGGCGCAAAACGCCGTGATCGCCCCACATCAGCCCGCGCATGGCGCGCTTGTACTCCGCGGGATCGTCAAGTGTCGTGTTCATGGCTCCGTGAAGTAAGCGGGCTCGCCGCGATGTGCAACGCACGCGCCGCGCTTGACGAACACCGCCCGGGCGGCGAAGCACGGACCCAGCATGCTCAAAACGCTCCTCACCTCCGCCCCGGTGCAGACCGTGATCGCCACGCTGGTCGCCGCTCATATGCGCTTTTGCAAGGCGACGACGCGCTGGACGCGGGAAGGGCTCGAGCACGCCGAACCGGTCTGGCGCTCGGGTCGCGGCGTGGTCGGATGCGTGTGGCATGGACGCATCCTGATGAGCATCGCGGTCTGGCCGACGCACGCCCAGCCCCCCTCCATCCTCATCTCCCGCTCGCGCGAGGGCGACATCGTCAGCCGCGTGGCGGAGTTTCAGGACGTCGGGGTGGTGCGCGGCTCGTCCCGCAACGCTAAGAAAACCAAGGAGAAAGGCGGGCTCTCCGCGTTTCGCGACATGGCCCGCCGGCTTAGCGACGGGCAGTGCATGGCGATGACGCCTGACGGGCCGCGCGGCCCGCGCATGCGCGCCGGCGCGGGCCCGGTCAGGCTCGCCAAGGCCGCCGGCGTTCCGATCCTGCCCATCAGCTGGTCGATGAGCCGGGCGAAAGTGTTCTCCTCCTGGGACCGGTTCATGCTGCCCCTGCCGTTCGGGAAAGGTGCGATCGTGTACGGCGCGCCGATCGAGATCGCCCGCGACGCCGGTCCCGCCGAAATCGAGGC
>JBKHAZ010000139.1:0-7148 GCA_046542605.1 Oceanicaulis sp. | reverse complement strand
ACGTTCTGGGGCTGAGATCGGGCGCGGACGACTTCCTGGCCAAGCCGATCAGTTTCATGGTGCTGCTCGAGCACGTGAACACGCATCTGCGCCGCCATCAGCAGAGCGAGGACGCGGTCCTGCAGATCGGCCCCTACCGGTTCAAGCCCTCGATGAAGCTCCTGCTCGACGAAGCGGAGAAGAAGATCCGGCTCACCGAAAAAGAGACCAACATCCTGAAATATCTCTACCGCGCCGGCGGAAAGCCCGTGGCGCGCGAGGAGCTTCTCGACCAGGTCTGGGGCTATCACCGCGAAGCCAACACCCACACGCTGGAAACCCATGTCTACCGGCTGCGCCAGAAGATCGAGCCCGAAGGCAAGGGCAAGCTCCTGATCACCGAAAGCGGCGGGTACAGGCTGCAGGTCTAGGCGATTGACCAGTTATCAGTTGCTGATATCCTGGAGCGCGACGACGTTTCGGGATCCGGGACTAGACGCCCTCCTATCGCTCGACGGCGAAACGATTTTTCTCGGCGACGGCGGCCATTGGGTGAAGTTCGTGATCCAGCGGACAGCGCCTAGCGCCTAGCGCCGAACGGCCGCACGGGTTGAAGTCCTCACTAACGCTTCACGGACCGGGCGGCGAGCGGCTTGCCGGTTTCGACAACGCATATCCGGTGGCCGACGCCGGGCCGGCGTACGACCATAAACACCGCATTAGAACCGTCAGGCCTTACGACTACGCCGACGCGGCGACATTGCTGGCGGATTTCTGGACCGCCGTCGATCACGTGCTGGCTGAACGAGGAGCGCCATGACGAGCATAAAGGTCGGCGTCGCGAGCTATGAAGCGATCAAGGAGCGGACCTTGGCGATTGCGCGCGGGGAGCACGTTCCTGGACCCGACGATCCCACAGTGTGGTTCACGTCGGCCGAGTCGATGGCGAAGGTGCTTTCGGATCGCAACCGCGCGCTTCTGAGATTGATCGCGGAGACCTCGCCGCAATCGATCGACGAGCTGGCCAAGACGTCGGGACGGGCGAAGTCGAACTTGTCGCGAACGCTCAAGACGATGGCTCGATACGGGTTCGTCTCGTTGCACAAGGGCACGCGCGGACGCGTGGCGCCCGTCGTTGAGGTGGACCGTATCCGCGTCGAGTTCGACTTGACCGCCGCGACCGGGCCGCAGCACGCGGGCTAGGCGTCCGCCAGCCTCAGCGTCCCCGGCGCGTGGTCTGAAGGCTTTTCCCAGTCGCGGGTCTCGTCCCAGATCCTGAAGGCGTCTCGGCCGGCGGCGAGCGCGCGTTCGCGCAAAGGCTCGGTGACCCAGACATGGTCGAGGCGGCGGCCGCGATTGGATTTTTTCCAGTCGCGATTGCGATAGCTCCACCAGGTGAAGACCTTTTCCGGTTCCGGGATCAGCTCGCGCGCCACGTCGAGATAGCCGCCCGCCTCGCGCGCCCGCTCCAGGCGTTCGGTCTCCACCGGCGTGTGGGAGATCACTTTCAGAAGCTGTTTGTGCGACCAGACATCGTGTTCGCGCGGGGCGATGTTGAGATCGCCCACCAGCACAGCCGCCCCGCCTTCCTGAGCCCGGCCGCCCAGATAGGTCTCCAGCGCCTCCAGGAAGGCGAGCTTGTGCGCGAAGCGCGGATTGATCTCCGCGTCCGGTTCGTCGCCGCCGGCGGGGATGTAGAAGTTCAAGATCTCGATCCCGTCGATGGAGACGCGCTGAAACCGCGCTTCATGCTTGGGGCAGAGCTTGTGCTGATCCAGCTCGGTGATCGGACGTTTCGAGGCGATCGCCACGCCGTGAAGACCCTTCTGGCCCACCACGTGCATATGGGGATAGCCCATCGCCTCGAAGGCTTTTCGCGGAAACTGATCCGGCTGGCACTTGATCTCCTGCAGGCAGATCACGTCGGGCCGGGCCTCGCCCGCCCATTGGGCCACCTGGGGATGGCGCAGGCGCACAGAATTGATGTTCCACGTGGCGATGGTCAGCCCGGTCATGAAAAGCCTCGTCTTTATAGGATGTTATAAGTCGCTCCCGCGACGCCCACCGGCCAGCGCCCGCGCACGTAGAGCCGCCAGCGGGCCAGGAAGGGATGGGGCGGCGCCGCGTCTTCAGCCTCGGCGAGGATCACCAGCGCGGCGCCGTTGGCGGCCTGGACAAGCCCCCCGGCCGCGGCGTTGATCACCGCCTCGTCATAGACGTCGTCCAGCGCCGCGCTCGCCTCGGCGGCGTCGCGGGCGATCCCGCCGATCTTCGAGGCGACCAGCGCCAGGGCGGCCTGCAGCGCTTGCCCGTCCAGGCGTTCGAGCACCTGCTCGACCAGGCTGGCGCGCAGCATCTCCTCGGCCTCCCAGGCGGCGGGATCACGATCCAGCGCCTCGGCGGCGGCCACCGCGTCCGCCCAGTCGCCCATGGCCGCCGGCGTGGCGCCCGGAAATCCGAGCCCGTCGAGATACGCCTGCGCCAGGGTCTTTTCGCGCGCATTCAAGGGCTCGCCCAAGCGCGAGAAGAAGGCCGGGTCGCTCACCGACTCCGCGAAGGCTTTCGCCTTGTAGAGCAGCGGTATTTCATCAAGCAGGCGGGCGATGTCGTCTTCGGCGCCGCCGGGCGGGTCGTCGTCGTTCGAATAATCCATGACCGCTCATTAGCGCGCCTTGGCCGCGCGCGCATCCACCGAGCTGAAAATGAAAAAGCGCCCGGCGGCGAGGGGAGCCGCCGGGCGCCTTAAAGCCCTTACGCTCCGGGGTGAGAGCGAACCGGGCGCGCCGCGTGGGGATGCGCGGCGCTGGTGTCCGGGAAGGCCGCGGGGGGACGGCGCCGATTCCCAGAGCAGCGATAACCCGCTGCAGGTGTATTTGTGCCACAAGTCGGCCCGATCTTTCAATTAAAAAGAGGAACGGATTTGCATGTTGCGTTTATGTCACGACATTGTGATCCGGCGGGTCACGCGGGCTCTGCGCCCCCAGGAAGCTTGGCGTCGGGCGCGCGGGCGTAGACCGGCGCCGGCGGCGGGCTTCCGGCCGGCGCGGCCCGGGTAAGCTCCACAAGCGCGTCGAGCGGCGGGGCGGGATCGAAATGGCTGGGATCGGCGCCCAGCAGCGCCGCGCCGGACCCGGTGAGGTGGATATCGCCATAGGCTTCCAGATCGGCCAAAGCATCTTCCGGCGACCCACGCTTCAGCCCGGTCACCGGCGCTCCGTGGGCGATGATCGACCAGACCAGCTCGCCGCGCCGGGCATCGTGCACGGCCATCACGGTCTTCTGGCGCTGCGGATCGGCGCGCAGGGCCAGCGCCTCCAGGGCGCCCACGCCCAGCGCCCGGGCGCCGGTCGACAGGGCGAGCCCGCGGGCGAACGCCACGCCGACGCGCGTACCGGCGAACCCCCCGGGCCCGACATTGACGCCGATGCGGTCCAGACGCTGCGGATCCAGCCCGGCCTTTGCGAACAGGGCTTCGACCATGGGGGCGAGCACTTCGGCGTGGCCCCGCCCGATTTCACGCGCATCGCGATGCGTCACGCCGTCCACGCTCAGCGCGGCGGCGCACCAGGGTCCGATCGTGTCGAGGGCGAGAATGGCGGTCATGGCCTCAATTTACAGCGGCTCCGCCTAACGCGCCATGAAGCGCGGCGGTTCCGCGGCCGGCGGCCCGGCGCCCCCTCTATTTCAAGATCTTCGCCGCCGCGTCGAAGGCGAGCTTGGGCGAGCGGGGGAACAGCTTGTCGTTGGTTCCGTACCCGATATTGCACAGGAAGTTCGACCGCCACGCGCCCATGTGCGGATCGTTCTTGAAGAAGGTCTCGTCCACCCCGTCCTTGTCGAAGCCGCTCATCGGTCCGCAATCAAGGCCCAGCGCGCGCGCCGCCATGATCAGGTAGGCGCCCTGGAGCGAGGAATTGCGGAACCCGTTTTCAAAGCGCGCCTCGTCGGAGGCGAACCAGTCCTTGGCTTCGGGATTGTGCGGAAACAGCTCGGGAATCTTGTCGTTGAAATTCCAGTCCCAGGCCACGACCACGGTCACCGGCGCGGTGAGAGTCTTTTCGATATTGGCTTCGATCAGGTGGGGGCGCAGCTTTTCCTGATTGTCGCCCTTCAAAAACAGGAATCGCGCCGGGGATTGATTGGCGCTCGTCGGCCCGTACTGGAGAAGCTCGTAAAGCGCGTAGAGCGTGGTGTCCGAAACATCCCGGTCCTCCCAGGAATAGAAGGTGCGCGCGCCTCGAAACAGCTGATCCAGGCTATGATCGGGCAGAACCGCGTGCCGGTCCGGCTTGGCCAGGGGCTGATCTTCGTTCGGCTCGGCGTTCATGGTTTCATCGGACATGGGGCGCAAGCTCCGCTGCGGTTACAAATCGCCGCGAAGGGTAGGGCGCGCGCACCCGCGTTTAAAGGCGCGGCGGTGAAAAAGACCGTTTCCTCCACGCGGCGGCTTAAACCACCGCCTCCACGCCGCGCACTTCGGGCACGTAGTGCTTCAGCAGATTCTCGATGCCCATTTTCAGGGTCATCGTGGAGGACGGGCAGCCGGCGCAGGCGCCGCGCATGTGCAGGTGGACGACGCCACTGCCCTCGTCATAGGACTGGAACACGATGTCGCCGCCGTCGCGGGCCACGGCGGGACGAACGCGGGTATCGATCACCTCGATGATCTCCTTGACGATGGGATCCTTCTTGGCCTCTTCCAGATCCGGCTCGCCTGCGCCTTTGTCGAACAGCGCCTCCCCGCTTTCCAAAGCATCCATGATGGCGCCCAGGATGGCCGGGCGGATGTGGATCCAGTCCACGCCTTCGGCCTTCGTGACCGAAACGAAGTCGGCGCCGGCGAACACGCCCACGACGCCCTCCACCTCGAACAGCTCGCGCGCGAGCTTCGATTTCTGCGCCTCTTCCGGAGTGGCGAAATCGCGCGGCGTATCCGGGGAGATCTCCCGGCCGGGCAGGAATTTCAGCGTTTCCGGGTTCGGTGTGATTTCGGTCTGGATGAACATGTCGGACGGTCCTGTCTGTCGCGCTCTAGAGGTGGCGCCGCGCGGGCGGGCGCGCAACCCTTCACAAAGTGCGGGCTTAGCTCAGCGCCTTCAGGTCCTCACGCGACAAGCCTCCAGGCACCACGGTCACGGGCACCTGGCGCTTTTCAAACAGGGCCTTCGCGCGCGAAAGCGCGGCCACCAGCGGGCCCGGCTCGCCGTTCGCCGCCGCGCCCAGCACGAGGATGGCGATCTCATCGTCCTCCTCCACCAGCTTGCGCAAGCAGGCGGCCAACTCGCCCTCTCTCAGGATCAGCTCGGGGCGCGCACCGGTGACGCCTTCCACGTCTTCAGCCAGGCTCTCCAGCGCCTCCTCGGCGGCCTCGCGCGCTTCGGCCCGCATCGCCTCGCCAACCCCCAGCCAGTGCTCGAACCCGCCTTCGGCCTCGGCCACGGCGAGAATCGTGACGACACCGCCGGTATTGCGCGCCCGGCGTGCGGCGAAGTATGCCGCGGTGCGGCTCTCATCGGAGCCGTCGGCGATGACGAGAAATTTGCGAACCTCGGCCATGGCGCGACCGTGACGCGTTCGGCCGCTTGCGGCAAGAGGGTGGAATGACCGGGGAAATCACAAGCCTCAGCGAGCGGCGCTGGCCGTTGAGCCCGCTTCTGGAGATTCGCCTCCACGCCGACCGGCTGGAGGCCTGGGCGCCGGACGGGCTGGAGCGGCGTATCGCGCTCGAGCAGGTGACCGAAGTGCGCCTGAGCGTCGAACCGGCCGGGCCGCAAAGCCGTGTGGTCTGCCGGGTGACGGGACCGGACGGGGAGATCGTGTTTTCAAGTTATCGCGCCGAAAAATCGGGCTGGTCCGACAATGCTCTGGCGTTTCAGCGCCTGCTCGTGGCGCTGCACCGCCAGCTCGCGGCGCGCGCCGGCGCCGTGCGCTTCGTGGAGGGCCAGAGCCTGAAATTCCGCGTGATCATGAGCGCGGCGGGCGGAGCGATCCTCGCCGCGGCGCTCGCGTTTTCCGCCTACATGCTGATCGACCGGAGCAATCTCGTGCTCGCCTTGGCCGGCGCGCCTTTCATGGTGGTCGGCGCCGCGCTCGCCTGGGCGTTCCGCCCCGGCCGCCCGGCGCCTTACGACCCGGAAAAGCTCATCGAGCGCTTCGGCGGCTAGAGCGTCTCCACGGTGAGGTTATTGTTGGAGAACACGCAGATATCGCTGGCGACCTTCATCGCCTTTCTCGCGATCACGTCGGCGTCCTCCTCGTACTCCATCAGCGCGCGCGCCGCGGCCAGGGCGTAATTGCCGCCCGAGCCGATCGCGGCGATCCCGTCCTCGGGCTCCAGCACGTCGCCCGCTCCGGTGAGCACGAAGCTCTCATCGGCGTCGGCGACGATGAGCATCGCCTCCAGCCGGCGCATATAGCGGTCGGTGCGCCAATCCTTGGCGAGTTCGACGCAGGCGCGCGCCAGCTGTCCCGAATGGCTTTCCAGCTTGCCTTCCAGGCGTTCGAACAGCGCAAAGGCGTCCGCGGTGGCGCCGGCGAAGCCCGCGATCACCTTGCCGCCCGCCAGCGGCCGGACCTTCCTGGCGGTCGCCTTCATCACAGTGTTGCCGATGGAGACCTGTCCGTCGCCGGCCAGGGCCACCTTGCCGTTCTTGCGCACGCACAAAATCGTCGTGCCGCGCCAGCCGGGAAATTTCGGCTCTTCGATCATGGATCGCCTCGTCGGGCTGGAGTTTACGGGCGCTCGGTCTCTTCGGCGAACTGACCGCCCTTGCGGTAACGCGCCAGATAACTCGGCACGATCGCCTCGATGCTTTCGCGCTCCACCCCGAAATCCTCGATCGTCCCGAGCCCGTCGCCACCTGCGCCCACCACGTTGTCATGACGCAAGAGCTTGACCTGATCGCGCGTCAGGAAGGGCTGGACGAAGGGCAGCTTGCCGGTGATCTCGCCCAGAACGCCCATGCCGTTCGCCGCGATGAAGGGAATCGGAATGAGCACGCGCTTGCGGCCGGTGGTCTCCATGATGAATTCAAGGATCTGCTTGAAGGTGTACACGCCCGGGCCGCCGAGCTCGAAGGTCTTGCCCCCGGCCTCGTCCATCTCCAGCGCCTTGACCGCGCACTCGGCCACGTCGTCGCAATAGACCGGCTGGAACTTCGTCTTGCCGC
>JBKHAZ010000138.1:0-7179 GCA_046542605.1 Oceanicaulis sp. | reverse complement strand
GAGGTCGTTCTCCACGATGGCGAAGAAGATCGGGAACAGCGCCATGGCCGCGCCCAGATAGATCAGAAGCTCGGTTCCCGGAAAGCCGCGCGCGAGCGCGTAGATCGCCATCTTGGTGGTGAAGGCCGACAGCACGACCGCGCCGAAGGCGGTGGCCTTGGGATAGGCGTCCGGCATCCACATGTGCAGAAGCGGAAAGCAGGCCTTGATGCCGAAGCCGAGCAGCAGCATCCAGCCGGCCAGACCGGTCAGCTCCAGCGCTTCGAAAGTCCAAGAGCCGGTCTCGCTCGCCCACAGGCTCGCCCCGCCGAGCACCATGACGCCTGAGAGGACTTGGATCGCAAGATAGCGCAGCCCCGCGCGCCGGGCGGCGGGACCTCCGGAGGCGAAAATCAGCGGCGCCGAGGCGATCGCCGTGACCTCCCAGAAGAAGAACAGGGTCAGGAGATCGCCGGCGAAGACCGCGCCCACCGCCGAGCCGGCGTAGATCATCGAGGCGGCGTCGGAATACCGCCCGCGCTCGTGAACGGCGTACACGCCGTTGATGAAGGCGATGAGCAGGAAGACCAGCGCCCAGACGCGGCTGAGCGCGTCGAACCGGAACGTCTCCAGCACCACCGGGCCCAGATCAAGCACGCCGTAGACGCCCGGCTCGCGCGTGGCGAACCAGGCCGCAAGCCCGATCAGCGGCGCGGCGATCATGATCGCCTTGCGCGCGGCCTGCTGCGGGACGAGCAACGCCACAACCCCGCCGAGAATCAGCGGCCAGGCCGGAGACACGCCGTGGAGAAACCCGAACAGATCAGTCACGCGTCGCGCTCCCGGCTTTTGCAGGGGTGAAAGCCTCATCGCCCGGCGCGCCGACCGTCCCGCCGAGATCGCCGTCGCGGGTCTTCACGTCTTCGCGCTCGTAAAACCCGGCGCTGGCCGAAAGCAGGCCGCGCACCGCCCAGGCCGCGAGGATCGCTGCGGCGAGCGCCACGGCGGGCAGGATTTCGTAACCGCCGAGCACGTCGGGATATTTCGACCAGCCCTCGCCGCCGGTGGCGAAGAACTCGACTGCAAAGCTGATCAGGAGAAAGGCCGCCGCAGCGGCGATCACCATCAGGCCGGCGCCCCTCCCGGACAGCGTCTGAAATGGTCTGGCGAGCGGGTGAACCCGGCCCGGCGCGGAAGAAGCGGCCCGGCTCATGGCGTCATCTCCGTGGTGAAGACCGGCGTCAGGTAATCGATCAGCGGCCCGACGGCGAAGAACAGAACGAGGGTCCCGGCGGCCGTGATCGCAGGCGCGATATAGGCGAGCGCCGGCGGCTTGCCCGGCTTCATCGGGCTCACCTCGGGCTTCGGCTTGAGAAAGCCGCGGATCACGATCGGCAGGAGATAGCCGATATTGAGCAAGGTCGAGGCGATGAGCATCCAGATCAGCCAGGGCTGACCCGCGTCGGCGGAGCCCTGCATCAGGAAGATTTTCGGCCACACCCCGCCGAAGGGCGGCACGCCGATGATCGACAGGGCGCCGATCAGGAACGCGCCGAAGGTGACCGGCATGTACCAGCCGAGCCCGTCGAGCTGGCTGATCTCGCCTTTTTTCGTGCCGGTGTAGATGCCGCCGGCGGTCATGAAGAGCGTGATCTTGCCCCAGGCGTGCATGACGATCTGCAGCGCCCCGCCCAGAAGCGCGGCGGGGCTCGCCAGCATGGCGCCGAGCGTGATGTAGGAGAGCTGGGACACCGTGGAGAAGGCGAGCCGGCTTTTCAGATTGTCCTTGGTGAAGGCGATGACCGAGGCGATCACGATGGACGCGCCGGCAACCCAGGCCAGCACGTCCGCGGCCGGCAGCGTGTCCATATAGTCCGGCCCGAAAATGTAGATCACCACCTTGAGCATGGTGAACACGCCCGCCTTCACGACCGCCACGGCGTGCAGCAGCGCGGAGACCGGGGTCGGCGCCACCATGGCGTTGGGAAGCCAGGGATGGATCGGCATGAGCGCGGCCTTGCCGATGCCGAACGCGAACAGCACCAGAAGAATGGACCCGGCCACGGGTCCGGCCGCCTGCGACAGGATCCCGCCGGCGGTGAAGTCGGTGGTGCCGGTCATGAAGTAAGTGATGAACACCGCCGGGAGCAAAAGCCCGATGGAGGTCGCCAGCAGAATGCCCAGATAGATCGTGGCGCCCTTCTTGGCCTTGGCGTCGCCCTTGTGCGCCACCAGCGGATAGGTGGAGAGGGTGAGCGCCTCATAGAAGAAGAACAGCGTGAGCAGATTGCCGGCGAGCGCGATCCCCATGGCCGAGGCGATGGAGATGGTGAAGCAGAAATAGAAGCGGGTCTGATCGGACTCGTTGTTTCCGCGCATATAGGCGATGGAGTAGAGCGAGTTCACGATCCACAGCCCGCTGGCCACCATGGCGAAAACCGCGCCCAGCGGCTCCAGCGTGAAGGTGAGCGTCAGGCCCGGCGCGAACTCGGCCAGCGTGATCGTCGGCCGGTCGGCTGCGGCCTCCACCAGGTAGGCGACCACCACGGCGAGGGCGACCGCGCTGACGAGCGTCGCGGCTTCGCGCCAGTTGGGATGCTTTCCAAGCAGCACAACGCCGGCCCCGCCCACAAGCGGGATGATCAGGGCCAGGGCGAGCGCGAGTTCAGGAGTCCAACTCACCGGGTCACCCCTCCGTGGATCGCGGCTTCAGCCGCCGTGCGCGCGAGATCGACGATCGGACCGGCGTTCAGGCCGAAGCCCAGATTGGCCAGCGCCAGCACCCATAGCGGGATCAAAATCATCATCGGCGCCGCGCGCACAGCCCCGTTCGGGCGATGGTCCTCGCCGGGCGGCTGCGCCACCCAGAGCGCGACCAGCATGCGGTAGCAGTAGAACACCGCGATCACCGAGCTTGCGAGGATCGCTGCGACGGCCCACCACCAGCCTTTGTCCAGGGCCGCCTGAACCAGGTAGAATTTCGAGATGAAGCCCACCGTGAAGGGCACGCCGATCAGCGACAGCGCACCAATGGTGAAGGCCGCTGACGTCGCCGGCATGGCCTGGCCAAGCCCTTTCAGATCGTCGATCCGGCGCACGCCGAAGGAGATGGCGAACGCGCCCAGCGCCATGAACAGAGCGCCCTTCATCATGGCGTGGTTGAGCAGGTGCAGGACCCCGGCCGCGACGCCCGCGCTCGTGGCGATCCCCAGACCCAGCAGCATGTAGCCGACCTGCGCCACCGAGGAGTAGGCGAGCAGGCGCCGGGTGTCGGACTGGAACAGGGCCTGGCCCGACGCTACGAGCATGCCGGCGATCGCCAGCGGCGTGATCACGAAGGTCATGGCGTTCGCCACGAAGCCTGAGCCGATGGAGAACACGTCGTAGGAAAAGCGGATGATCACATAGAACGCCACCTTGGTGGCGGTCGCCGCGATGAAGGCGCTCACGAAACTCGGCGCGAAGGCGTACGCGTTCGGAAGCCAGAGGTGCAGCGGGAACATCGCCGCCTTCAGGCCCATCCCCACCAGGATGAAAGCGTAAGCGATCAGGATGACGCGATTGCCGGGCTGGTTGGCGATCTCGACCGCCATGTCGGCCATGTTCAGCGTACCGGTGGCCATGTAGAGGAAGCCGACGCCGATGACGAAGAAGCTCGCCCCGATCGTGCCCAAGATCAGATAATTGAATGAGGCGGTCAGTGCGCGCCGGTCGGCGGTGTGGCCCATGGCCACCAGCGCGTAGGTCCCGATCGAACTGATTTCCAGAAAGACGAACAGGTTGAACGCGTCGCCCGTCAGCGTCACGCCGGAAAGGCCCGAGAAGCAGATCAGGAAGGCGGCGTAGAACAGCGACCGCTTGTCTTCGGCCACCTCGTCCTCGACGCTCGGCGCGGCGAACACCAGCGCGAGCACGCCCATCATCGTGAGCAGAAGCGCGATCGCCGCGTTCAGTCCGTCAATGCGGAACTCGATGCCGTAGGGCGGTTCCCAGCCGCCCAGCGCATAGCTGATCACCGCGCCTTCCGCGCGGGTGGCGGCGACCAGCTCGATGGCGCAAAGCAGCGAGACGAACACGCTGAGCAACGTGATCATCCAGGCCGCGCGGCCCGAAGGAATGGCGGCGCACACCGCCGCCATGGTCAGCGGCACGGCGGCCAGCAATACCGGCGCATGGGCCGCGAGCGCGGCCGGAAGCAGGACAGCGTCGATCACCGGTCACACGCCCTTTTCAAGTTCGAGCGAATAGTCGGCCTCGGCGATCTCGTCGTCCTCGATCGTGCCGTAGGTCTCGCGGATGCGAACAACGAGCGCCAGTCCGACCGCCAGCGTGGCCACGCCCACGACGATCGCGGTGAGGATCAGCACCTGGGGCAGCGGATTGGCGTAAAGCGTCGAAGGATCGAGCGTGTCGGCCTTGAGCTTCTTGTAATCCAGGATCGGCGCGCGGCCGCCGAACACCTTGCCGATGGCGATGTAGAGAAGGAAGACCGAGGTCTGAAACAGCGTCAGCCCCACCATGCGCTTGACCAGGTTGCCCGTGGCCATGAGCGCATAGAGCCCGACCATCATAAGGATGATCGCCGCCACGAACGGCAGGCGCTCCAGGATCATCTCCACCATCACCACTCCTCCTCGGTGATTTCCGGGCTGCGTCCGGCGAAGGCGTAGAAAATGGCGATGATCACGGCGGTGACGGTCATCAACACGCCGATCTCCACCACCACGATGCCGATATACTGACCGCGCGCCATCTCCAGATTCGGGTGGAGCGGATCGAATTCGAGAAAATTGCCGCCCAGCGCCATGGTCACGAATCCGGTCGCTGCGAAGATGAAGGCGCCCAGCGCCATCGCCACGCGCACCGCCCAGGGCGGCACGGCGGTTTTCGCAGCGTCGACGCCGTAAATCAGCGCGTAAAGGATCACCGCGGCGGCCAGAATGACGCCGGCCTGGAACGCGCCGCCGGGCGCGTACTTGGCGTGAAAGTGCACGTAGAAGCCGAATACGAGAATGAGCGGGATCAGCAGCTTGGCCACCACCCGCAAGATCAGATGCGGCGCCATCACGACCCCCCTTTACGCCGGCGCAGGCCCGTCAGCCGCAACAGCAGAGCCACGCCCACCCCGGCGGCGAAGACCACGAAGACCTCGCCCATGGTGTCGAAGCCCCGGTAAGAGCCAAGCACCGCTGTGACCACGTTGGGGATGTGAATGTCCTCGGCGGTCGTCATCATGTAGTCCATGCCCACCCCGGCGTTGGCCGGGCTTGCGGCGTCGCCGTAGACCGGCATGTCGGGAAGGGCGAAGAACAACGCCAGGCCCGCAGCGCTCGTGACCGCCAGCGCGGCCCAGTGGCGGCTGGCCTTGACCGGGGCGCATTCACGCGCGGTCAAAAGCATGGCCGCCAGCAGGAGAACGGTGGAGATGCCCGCGCCGACGGCGGCTTCGGTGAAGCCGACATCCAGGGCGTCCAGCGAGGTGAACCAGGCCGCGGAGAGCAGCGAATAGACGCCGGTCAGCATCACCACGGCGAAGAGATTCTTCAGCCGGATCACCGCCACGCCCACCGCCAGCATCATGAGAAGCAGGGCGTAGTCGAAGATCTGCGTGTAATCGAAATTCACGGCGCGCCTCCCTTCCCGCCGCCGCCGCGCGGGCGGAAGCGGGTGAGCATGGGTTTGAGCCCGGCCTTGTAGGCCGCATTGGCCGTGGCGTGGGTGGCGGTGGGGCTGGTGAGGAAGACGAACAGGCCCAGAAGCGCCAGCTTCACCGTGTCCAGCGACCAGCCGGTCTGGAGCATCAGGCCGATGACGATCATCTCAGCGCCCAGCGTGTCGGTCACGCCGGCTGCGTGCAGGCGGGTGTAGAAATCGGGAAGACGCAGCATGCCCAGCGCTCCGGCCAGCACGAACACCGCGCCGGAGAGCATCAACGCGGCCGACACGATGTCGAGCGCGATCTGAAGAATGGTCTCGAGCATCAGTCGTCCTCCCGATCCACGGCCCGGCGCAACGCCATCTGAGACAGCGCCACGTCCAGCGAGCGGTATCGGAAGAATTTCAGGATCGCGATGGTCGCGATGAAGTTCACCAGCGCGTAGAGCAGCGCGATGTCGATGGCCGCGGTCTCGCCCTCCATCAGCGCGAAGCACACCAGGAACAATACGGTCTTGGTGCCGAACGCGTTCACCGCCAGCACCCGGTCATAGAGCGTGGGGCCCACGAACAGGCGCGCGAGAATCAGCGCCATCCCCGCCAGCAGCATCGCCGCCACAGTAAAGTCCACGGCGGCCATGATCATGACGCGCCCTCCCCGTTCGCAGCGCTCAATGCCCGGCGCTCCATGTCTCGGAGGGCTTCCTGGTCGGCGAAGCTCTGGTCCATCGCGTGGACGAGAAAGCCGGTGCTCTCCACCTCCACCGTCACGGTGCCCGGGGTCAGCGTGATGGAGTTGGCGAAGGTGGCCAGCGCCAGATCGCTGCCGCCGGAGGCCGCCACACGGGTCATCACCGGCTTGATGTCGAGATCCGGCGCCATGGCCAGGCGCACGACCGCGATGTTCGCCTTGAAGATCTCGCCGCCCAGCCAGATCCAGTAGCTGAGAAATTTCGGCAGACCGCCGAACGGCGCCGCCTCGCCGTCAAGCACGCCCATGCGCAAGGTCAGCCAGACTGTGGCGATCACCGAAAGCGCGCCCACCGTCAGCAGCAGGATGTGCTCCCACTTGCCCGACAGGAGCAGCCACAGCGCCGCCAGCACCACGGTCAGCAAGACGAGATAGACGAACTTGCGGCCCAAAAGAGCTCTCCCCGTTTTGTCCGCCCGGCGCCCCGGTGCGGTGAGTTGTCGGCGGTTCTAGGAAACCCGCCACACCATTTCCAGCAAAACCGGTCGCCGGCGGCCCGGATTTTTCACCATACGAATTGTATGGCCTCGCACACGCGCGGACCGCACCGCGGTCCCGCTCACCGGGCCGATCCCGGCCCGACCGGCGCTGAAGGCGGCGGCGCGGACGCCTTTACCTCGCCCTCGATACCGCAGACCTCCCATAGCCTCGCTTCTTCAAGCGGGTGAAGCCGCAAAGGCCCTAGAATCGATGCGAGCGCACGACCTCCACGTCGTGGGCGTAAATGATGCCGGGATAGCGGGCGAAAAACGGTTCGGCCTTTTCGAAGACCTTTTCCGCAGTCTCCGGCTTCA
>JBKHAZ010000137.1:0-7195 GCA_046542605.1 Oceanicaulis sp. | reverse complement strand
ACTGGCTGCGCGCGCTCGCCCGCCATGTCCACGAGCGCCAGGGCGGACCGGGCGTGGCGGCGATCGGCCTGTGCCTCACCGGCAATTTCGCCTGGTCGGTCGCCGTCGATCCGTCCGTGACCGCGGCGGTGGCGGGCGAGCCCGCCCTGCCCTTCAACGACGCCGCCTCGATCCATCTTCAGCCCGACGAGGCCGAGTTGCTGAAAAAGCGCGACGGGCTGGAGGTGATGGCGCTGCGCTTTGACGGCGACCCGTCCTGCAAGGCCGAACGCTTCACCGCGCTGGAGCAGCTGCTGGGGGAAAAACTCCAGACCCGGGTCCTGCCGGACGGCGCCAAAAATCCAAAGGGCAATCCGTTTCCCCACGCCGTGCTCACCAAGGACCTGATCGCCGAGGACGGCCAGCCGACCTTCGAAGCGGCGCGCGAGGTGCTGGGGTTTCTGACCCGGCGGCTGAAGGGGTAACGGGCGAGGCGCGCAGGCCTGACGCCGAAACGGCGTTTCGCCCGGCGCGTCCGAGGCCCCCGGACCGGTCCGGGGCCGCACCTCACGATGAGGGTGTATGGGAGGACGAAGCGCAGGGTGAGCGCAGCGCCCTCGCCTCGCGCCCCTATTCCAGGCTCAACAGCTCCGGGTCGCCGCCCTGGGCGGAGATGTTGATGGTGACCGCGCGTTCGGCGGCGAAGCGGTGGATGTAGTGCGGGCCGCCGGCTTTCGGGCCGGTGCCCGACAGGCCTTCGCCGCCAAAGGGCTGCACGCCCACCACCGCGCCGGTGATGTTGCGGTTCACATAGCAATTGCCGGCCGGCACCGCCTCGCGCACCGTGTTGAAGAAGCGGTCCAGGCGCGAATGCACGCCCAGCGTCAGGCCGTAGCCCTTGGCGGCGAGTTTCGCCGCGGTTTCGCCGAGCTCGCCGCGCTTGTAGCGCACCACATGAAGAATCGGGCCGAACTTCTCCTCGGTGATGTCGTCCAGGCTGGAAAGCTCGATGAGCGCCGGCGCGAAATAGCGGCCCTTGCCGGAGAGGTCTTCATTCATCGGCGCGCGATGGATGATCTTGTCCTTCATCGCGTCGAGATGCGCTTCGAGCATGGCTTTCGCCTCCTCGTCGATCACCGGGCCGATATCGCTGGAGGCGTTCCACGGATCGCCCAGGCGCAGGGCGTCCATGCCGCCCTTGAGCCCGTCGATGAATTTCTCCGCCGTCTCTTCGGGCAGGAAGATCACGCGCAGCGCCGAACAACGCTGACCGGCCGAGCCGAAGGCCGACAGCATGACGTCGTCGACCACCTGCTCCATCAGGGCGGAGGTGTCCACGAACATGCCGTTCAGCCCGCCGGTCTCGGCGATCAGCGGCACGATCGGTCCGTCCTTGGCCGCCAGCGTGCGGTTGATGAGCCGCGCGACCTGCGTGGAGCCGGTGAAGCACACCCCGTCGATATGGGGCAGCTCCACGAGCCTGGCCCCGGTCTCGCCGCCGCCGGGCAGGAGGTTGACCAGCCCGTCGGGCAGGCCGGCCTTGCGATAGAGTTTCACCGCCTCATAGGCGATGAGCGGGCTCTGCTCGGCGGGCTTGGCGAGCACCGAATTGCCCGCCGCCAGCGCGGCGGCGATCTGGCCGGTGAAGATGGCGAGCGGGAAATTCCACGGGCTGATGCAGACGAAAACGCCGCGCCCGCGCAGTTCGAGATGGTTGGTCTCGCCCGCCGGCCCGGGCAGGCGCTGCGGCCCGTTGAACTTGGTCTCCGCCTCGACCGCGTAATATCTGAGGAAGTCGACCGCCTCGCGCACCTCGGCGACGCCGTCGGCCAGCGTCTTGCCGGTCTCTCGCGCCATGAGCGCGATCAGCCGGTCGGCGTCCTCCTCCAGCGCTTCGGCCATGTGGCGCAGGATCTCCGCGCGCTCGGCCCCGCCGCGCTTGTCCCAGTCGGGCTGGGCGGCGCGCGCGCGCTCATAGGCGGTGTCCACATCGCCCGGCGCGGCGTCGCGCACCTCGGCCACGGTGAAGGTGAGATCGGCGGGGCTCCTGCGCGGCTCGCCGCCGTCGACGAAGGCCTCG
The DNA here is from genome assembly GCA_046542605.1 of Oceanicaulis sp. Classification (GTDB taxonomy): domain Bacteria; phylum Pseudomonadota; class Alphaproteobacteria; order Caulobacterales; family Maricaulaceae; genus Oceanicaulis. The sequence goes on along the minus strand of JBKHAZ010000137.1, from coordinate 5,136 downwards.
CCGTCAATGATCACCCCGGCCTTGTAGGGCGCGCCCGCGTCGAACGCCTCCTGGGCGTTCTGCAGGCGCATGCGCACCGAGCCCTGGGCGAGATCGATCCCGGCGGAGTTGATGCGGGCTTCGCCGTAAAGCGCGGGCGGAGCCGGGATGAAGGGGTGGCGGTCGAGCACCGGCGCCATGGCGAAGGGGCCGCGCGCCACGTCTTCAGCGGGCACGTCGTCGTCCAGAAAGGCGTGCACGAAGCTGGTGTTGGCGCCGTTCTCCAGAAGCCGGCGCACCAGATAGGGCAGCAGATCCTCATGGCTGCCCACCGGGGCGTAGATGCGCACCGGGCCCAGATCTTCGCCATAGTGTTCGGCCGCGGCCGCGTAAAGCGGTTCGCCCATGCCGTGCAGGCGCTGGAATTCATAGGGCGGATTTCCCGCCTCCTCGGCGAGCTCGCGCACAGAGCACAGCGTGTGCGCGTTATGGGTTGCGAACTGGGGATAGATGGCGTCGGGCGCGTTCAGCATGACCCGCGCGCAGGCGAGGAAGTTCAGGTCGGTGGCCGGCTTGGTGGACCAGACCGGGAAATCGGGATGGCCGGCGACCTGAGCCCATTTGATTTCGGTGTCCCAATAGGCGCCCTTCACCAGACGCACCAGGAAGCGGCGGCCGGTCTGCTTGCCGAGCTCGGCGAGCTTTTCCAGCAACGGCTTGCAGCGCTTCTGATAAGCCTGGACCGCAAGCCCGAGTCCGCCCCAGTCCTTCAGCGACGGTTCGCGCGCAAGGCGCTCGAGCACCTTCATCTGGATGACCAGCCGGTCGGATTCCTCGGCGTCCAGGCACAGCGAGATGTCGGCTTTCGCGGCGGCTTCGCATTGTTCGAGGATGCGCGGATAGAGCACCGCCATCACCTCGTCCTCCTTCACCGCCAGATAGCGCGGGTGCAGGGCGGAGAGTTTCACGCTGACCCCGTCGACCTGTTCGATCGGGCCGTCCTGGCGCTTGGCGGCGGTGGAGGCGATGGCTTCCAGATAGCGCTGGTGATAGCGCAGGGCGTGCTCTTCGGTGCGCGCGCCCTCGCCCAGCATGTCGAAGGAGAAGAGCGGCTTCATCTTGCCGTACATCTTCCAGTTCCGGCCGCGCCGGATCGCGCCCTCGATGGAGCGTCCCAGCACGAACTGCTCGCCCAGAATGCGCATGGCGCGGCGCGTTGCGGTGCGGATCACCGGTTCGCCCAGACGCCCGGCCAGGCGGCGGAAATACCCGCCCGGATCGCGGCGCGCGGCCGGCTCCACATTCATCACCGAGCCGGTGAGCATCAGACCCAGCGTGGAGGTGTTCACCAGCCAGTTGTCGGATTTCCAGGCGTGCTCGGCCCATTTGCCCGAGCCGATCTTCTCGCTGATGAGATCGTCGGCGGTCTCCTTGTCGGGCACGCGCAGCAGCGCTTCGGCCAGGCACATGAGCGCCAGGCCCTCCTTGTTGGACAGCCCGAACTCCTGAAGGAAGCTCTCCATCAGCCCGCCGCCGCGCTTGGTCTTGCGGGCGGTCTTCACAAGCGTGACGGCTTCGCTCCCGGCGCGGCTGCGCGCCTCGGCGGACAGGCCGACCTGGCCGTCCAGCTCACGGGCGAGCTCGCGCTCATCGGCGAATTTGAGCGCGTCGAGCGTGTCCCAGTCCATCTGAAGATCGGCGTGGTCGCGCATGGCAGGCTCCGATTGGGCCGCGCCGGCGCGCGGCCTGACAGGGGTTTCGTGCCGGACAATGGCCCCGCAGGCCCGGCGCGGCAAGGGACGCGTGCGCCGCGCGGGGCCCCGCGATCCGGCGCGCCTCCATGACCGAGCCTGTCCGATCCGGCAAGTGCGAAATGTTTGATGAGCTTACAACGGTCGGGCGGCGCGAAAGGGGTCAAGCGCGACGCAGCGACGCCCCGCGAAACGAAACGGCCGATTTACCGCGCCATAGGCTTCGCCTGGGCAAAAAAACACGCTAAGACCCCGCGCCATGGACCCTGAAACGAACACCGCCGGAGCCCGCCCGATGGAGGACAGCGCCCCGCTGCGCATCATGCTCGTGACCGACGCCTGGGAGCCGCAGGTCAACGGCGTCGTTCGAACCCTGTCGCGCACCGTGGACGAATGCCGCGCCATGGGCCACGAGGTGGAGGTCATCCACCCGGGCCTGGGCTTCAAGACCTTCCCGCTGCCCACCTATCCCGACATCAAGCTGGCGATCGGCGCCGACGACGAGATCGAGCGCCGCTTCAAGGCCTTCGAACCCGAAGCCATCCACATCGCCACCGAAGGCACGCTGGGCGAGGCGGCGCGCAAGATCTGCCTGAAGTGGAAGCTGCCCTTCACCACCAGCTACCACACCAAGTTTCCCGAATACGTGCACGCGCGCTTTCCCTTCATCCCGCTCTCGGCGGGCTACTGGTTCATGCGCCGGTTCCACAATTCGGGAAACCGGCTGATGGTCGCCACGCCCTCCATGCGCGACCACCTTCAAAAGAAGGGCTTCAACAACATCACCCCCTGGGCGCGCGGCGTGGACACCGAGCTGTTCCACCCCGACAAGCGCCATATGGGCGGGGAAAGCGTCTATGAGGGCCTGGAAGGTCCGATCTTCGTCTATATCGGCCGGGTGGCGGTGGAGAAGAATATCGAGGCCTTCCTCGATTGCGACCTGCCCGGCACGAAAGTCGTCGTCGGCCCCGGCCCGCAGCTTGAAGAGCTGAAGAAGAAATATCCCGACATCCGCTTCACCGGAAACAAGTCCGGCGTGGAGCTGGCGCGCCATTTCGCCGACGCGGACTGCATGGTGTTTCCCAGCTTCACCGACACGTTCGGCCTGGTGATCCTGGAATCCATGGCCACCGGAACCCCGGTGGCGGCCTATGTCGCCGACGGGCCGAAGGACATCATTCCCGGCTCGAAGGGCGGCGCGGTGAACGACGATCTGAAGACCGCCTGCATGGAAGCCCTGGAGATGAAGCGCGAGGACTGCCGCGCCTACGCCGAGGGCTATTCCTGGCGCTCGTGCGCGGAGGAGTTCGTGCGCAATCTCAAACCCCAGCCGCGCCCGGAACGCCGCCGCTTCTGGCGGCGCTTGAGGCGCCTGGGCCGGCGCGGCTGACCGACCGCCGCGTCACGCCACGCCCGGCGCGCGCGCCGGTGATCGCCTGCACAGTGAAGACTGAGGATCTCATCTGATGAACACGCATACCAAGACCGAAAGCACCGCCGGCGCCTCCGAAGTGACGGCCGTCCCGATCACCGTGGCCTATGGCGACGGCATCGGCCCGGAGATCATGGAGGCCAGCCTGCGCGTGCTGGACGCCGCAGGCGCGCGCATCGCGCCGGAGACGATCGAGATCGGCGAGGCGGTCTACCTGAAAGGCAACAGCGCCGGCATCGAGCCGGAAAGCTGGGAATCCCTGCGCCGCACCAAGGTGTTCTACAAGGCTCCGATCACCACGCCCCAGGGCGGCGGCTACAAATCGCTGAACGTGACCGTGCGCAAGAGCCTTGGGATGTTCGCCAACGTGCGCCCCTGCCAGGCGCTGTCTCCCTACATCGCCACCAAGCACCCCGGCATGGACGTGGTGATCGTGCGCGAGAACGAGGAAGACCTCTACGCCGGCATCGAGCACCGCCAGACCGACGAGGTGTTCCAGTGCCTGAAGCTGTTCTCGCGGCCGGGCACCGAGAAGATCATCCGTTACGCCTTCGAATACGCCAAGGCCAACGGGCGCAAGAAGGTCACCTGCTTTTCCAAAGACAACATCATGAAGCTCACCGACGGGCTTTATCACAAGATCTTCAAGGAAGTGGCCAAGGACTATCCGGAGCTTGAGACCGAGCACTGGATCATCGATATCGGCGCGGCCAAGCTGGCGGCGAACCCGAACCAGTTCGACGTCATCGTGATGGCGAACCTCTACGGCGACATCATGAGCGACGTGGCCGCCGAGATCACCGGTTCGGTGGGCCTGGGCTCTTCGGCCAATATCGGCGAGCACTGCTCCATGTTCGAGGCGATCCACGGCTCCGCGCCGCGCCGGGCCGGCCAGAACGTCGCGAACCCGTCCGGGCTCCTGCTGGCGGGCGTGCAGATGATGGTTCATATCGGCCAGCCCGACGTGGCCGAGAAAGTCCATAACGCCTGGCTGAAGACCATCGAGGACGGCGTCCACACCTACGATATCTTCACCGAGGGCGAGAGCGCCCGCAAAGTCTCCACCTCCGAATTCGCCGACGCCATCATCGAGCGGATCGGCCAAAAGCCGGTGAAGCTGCCCGTCCAGGTCTACGACAAGGACGCCGGGGCCCCGCAGATTCCGCAGATCGAGCGCAAGCCGGCCGCCGAGAAGACCTTGGTGGGCATCGACGTGTTCGCCCACTGGCCCGGCCAGGACCCCGACGAACTCGCCGGCCTGCTTCAGAAGGTCGAAGAGGGCGGGCTGAAGCTTGCGATGATCTCCAATCGCGGCACGAAGGTCTGGCCGAACGGCATGCCGGAGACCTTCAAGACCGACCACTGGCGCTGCCGCTTCATGTTCGACGGCCAGGGCGACCACACCGCCGTCGCCGAGCTGATGGCGCGCTGCGTGCGTGAGAAGATCGACTTCGTGAAGACCGAGCACCTTTACGAGTTCGACGGCGAGCCGGGCTATTCGCTGGGCCAGGGTCAGTAGGCCTTGATGGCGAAGGCGGCCGGCCTCGGGGTGCTGGCGGCATACACGCCTGCATCGCTCCACCGGACGGCGGGTCGCCTCCGCATCTCTCCCTCGCCCTCGGGGGAGGGCCGGGGCGGGGGGTGCGCGACTCTCCCGTCACCGCGCCCAGCGCCTCCACCCCACCCCAGCCCTCCCGTTAAGGGAAGGGAGCGGGGCGCATGATGGCTCAGAACGCCCCCTTCGCCGGCCGGACCGCGCTCATCGCGACCATGCACGGCAAGGTGGCCGCGCTCGCGCCGCCGCTTGAAGCGCTCGGCTTCACGGTCGAGGCCGCCACGGGCCTCGACACCGACCGGTTCGGAACGTTTTCCGGCGAAATCGAGCGGACGGGAAACATGCTCGAGGCCGCCCGGGCGAAAGCGCGGGCGGCCTTTGCGCATGCGGGCGGGCGCGCCGACTGGGTGATCGCCCGC
>JBKHAZ010000005.1:0-32654 GCA_046542605.1 Oceanicaulis sp. | reverse complement strand
GCGATCTGTTCGTGTCCGCCCTGGCGGGCATGACCTTGCAGCGTCTGGAGATGGACGGCGATCGGGTGATTTCGGTGGAAGATCTGCTCACCGATCGTGAAGAGCGCTATCGCGACGTGCGGGTCGGCCCCGACGGCGCGGTCTACGTGCTGGTGGACGATCTGGAAGGTGACGTTCTGCGCCTTGTGCCGGCCGAGTAGCGCTTCAGCTTTTCACGATCGCGCCGAAGATCATCGACAGGCGGGCGCGCATCGGCGCGCTCGTCGAGAACAGGTCGAGCTCGCCGCCTACGCAGCGCCGCAACACCGCGATGCAGGCGTCCTGCAGAAATCCGACGAGCGCGCTGCGGTCCAGCCCGGGATCGATCTCACCGGTTTCCTCAACGCGCTCCAGAACGTTGGAGACCGGCCGCCAGGCCGCATCCGGATTGGTGTGGAAATCGTCGAAATCCTCACCCGCGCCGAGCCGGCAATGGCCCAGCATGGCCGCCATCAGATCGAGCTGGCCCACATGGCGCGCCAGATGCTGCTTGAGAAGCGCCGCAGGCGCCTCCTCGACGCTTTCTTACGGGCTCGCGGCGAGCCCCTCGCGGTTTGCGCCCAGGCGTGTCCGAAGTCCTCGCGCATGACCGCGTTAAGCAGGCCGATCTTGATGGAGCCGGCCTTGAGCACTGGTCCAGGCGACACGGTCGCAGCTTTCGTGATTTCGGCGATCGTCGCGCCGTCAGAGCCGCGCTCGGCGAACTCGCGCCGCGCCGCGTCGATGACGGTGCGCCGGGCGGCGGCCTAGCGTTGCGCGCGTCTGGTGATCGGAATGTCCATGGATCGTCCGGCGCCGGCTGAGAAATCCCCGCTGGCGATGCGAGCTTGATTCAAGGTACCGTGCGAGTCCGTAATGATAGGTCCGCCGCGCTGTGCGGCGGCGTCGCACCCCTGCGCAGCCGGACTATGATGCGCCCATGACCCTTGAGGCCGATATCATCATCGCAGGCGCCGGCGCGGCCGGGCTCTCGCTGGCTGGGGCGCTCGCTCATCCGGCGCGCCGAACCCGGATCCTCGTGCTGGAGCCGCGCGCTCTGGCCGACAATCCGCGCCGCTGGGTGTTTCCAGCCGAACCCGGCCACGCCCTGTCGCGCCATGTGAGCGCCAGTTTCGACACGGTCTCGCTTGCGGGACGCGAGGCGGCGCTGTCGAAAGTGCGCCTCTTTCACGTCCCCGCCCAGGCGGTGATGGATGAAGCGCGCGAGCGTCTCGCAGGAACGCCGGACGCGCGCCTGGAAGAGGGCGTGCGCATCGACGCCCTCGTCAACGAAGGCCGCTCGGTGCGCCTTGAAACCAGCCTCGGCCCGGCGCGCGCGCGCCTGTTCGTCGACACCCGGCCGGCGGGCGGCGGCTTCGTGCCGGCCCGCGCCTGGACGCAGATCGCCTGGATCGCGCTCGCCTCCGGCATCGATGCAAAGCCCGGCTTTTCCCTGTCGCCCGCTTTCGCCGAAGCCGGCGGGGTGGGGTTCGATCAGACGCTGGTGCTGCCGGACGGAGACGTGCTGGTCGAGGCGGTGCGCTACGCCCGGCCCGGTGATCAGGGCGAAGGATTGGAGCGCCGGCTGGAGCAGATCCTCGCCGGGCTTCGCGCCGATCCGGCGATGGTCCTGCGCCGGCGTTTCGTCGCGCCGCTGGCGCCGGGCGAAGCCGAGGGCATGCGCGGGGCGGTGATCCACGCCCGCTCCGGATCGGGCGGCCTGCGCTTCGGTCCGGGGGTTGAAGCGGTCCGGTTGATGCGCTGGTCGGAGGCGGCTGCGGCGCGCTTCGCCTCGGGCGGCAAGATCAGCGGTCCGCCCGGCCCGCGCGGGCCGGCGCGCGCGGCCGCGCGCCGCTTCATGCGCCGGCTTGACGCCGGACCCGAGCCCGCCGCGCTGTGGCTGAACGCCATGCTGGCGCGCTTCTCTCCGGACGCCGCGCTGCGCTTTCTCGCCGGCGCGCCCGGCTGGCGCGGGAGCCCGGCCCTTTGGGCGCCGACCCAGAAAAGCGCGTGACCGCGCACGGGCTCGATCCTGATCTCGCCGCCGTTCTGACCGACCCGGCGAGCCATGGCGGCGCCGCGCCGGAGGTGATCGAGACCCACGGCGCGGTCGTCTTGCTCGCCGGGGATCGCGCCTTGAAGGTGAAGAAGCCGATCGATCTGGGGTTTTTCGACTTCACGAGCGTGGAAAAGCGCCGCGCCGCCCTTGAGGCCGAGCTCGATCTGAACGCCCGCGCCGCCCCGCAGCTCTACCGCCGCCTGGCGTGGGTGACCCGCCAGGACGGGACGCTCGCTTACGACGGCGCGGGCGAACGGGTCGAGCCGGTGCTGGAGATGGCCCGCTTCGATCAGGACGCGCTCTACAGCGCGATCGCCGCGCGCGGCGGGCTTGATCTGGTGGAGGCGCGCAGTCTCGCCGGGATGGCGCGGGAGAGTCACGCGCAGGCTGCGCCCGCCGGCGACCCCGACGGCTATGGGCGGGTGCGCCGGGTGCTTGATCCGCTGATCGCGCGGCTGCGGGACTCGGCCTCGGACCGGGGCGCGGTCGACAGCCTCGCCGCAGACCTCTCGAAGGCCTTCGAGGCGCGGCGCGATCTCCTGGACGAACGCGCGCGCACCGGTTTCGTGCGGCGCTGCCACGGCGACCTGCATCTGAACAATATCGTGCGCCTGGACGGGCGGCCGGTCCCGTTCGACGCGCTGGAGTTCGACGACGAGCTCGCCACGGTCGACGTGCTTTACGATCTCGCTTTTCTGATCGCCGACCTTGCGCGCTTCAACCTGCGCGCCCAGGCGGCGACGCTCACCGGCCAGTATCTCGCCGGGGAGGAGCCCGGGCCGGGCGCGGCCGGGGCCGCGCTCATCGATCCGTTTTGCGCCCTGCGTGCGGCGGTGCGCGCGCTCACCAGCTGCAAGCGCGACGGGCCGCGCAGCGAGGAGGGCGCGGACTGGCTCGCCCTGGCGCGCGCCTTCGCCGCGCCGCGCGCCGCGCGCCTGATCGCGGTGGGCGGGCTTTCAGGCTCGGGCAAGTCCACGCTCGCCGACGCGCTGGCGCTAAAGCTCGGCGGGCCCGCCGGGTTCTGGGTGATCAAGTCGGATGTGGAGCGCAAGGCGGCGCTCGGGCTCGCCTGGCATGAGCGTATTCCGCCCGACGTCTACACGAAGGAGGCGGCCAGAACGGTCTATGAGCGCCAGCGCGCGAAGGCCGCTTCGGCGATCAAGGCCGGCGCCGCGGCCGTCCTGGACGCGGTGCATCTCAATCCCGAAGACCGCGAGGCGGCCTGCGAAGTCGCGCGCCGGGCCGGCGTCGCCTTCACCGGGCTCTGGCTCGACGCGGACCGGGCGGTGCTCGCCGAGCGGGTCGCGGCGCGCCGCAACGATCCCAGCGACGCCGATCTCGCCGTGGTCGACAAGCAGTCCGCCTGGAACCCCGGTGAGATCGCGTGGCCCAGGCTCGACGCGGCGAAGGGGCGCGAGTCCACCCTGCGCGCGGCGCTGACGCAGATCTATTCGCCGGGGCGGTAGATCCGCGCCGCGGCGGCGCGCACATCCGCCTCGCTCATGGGGACCGGGCGCAACTCCTGATCGGCGAAGAGCTGCATCTGATCGTCATAGTGCGGCGAATCCGGATCATGGCTGGCGCCGTACTGGTGCACGGCGAAGACGTCGGGAAACTCCGCGCCCGGCGCCCATTCGGCCAGCATGTGCAGACCGTCGCCGGAGACCATGCGCAGCGTGCCGGTCTCCTCGTCGATCACCGAATTCACTGCGCGCAGCGTGTCCGGCCCGCCGGCGAGCGCGATGCGCGCCGCCCCGCGATGCAGGAAATTCACGTCGCGCCAGGGCGGATCGAGCCGGCCGTGATGGGTCTCCAGCAGAGCGGCCGCGGTGTCGAGCGCGGCCCTTACATCGGCGTCGGTGAGCCCGCCGAGGTCGCGGTTTTGCTCGTACAGCGCCAGCGCCGTCATGATGGCGAGGGCGGCTTCGGTGTCGTCCAGCTGCGTGTCCAGTTCCCAGCGCGTGAGCGTTTCGGCGGCCGGGCGGAGCGCCGTGTCCCAGTCCATGGCGGCGATCCGGTCGCGCACCTTCGCCGCGTAGCTTTCAGGGTCGTAGGCGGTGTCGTATTTCACCGCCAGCAAGTCCTCTCGCGACACGGTGTCGAGCCCGGCCATGAGCGCCACCGCGCGCTGGCCGCGATTGGTCATGTCGGTCTCGATCCCGAAGCGCGCAGGATAGGCGGCCGTGTCCGGGTCCTCATCGGTGGCGGTGACGTTGAACGGCGAATGGTTGGCGTCAAGCACGTAGCCCGCCTCGGGGTCGATCATGTGGGGCATCGCCTCGAACGGTTCGAACCCGTTCCAGATCAGCTCCGAGCGGTCGCCGGGAAGCGTGCCGGTCCAGTCGATCCCGGCGATGTCGGGCCGGGCGGGCATGCGCGCGATGTAGTAGCGCGCGATGCGGCCTTCGCGCGTGGCGACGATGCGGTTGGTGTTGCCCACCGCGCCGCGGCGCAGCGCGTCCTCGAACGCCTCCAGCGTTTCCGCCCGCATCATCTCGTAGGCCTGCTCGATGAAGGCGATGTCGCCCATGGTCGCGTACCGGACCGCGTAGGCGCCGGCGCCGGTCTCCAGCACCGGTCCGTGGGCCGACCATTTCGCCTCGCGCGTCACCCGCCAGGCGAACGGACCGAACAGGCGCACCGTCATGGAGGCGGTCGAGGTTTCGAACGCGCGCACCTCGCCGTCCAGCACGTAGCCGCCGTCTTCCAGCTCAAGTTCATAGACGTCGATGAGGTCGGGCCGGTTCACCGTGGCGGCCTGGGCGAGGCCGGGATTGACCCCTAGATGCACGGCGGGCGCGCCGGGGAACATGCCGCCGGTGACGTTGAGACCCTCGCCGGAGATAAGATGGCCCTCATACCAGGCGAGCGCGCCGTCCACCGGCTGGTGAGAGTTGATCACCGCACGCACGACGCCGTCGGAGGATTTCGACGCGGCGACGGCGAAGGCGTTGGACCCGAGCTCCGTCGCCGGCCCGCGCCGCAGCATCACCTGCAGCTCCTGGCCGCGGGAGGGATCATCCTCCACGTCCGGCGCGGCGAGCGAGGCGAGCACGTCGCCAAGCCCGTAGAACAACGGAGAGAAAAACCCCGACAGCGCGGCGATGTCTTCGCCGGTCAGCGGAAACAGGTCCGCCTCGGCCGCGCCGGGATGGCGCGCCGCGTAGAAGTTCAGCCCGTCGGCGTAGCCGTCCAGAACCGCACGCACGTCCGCGCCGAGATCGGCGTACTGCGCCTTCACGTCGTCCCTGACGCGCAGCAGCTGGACGATGTAGGCGGTGCGCGCCTCGGTTTCGTTTTTCGCCAGCATCTCCGGTCCGAGCCCGGCGCGCAGCGATTGCTGGATGGTGGCGAAATCATCCTCGGCGTGGGCCCAGGCGATGGCGAAGGCGGCGTCCGCGTCGGTCTCGCCGATGACCCGCGGCACGCCCCATTCGTCGCGCGTGATCTCGGCGGAATAGGCGCGCGCGCGTTCGATCGCGGCGTCGGCGTCGAAGCTGCGCGTTTCCAGCGGCGCCAGGCGCAGGCCCGCGGCGAACAGGCCCGCAACCGCGAGCGCCAGCACGGCGCCGGCGCCCAAAGCGATGCGTTTCATCGTGATTTCCTCCCCGGTATTCCGGCCGCAAGCCTACAGGCCGGGTCCGCGCCGGGTAAGGGTCAAGCGCGCCGACCCTTGCCCCGGCGCATACTTTTTGCTCGTCTCGTCCACACGAAATTTCTTAGGGGGGTTATAATGTTACGCTTAGCGATGATGGGCGCCGCCGGCGTGCTGGCGCTCGGTGCGTGCGGCCCGCAACCGGGCGAGGACGCGTCTGAGACCACCGCCGAGGCGGCAGGCGCGCAGACGGCGGCCGCTGAAAGCGCCGAACCGGACGAGGCCGCGCCGCAAGCCGGCGCGCGCTTCAGCGAGGACGGCACGCGCATCGCCTACACCGTGCCTCAGGACGAGTGGCCCCATCACGCCGAGACGAGCGCGGAGATCACGGCCGAGGATTTCGCCTACCGCATCGCGACGCTCGCCGACGACCGCTTCGGCGGACGCGGCCCGGCCAGCGACAAGGGGGAACCGGCGGCCGACTGGATCGCCACGGAGATGCAGACCGCCGGGCTGCGGCCGTCCGGCGTGGACGGCACGTGGTTCCAGCCGGTCCCGCTGATCGAATCCACCCTGCAGGAGGATCAGTCCTCCTACGAGATCACGGTCAACGGCGAACCCATGGGCCTGCAGGTCGGCGGCGACGTCACCTACTGGTCCCAGAACCCGGAGGAGAGCGTGAGCCTGGAGGCCAGTGATCTGGTGTTCGTGGGCTACGGCGTCGTCGCGCCGGAATACGGCTGGAACGACTATTCGGGCGTCGATGTCGAGGGCAAGACCGTCGTCATGCTCATCAACGATCCCGGCTACGCCAATCCGGGTGCGGGCATCTTTAACGGCGAGGCGATGACCTATTACGGGCGCTGGACCTACAAGTTCGAGGAAGCCGCCCGCCAGGGCGCCGAGGGCGCCATCATCGTCCACCAGACCGCGCCGGCGAGCTATCCCTGGGGCACGGTGCGCTCCAGCTGGTCCGGCCCGCAATTCATCCTCGCCGCCGGCGCCACGAACGATTTCGTCGATGTGCAGTCCTGGATCCAGGAAAGCGTCGCCGAGAGACTGTTTGAAAGCGTCGGCCTCTCCTTCGCCGAGCTGGCCGAGCAGGCCGCCGCACCGGGCTTCACGCCTGTCGAAATGGAGGGCGCGCAGCTTTCCGCCTCGCTTCAGAACGCGCTGCGCGAACTTTCCTCGCGCAATGTCGCGGGCATGGTGGAAGGGTCCGAGCGCCCCGACGAATACGTGCTCTTCATGGCCCATTGGGACCATATCGGCGAGCGCCTGAACTTCGCCGGCGAGGATCAGATCTATAACGGCGCGGTGGACAACGCCTCGGGCGCCGCCGCGATCCTCGAACTCGCCCAGGCGTTTGCGAACGCCGAGACGGGTCCGGAGCGCTCGGTGATCTTCGTCGCCGTCACCGCCGAGGAGCAGGGCCTTCTGGGCTCGGAGTATTACGCCCAGGAGCCGCTGGTCCCGCTGGACCAGACCGTCGCCGGGTTCAATTTCGACGGCATGCTGCCCATCGGCCCCACCGAGGACATCGTGGTGATCGGCCGCGGGTCCAGCGAGCTGGAGGATATACTGGAGGCTGAAGCGGGCGAGATCGGCATGAGCCTCACCCCCGATCCCAACCCGGAGGCCGGGTATTATTACCGCTCCGATCACGTGACGCTGGCGCGCCGCGGCGTGCCCATGCTCTACGCGGATTCAGGCTCCATCCACGCCGAGCGCGGCGCGGAGTACGGCGCCCAGATCGAGGCCGGCTATCGCGGCGAGCGCTATCACAAGCCCAGCGACGAATATGATGGCGAATGGGACATGCGGGGATTCGTGCAGTCCACCCGGCTCATGTACGACGTCGCACGCCAGGTGACGGACTCCGAAGACTGGCCGAACTGGTATGAAGACAACGAGTTCCGCTCGGTCCGCGACGAGATGATGCAGGGCGAGTAAGGCCGCGGTCCCCGGTTTCATCCCCAGCTATGCGGGTTCGCGCGGCGGATGACAAGCGCGGCGGGCGCACCGCGGCGTGCGCCGGGCGAGACAAACCGGTCAGGCCCGAAACGCGTGTCCGGCGCACTGCGAAGCGTCGACGCAGCGATGCAGGCGCCGGAGCGCGCCGCTATACCGTCTCCGCATACAGCGCCTCGGCCGCAGCGATCACCGTCTCCACCTCAAGCCCGCCCATCAGGCTTTCTTGCGAATGGCGCAGCGTTCCCCGCGCGCGCTCGTCGGCGGTCTCCCCGGCGTGGACGGCGCGGGCGTGGCGGCCCCAGGGGCCGTAGATGCGCTGGTCGGTGGGGCCGAACAGGCCCAGCGTGGGCGTTCCGGCCGCGGCGGCCATGTGCATCAGGCCGCTGTCGTTTCCGATGAACAGCCGCGCGCGCGACAGCGCGGCGGCGGTTTCGGTGAGGGCGAGCGCGCCGGTGAGGTCGATGATCTGTGCGTGTTCCACGCCGTCTGCGACCGCCTTTGACGTCGCCTCGTCGCCCGGCCCGCCGAACAGCGCGGCGACCGCGCCCGCCATCGCCCCGCCGGGGCCGGCGAGGGTGTCGATCAGCGCGGAAAAGCGCTCCGGCGCCCATTCCTTATAGGGCGCGGAGGCGGTCGGCGAGACCGCGAGCACCGGCTGGTTCGAGGGCAGGGCGCGGTCCGCAGCAGCGAAGGCGGCGTCCGGAATCCACAGACGCGGCGAGGGCGGTGGATCGAGTCCCAGAACGGCGGCGGCTTCGCGCACGCGGTGGTCATGCTCATGGCCCGGTTTTCGCCGGTTCACCTTGCGTGATTTGGCCGCCAGCCCCCAGCTGGTGATCGAGCCGCGCATGTCGACGACGAGAGTCCATCGGGTCGTGAGCGCCTCGCGCCACAGATCGAACCAGTGCCCGCCGCGCTTCTTCTTCGCCATGACGATGACGCGCTCCACGCCCGGCGCGGCCTCGAACAGCGGGGCGGCCAGAGGCCCGCAGGCCACGGTGATGCGCGCGTCCGGAAAGCGCTCCATGAGATGGGCCAGCGGCCCGGAGAACAGGATCGCGTCGCCGATGCGCGTGGCGGTGATGTAGAGGATGCGGGTCATGGGCGGAAGGGCTTTAACCGGTTCGGCGCCGGCGCGCCAGCGCTTGACGCGCACTCTTGATCCAGGCACGGGGAAGCACCCATCTAGACACCATGACCGATTTCCTCACCCCCCTGCCCGGCCGCGCCGTCCTCGCCATCACCGGCGAGGACGCCCGAAGCTTCCTGCAACGTGTCATCACCAGGGGGCCGGAGGGCCTTGCGCCCGGCGGCGCGCTGTTCTCCGCCCTGCTCACCCCGCAGGGAAAGGTGCTCGCCGATTTCATCGTGTTCGACGACGGCGAGGGCGGGCTGTTCTTCGACGTGCCGGCGAGCGAGGCGGAGAGCCTGGTCAAGCGCTTCACGCTCTACCGCCTGCGGGCCAAGGCGGAGATCGCGCTGCGCGATGATCTGTCCGTCGCCGCCGCAAAAGGCGAAGGCGAGCAGGCGCTGAAAACCGTCGCCCTCGCCGCCGCGAGCGATCCACGCAATTCAGACCTCGGCCTGCGCGCCGTCGTTCCGGCCGGGGGCCCGGAGGCGGACATCGACGCCTATCACGCCGCGCGCGTCGAAGCGGGCGTTCCGGAGTTCGGCGCCGATTACGGCCCGGGCGAGGTGTTCTCCACCGACGTCAATCATGACCTTATGGGGGGCGTCGACTACAAGAAGGGCTGCTTCGTCGGCCAGGAAGTCGCCAGCCGCATGCACCGCAAGGGCGGAGTTAGAAAGCGCACGCTGCGCCTCGCCTGCGATGACGCCGCGCCGGCGCCGGGCGCCGACATCGCCGCCGGCGAAACCCCGCTCGGCGCAGTAACCTCCAGCGCCGGGTCCCGCGCCCTCGCCCTTTTGCGCACCGACCGGGCCGCCAAGGCGATCGAGGCCGGCGATCCGATCACCGCGGGCGGCGCGCCGGCGCGTCTTGTGGACGATCCTGCAACCCTGGCGCAGGCGTAAGGCGTTCTGTGATGGCCACCGCGGCGCCAAGGGCCTAAATCTCACCCCATGACCGAAACGCTCACCCGATCCGACCTCGCCGATCCGATCCCGCTCGCCCGAAAGCTCATCCAGGCGCGCTCGGTGACGCCGGCCGACGCGGGCGCGCTCGATACGCTCCAGGACGCGCTTGGACGCCTCGGGTTCGCCTGTGAGCGCTTCCGCTTCGAGGAGGTGGACAATCTTTACGCCCGCCTCGGCACGACCGCGCCGGTGTTCTGTTTTGCTGGCCATACCGACGTCGTCCCGCCCGGTCCTGAGGCGCAATGGACGCAGCCGCCGTTTGAAGGTGCGGTGACGGACGACATGCTGTGGGGGCGCGGTGCGTCGGACATGAAGGGCGCGGTGGCGGCCATGGTGGCCGGCGTCGCAGCGTATCTGGAGGCCGAGGGCGCGCCGAACGGCTCCATCGCCTTCCTCATCACCGGCGACGAGGAGGGTCCCGGCGTCAACGGCACCAAGCGCCTCCTGCAGGCGATCACCGAAAAGGGCGAGACGCTGGACCATTGCCTGGTGGGCGAGCCGACGAACCCGCATGTGCTGGGCGAGACGATCAAGGTGGGCCGGCGCGGCTCTCTGAACGGCGTGATCACCGTGAAGGGCCGCCAGGGCCATGTGGCCTATCCCGACAAGGCGGAAAATCCGATCCCGGTTTTGATGGACCTTCTCTCCCGGCTGACCGCGCGCACGCTGGACGAGGGCGCACCGCATTTTCAGGCCTCAAACCTGGAGGTCACCACGATCGATGTGGACAATCCGGCCCACAACGTCATCCCTGGCGAAGCGCGCGCCAAGTTCAACATCCGCTTCAACACGGCCCATAAAGGCGAGGATCTGAAACGCTGGATCGAGGATGAGGCGAAAGCCGCCGGCTTCGGATTCGCAGGCCGCATCGAGCTGGACCTGAAGGTCACCGGCGAGGCCTTCCTCACCCGTGCCGGCGCGTTCACGGACCTTCTCAAAGCCGCCGTCTCCGAGGTGACCGGGCGCGAGCCGGCGCTCACCACCGGCGGCGGCACGTCGGACGCGCGCTTCATCAAGGATTACTGCCCGGTGGCGGAGTTCGGCCTGGTCGGCGCAACGATGCACCAGATCGACGAGCGCGTGCCCGCCGGCGACGTCACTGCGCTTGCACAGGTGTATGAACGCGTTCTGGCGCGGTATTTCGAGACCTTTGGATCGTGAGCGAGCCCGCGCCGTCTCGTCCCAACCTGCTGAGCGAGGCGCGCATGGGCGTGCGCGGCGTGTTCGCGCTGTTGACGTTCAAGCCGGACTGGCGAGTCTGGTTCGACCCCAGCCGGACGGGCGCGCTGCGGTCCTTCGCCGGCCTGGTGCTCGCGTTTCCCGCATTCTGGTTCATGGTCTCGTCGGCCAATTTCTTCATCACCGAAAACCCGGGCGAAACCGGCGCGGCCGAGCTGATCGGCGTGGGCGAGCGGGTGATGATCTGGGTCCGGCTCTGGCTGCTGTTTCCCGCCGCGGCCTGGATCGTATGCCTGCTCATGGGAATGCAGGACCGGTTCTTCGCCTGGCTGACAGTGCATAACTGGACGGTGTTCGTCCTCATCCACCTGCAGGCGCTGTTCTGGGCGCTCTACATGGCCGGTCTCGCCGATCCCCCGAGCCTCGGCGCGCTTCTGGTGTTCTACCAGATCGTCCGGATCGCCGTACATTGGCGCGTGGCGCAAGGCGCGCTCGGCCTGCCGCCCGGCCTCGCCGCGGCGGCCGCCGGCGTGCCGCTGTTCGCCGACCTCATCGTGGCGAACGCGCTGGTCTAGCCCGCCGCAAGCGCCGCAAGGCGGGCATAGACGCCGTCGGCCCTGGCGAGCTCGTCATGGCCGCCCTGTTCTACGATGCGGCCCCGGTCGAACACGAGAATCCGGTCCGCATCGCGAATGGTCGACAACCGGTGGGCGATGACGATGGCGGTCTTGCCTGCCGTGACCGCCTCCATCGCCGCCTGAACGTCGCGCTCGGTTTCGTTGTCGAGCGAACTCGTCGCTTCGTCGAAAATGAGGATCGGCGCATCGGCGAGGATCGCCCGGGCGATGGCCACGCGCTGGCGCTCGCCGCCCGACAGCTTCACTCCGCGCTCGCCCACCAGCGTGTCGTATCCGGCCGGCAAACGCTCGATGAAGGCGTGGGCGCGCGCCCGCTTCGCCGCGGCGACGATCTCCTCCATCGACGCCTCGGGCCGGGCGTAGGCGATGTTCTCCGCGATCGTGCGGTGAAACAGGGCCGGGTCCTGGGGCACCAGGGCGATGTTCGCGCGAAGACTCGCCTGGGTCACGGCGCGCACGTCCTGCCCGTCGACCCGGATCGCGCCGGCGTCCACGTCATAGAGGCGTTGAACCAGCTTCACGAAGGTCGACTTGCCCGAGCCCGTGGGCCCGACAAGCGCCACCTTCTCGCCGGCTGGAAGGGTGAGCGAGAAATCTTCATACAGGGGCTGGTCCTGGCCGCCATAGGTGAACGTGACCCGGTCGAAGACGATCTCGCCCCGCGCCGGCCTGAAGGCCTCGGCGTCCGGCGCGTCGGCGATCTGGTCGGCGGTCCTGGCGAACAGGGCGATGTCCTGAATTTCATCCAGGCCGCGCTGGACGTTCTGAACCTCCTCGCCGAAGCGCCGCATATATCCCGCCATCATCAAAAAGGCGGTGATCGCGAAGGTGACGTCGCCCGCGGTGGCGGTCCCTTGCGTCCATCGATGCACCAGCATGCCGGCGAGCCCCGCCTGCAGGGCGAGGACGGCGACCATCTGGACGAGCCACGTGTTCACGAACCGCGTCCAGGTCTTCTTCGTCTCGCGCCGCCAGATCCAGGCGAGGGTGTGGAAGCGCGCGTCCTCGCGCGCCTCCGCGCCGAAGCTCTTCACCGTGGCGACGCCGGAGATCGCATCCGCGATGGCGCCGCCCAGCTCGGAATCCCGGGCGTTAGAGATGATGTTCTGCGGACGGATGTAGAAGGTGGCCATCAACACCGAGGCGGTGATGAAGATCGCCATGACAGTGAGCGCGTAAAGACCCACCCAGAACCAGTTGAAGATCATGTAGAGCGAGAGGCCCAGCATGACGCAGACGCTGGGGACGAGCCCGAACCAGAGCGTCGCGGTGATGGTGTCGTAGGCCCACATGCCGCGGGTGATCTTGCGCACCACCGAGCCGGCGAAGGTGTTTGCGTGCCAGTCGGCGGAGAAGCGCTGCACCCGCGCGAAGCTCTCCGTGGTCATGTCGGCCATGTTGGCGCTGGAAAAAGGAATTTCGGTGCGCACCATGAACTGGCGCGCCACGTTCACCGTCAGCGCCAGACCCAGAAACGCGGCGAGCGCGACCCAGTGCGCCTCGCCGGACCGATCGGCCTGCGGTCCGGAAATCGCGTCGATCAGCGCACCGGCGGCCACCGGCACGAAGATGTCGGCCGCCGTCGCGATGGCGGTGAACAGGACGATGAAGCCGAACGCCACCGGACGGCGGCGCCATTGGCGCATGAGAAACCCCAGAACCTGGAGGTTGGAAAGCACGCGGCCGCGGCCTTCGCCGTGCGCGTCGTCGTCGAAATCGGACATGATCGAACCCGTCAGAGTGCGCTGCGGTCGGCGCGGCGCGAAAGCTGTGGAGGCGAACAATCGGCGAGGGTTCTGCGCGGTCGCCCTTGCGCCGGAACGCCGGTCGGGGCGGTGGGCGCGGCGCTCGCCGCCTTCGAAACGAAGGCCGCCGCTGCTAGCTCGGCTCTGTATTCACGGGTCGACGCTCTCCTGCAACCGGTTCCGATTGGAGGCGTCCTACGCCCGGACGCGGAATATTTCAATACCGCATACCCTTAACAACTCGAAATAGTATCATAAGGTTGCGAAAAAAATTATATCAGCCTTAGATTTTTGTTGCGCTTCGCCCGTCTTAAACCTTAACGTTTAACTCCACCTTGCTGGAGGAGACATTGCAATGAGACAACACGTTCCATCGAATGAAGTAACCGCCGAAGGCTACGCGCCCATCTATCACGACACGAAGGCGCGTATTGAAATCTTGTTTGGTCGCAAGACGGACCGTCATTGGCCGGCTCACGACCAGACCTGTTCGAAGTGCTACAGCGTTACGCCGCCGGTCGGCGCCGCGAAGGCGTAACTGCAAGCGGGCCGGGGCCGGCGCATGGCACCGGTTCCGGCCTGCGACTGGAGGAAGCGGTGAAAAACCTCGAAGAAATACGGCTCGTCGCGGAGCCCGGTTCGATCGTCGGCCCCTGCAAGGCCCAAAGGCCGGACCTGGGCGCCGACACTCTGCACCGGTTGGAGTTGCTGGAGCGGTACGACTTCGGCTTCCTGCTTCTGGGCATGAGCCCGCGCCGGCTGCTCAGGGATGGCCGCCTGTTCGACAATGAACAGGTGCTGCCGCTGATCCTGCACTTCGCCCAATGGGACAAGCATTGCCGCTATTGGGCGAGCGAGGTATTCCGCCAGTGGCTCGTTTTCAATCCGGATTCCGGCGACTTCGAAGCCGTGGAGGACGAAGCGGCCGTCCGCTTCCGGGACTACTTTTTTGACCGGTACGCCATCCCGCTCATTGAGGAGTTCAGGCAGTTCGTCGCCTTGTGCATTCTTCATCCCGACGAGCACAACGCGCCGGCTGGTCCGGTCGACATGATCTGGCACAGCTTCATTCTGAACACCGACGAGTACTGGAGCTTCGGCCGCGACATCTGGCTGGGCGCGCTGCACGTTCCCCCAGAGGTCCCGGAAGAGCGGTTCCGGGCGGCCGCCGCAAGCTGATGAGGACGCGAAGCGCGTGCGGGCCTGTTCTCACGAAATCGTCGGCGACGCCGATTATTTCAGGATGTCGATCGGAGCCGGCGCCAAGCCAGGGCTGGACCAGATCGCCGCTTGGGAAGAGCGGTTCCATCAGGATGGGTGGGTCATGCTTCCCGGCATGCTCGACGACGATGAGGCGGCAAGACTGAGGAGCGTCGTCGAGGAGCGCCACCACGCCGTCAGCCCTGGGCCGCGAGACGACGAAGCCGATCTGATCCGCGGCGTGGCGCTGATGCGCATGTTTGAAACGTCCGGCGCCTTCCTTCAGCTCATGGCGCGCGAGCCGGCCTTGACGCTCGTCGAGCGCATTCTCGGAGAGGATTGCCACGTCCTGTCGCAAACCGCTCTCAGGACGCCGCCGTTCAGCGGCATCACGCGCTGGCATGTGGACGGGCCATTGTGGTCGCCCGGCCTGCCCCGCAACATCGACTGGCGGCCTCCGTGCTACAGCCTCAGCGTCATGGTCGCGCTCAGCGGCCTTGAGGACGTCGCGTTCGGGCCCACCCGCGTCATTGTTGGCTCGCATCTCTCGGGCGCCGTTCCGGACCCGGACCTGCCGGGCGCACCGCACACGACGATTCTTGCAAAACCCGGCGACGCCTTTCTGCTCAATCACCAGACTTGGCATTGCGCGCACCAGAACGTGTCGCAACGCGTGCGCCACATGGCTGTAACCGCCTATGGCCGCCGTGGAGTTCAGCAGCGTTTCTATCCATTCTTGAACTACCGCTGCCCCGACCACGTGCTGGCCGCTTGCGAAGCCGTCACGCTTCGCCTGTTGGGCCGACATGAAAAGGGGCCGCTCGGTTAAAGCCCTCCCGGCGCCAGGCGCGCTGCGGTTGATATTTCGTCGATTTCGAAGCACAACAATCAAAAGAGTTATTCTGCGGGCAGGATTATCAATGGTTGAGCTTGAGACTCTGAGGCATTCGTGTTCGCACGTGATGGCCGCGGCGATTTCCGACCTCCATCCGAGCGCGCGGTTTGGCGTCGGACCAGCCGTGGAAGGCGGGTTCTATTACGATGTCCTATTCGACGAACCGATCGGTCCGGGCGACCTTGAGGCTATCGAAGCGCGCATGCGCAAGATCAGAAAGAAAAAACAAAGATTTGTGCGGCACGAATGGGATTTCGAGCAGGCGCGCACCTTCTTCGAAAGCCGCGGACAGGCGTTCAAGGTGGAGCTGATCGACCTTCTGCGCGCGCGCGGGTCGACCGCGGTGGTCAAGGAGGTCGGCGACGCAAACCTGCTCGAAACCGGGGACGCGGCCGCCGGGCTGAGCGTGTATCAGCTGGACCAGTTCTACGATCTGTGCCGTGGGCCCCATGTCGAGCACAGCGGCCAAGTGGGGGTGTTCAAGCTACACCGCCTCGCCGGCGCATACTGGCGCGGCGACGAACGCAATCCGCAGCTTCAGCGCATATACGGGCTGTGTTTCCCGACCCAGAAGCAGTTGGAGGCCGAACTCGAGCGTCTTGAGCAGATTAAGCTGCGCGACCACCGGCGTATCGGCAAGGAGATGGACATCTTCCATCTCTCGCCTGAAGTCGGTTCGGGTCTGCCGCTGTGGCTGCCCAACGGCGCGGCGATCAGGGACGAGCTTGAGGCCTTGGCGCGGGACAAAGAGCGCCGCGCCGGCTACAGGCGGGTTTCCACCCCGCACATCACGCACGAGGCCTTGTACTTCCAGTCAGGCCACCTTCCCTACTACGCCGAGGACATGTACGCGCCGATCGAAATCGACGAGAAGCGCTATTACCTGCGGCCGATGAACTGTCCGCACCATCACCACATCTATTTGAGCCGGCCGCGCTCTTACAAGGATCTTCCTTACCGTATCGCCGAGTACGGCCAAGTGTACCGGTACGAAAAATCGGGCGGGCTTTCGGGAACGATGCGCTCACGGGGCTTCTGCCAGAACGACGCGCATATTTACTGCACGCACGCCCAAGCGAAGGAGGAGTTCAAGGCCGTCATGCGGATGCATGCGGAATACTATGATCTGTTCAAGATCGAAGATTTCTACATGCGGCTGTCGCTTCCCGATTATTCCAAGCTCGACAAGTATGTTGAAGCCCCGGAAAAGTGGCTCGCGGCGCTCGACCTGATCCGCCAGGCGATGCGCGAAAGCGGACTGCCATATGTCGAGGAAGAGGGCGAGGCGGCGTTCTACGGGCCGAAAGTCGACTTCATCATCAAAAGCGCCATGGGGGTTCCGAACGCCATCTCGACAAACCAGCTCGACTTCCTCGCCAGCGAGCGCTTTGGATTGACGTACACCGGCGCGGATGGAGAGGATCACCCGGTCTATGTGATCCACCGGGCGCCGCTGGGGTCCCACGAACGTTTCATTGCGTTTCTCACCGAACACTACGCAGGCAGGTTTCCAATCTGGTTGGCCCCTGAGCAGGCCGTCATCATACCCATCTCGGAGAAGACGGAAGCGTACGCGCGCGCGTTGGAGAAACGCCTTTCGGACATGGCGGTCGCGAACGGCACGCTTGGCCTGCGGGTGCTCCTCGACGCCTCCGGCGAGCGCATGCAGAAGAAGGTGCGCCTGCACTCCATCCGCAATGTGCCGGTTCTACTGATAGTGGGAGAGCAGGAGCAGAAGAACGGCGAGGTTTCGGTCCGGCTGCGCGACGGTCGCGATCTCGGCCCCGTCCCTGTGGATCGTCTTTGCAAAGCGCTCAAGATGACGGCCGAAACGCGCCGCGACGAGGCGTTCGCTGCAGCGCTCGCGCCGAACGCCGTGGGAGCCGCCCGCTCAACCTGAAGCCGGGCGCGGCCTAACCCCGCTCGGGGGTGCAGCGGGCGTGCTCTTCGTGGGTGTGCGAGCAGGTTTCGTGATCGTGGTCCGCGCACGGGTGGGGCTCGAGATCGAGCCTGTGGCTCGGCACGTAGTCGCGGTCGATCTCGCCCCTGGGCTCCGCCTCGGCGTCTTCGGCCCCGGCCAGCGTGCTCCCGGAGCCGGCCCCGATCTCGATGGAGCCGTTCAGCGGCTCCTCGCCGACGCGCTCGTCCTGGTAGGCGAAGGGGCCGAACTCCGGCTCCTCCCCGGTCCTGGCGTTCTCGTCCGCCGCGCTTTCGCCCACCGTGCGCGCGTAGGTCTCGGCGGCGGCGTCCAGACCGCTGGCGACGGCGGCGGCGGCCGCTTCGGCGTGGTCGCCGGCCGCTTCAAGCGCGGCGCGCCGATCGCCGCGGTGTTCATGCCATTCCGCGCTGACCTGGGCTTTCATCGCGTCGACGGCCTCGCCGGTCTCTTCGGCGAGCTCGCTGCGGTCGTCGTCGCCGCTTTCCCAGCCTTCCTGGACAGCTTCGCCCGCGCTGCGTGCGGCGCCGGCGGCTTCGCGCGCCGCGCGCTCCGCGTCATCGTCGCCGCTCTCCCAGCCTTCTTGGACGGCTTCGCCTGCGCTGCGTGCGGCGTCGGCGGCTTCGCGCGCCGCGCGTTCCGCGTCATCGTCGCCGGCGTCATCACAGGCCGCCAGCGCAAGGGCGGGCAGCCCGGCGTACATCATGGTGCGGAGCGCGTAGGTCATGGCGGCCCCTTTGCACATTGCTCGGTTGAACAACGCGTAAGGCGCCGCCGCTGTTGCCGTGCACGCTGGCGCCGGAACGGCGCCGCCGGTGTGACGATCAGGCCGCCTGAACGTTGGAGACCGCTTCTTCAAGCTCGCCGAAGCTTGGCTGGAAGCTGCTGGGCACGCTGCCGCGGCCGATCTCCACGCTGATCTGCGCCGCGTTGCCGTGCAGGTGGGCGACGAGCACCGCCTGGATGATCTTGTAGAAGATCGCCTCTTCTTCGTAGATCTGGTTGAGGCGCGCCGCGAACGGGCCGACGAAGCCGTAAGCCAGGAACACGCCCAGGAAAGTGCCCACCAGCGCGCCGCCGATCATCTTACCGAGATATTCGGGCGGCTGGGTGATCGCGCCCATGGTCTTGATGATGCCCAGCACCGCCGCGACAATACCCAGCGCAGGCAGGCCGTCGGCCATGGTCTGAAGCGCGTGGGCGGGCCCCGCCGCTTCGTGATGGTGCTTTTCAAGCTGCTTTTCCATCGCATCTTCGACCTGGTGGGGGTCTTCCAGGTTCATGGTCATCATGCGCAGCGTGTCGCAGATGAAATCCACCGCGAAATGATCCTTCATGATTTTCGGGTAGGCCGAGAAGATCGCGCTGTCATGCGGCTTCTCGATATGGCTTTCCAGCGCGATGACGCCCTTCGTCTTCATCGTCTTGGTGAGCTGGAAAAGCAAGGTGAGAAGGTCGATGTAATCCTGTCGCTTCCACTTCGAGCCCGAGATTAGCTTGGCGAAATCGCCCAGCGTCTTGGTCACGGTCTTCATGGAGTTGCCGATCAGGAAGGCGCCGACGGCCGCGCCCATGATCATCATCATCTCGAAGGGCAGCGCCTTCAGGATGATGGTGAAATTACCCCCGGCGAGCGTGAACCCGCCGAACACCATCGCAAAGACGACGAGTACGCCGACGATCTGAAACATGTCCCACCACCTGTTCTAGGCGACGCGCCCCTGGCGGGTTTTCCCGCTCTGAACCTCGGGGCGCGTCCGATTTCGGGACGGTTAAGGCCCGGTTTGCGGGGCGTTTATCGCTCGGAAACCATCGGCGCAGCGCCGCTCTGCTTTAGCGGACGTGGACGCGGCGGCGCGGCGGGCGTATGTCCTTGGTCCGTGACCCCGCCCTACGACCCGTCCGCACCGTCCAGTCCCGAAGTCCGCCGGCGCGCCTTCCGGCTTCTCTTCGTGTGCCTGATGGCGACCTCGGTGGGCAATTCCATGCTGTTCGCCATCCTGCCGCCGCTGGCGCGGGAGCTGGAGGTGGCCGAGGTGTGGGTGGGCGCGATCTACACCCTGTCCGCGCTTCTGTTTCTGACCATGAGCCCGGTCTGGGGCGCGCTGTCGGACCGCTACGGACGCCGGCCGCTGATCACGCTCGGGCTGACGGCGTTTTCGGTCTCCTGTATGGTGTTCGCCGCGGGCGCCTGGGCGGGGCAGGAGGGGCTGCTGCCGCCGATGGCCGCGATCGTCGCCATGGCGCTGGCGCGCTGCCTGTTCGGCGGGCTCGGCTCGGCGACGAACCCGGCCGCCCAGGCGTATGTGGCCGACCGGACCGCGCCGCATGAGCGCACCGAGGCGCTGGCCGGGCTCACCGCCGCCTTCGGGCTCGGCAGCGTCATCGGACCGGCGCTGGCCGCCGCCTTTTCCGAGCGCATCGGCATCGCGGCCTTCATGGCGGTGGTGGCGACGCTCGTGGCGCTGGCCGCGGCCAGCGTGCGCAGCTGTCTGCCGGAGAACACCCCGCCGAAACGCCAGGGCCGGCCGATCAATCCCTTTGTTCAGTTCAAGTTCGCCGCCGACCCGCGCCTGACCGCCTTCATGCTTTACGGCTGCGCGCTCTGGCTGTCGCAGGCGGCCAGCCTTCAGGCGCTGTCCTTCTACGTCATGGACCGGCTCGACAAGACGCCGGGCGAAGGCCTGGAGCTCGCCGGCGTCGCCCTCACCGCCGGCGCGGCGGGGCTGGTCTTCGCCCAGCTGGTCGTGATCCCTGCGCTGAAGACCAGTCCGCGCGTGCTGATGATGCTCGGCGCCGGCCTGGTGATCATCGGCAATGTGGAGATGGTTTTCGCCGGCAATTACGGCGCGATCGTGCTGGGCTACATTTTCAACTGTTTCGGCTTCGGGCTGGCGCGCTCGGGATTCACCGCCGGCGCCTCGCTGGCGGTGAATCCCGAAGAGCAGGGCCGCGCGGCTGGTCTGACCACCGCGACGGCCGGGCTGGGCTTCCTGATCGCGCCGGTGACGGGCTTATGGCTGTACCAGACCGTGATGCCGTCCGCCCCGTTCCAGCTCAACGCCGTGCTGGGACTCGCTGGGCTTTTACTGGCGATGATCCACCCGCGTGTGCGCGCGGCCGCGTCGGCGCTGAAGCGTGACGAGGATGGGACGGTGGTGTGAAAAGGGACAACACCACCAACTTTGCACTTGCGCGTAAAAGTTGTTAACCGCCAGTGAAGGCATTCTCCTTCCAGGGAGTTCCATTCTTCACCTAGTCATCCTCCGCCTGCGGCGGCGCGCCGATCACCTGCTCATAGGCTTGCGCACCGGCGTAACCGTCCGGTTCAAGGCCCTTCGATTGCTGGAAGGCGCGAAGCGCGGCGCGGGTGTTGGGCCCGACGACGCCGTCGATTCCCTGCGTGTCGAAGCCCAGCGCGGTGAGCGCCGCCTGCAGATCGCGCGCATGCGCGCGGTTAAGCGGCGGGTTGGCTTCGGGCCAGCCGCCGGGCAGATCGCCGGAGCCTTCCAGGGCTTTGGCCAGATAGCTTACGCCCAGCGCATAGCTGGTGGAGTTGTTGTAGCGCAGGATCGTATCGAAGTTGGGATAGGCGATGAAGGCCGGACCGGCGCCGCCGGCGGGCATCAGGATACGGGCTTCAACGCCCTGGGCGCCGTCGAACGATCCGTCCGCGGCCGCCACGCCGCGGCTCGCCCAGTCCGAAACGCTGCGCCGCGTGCGCTCGCTCCAGGCTTCATAGTCGAAATTCTCCGGCAAGGTGACCTGTTCGACCACCGGCTCGCCGCGATCCCAGCCAGCCCGCGCCAGAAGATTGGCGGCCGAAGCGAGCGCGTCGGCCTCGCTCTCCCAGATATTGCGCCGGCCGTCGCCGTCGAAATCCACAGCGCGCTCGATATAGGTGGTGGGGATGAACTGGGTCTGCCCCATGGCGCCGGCCCAGCTGCCTTCCAGCTGCTCGCGCGTGGCGTAGCCGCGATCGATCATCTGAGCGACGGCCTTGAGCTGGCTTTCCGCAAAATCGCGCCGGCGTCCGTCCCAGGCCAGCGTTGCGAGCGAGCGTACGATGTCGAAATCGCCCTGGATGACGCCGTAGGCGCTCTCAAGCCCCCAGATGCCGGTGAGAATGTCCTTATCGACGCCGAACTCGTTCTCGATCTCCTGCAGGGTTTGGGAGACGCGCCCTTGCGCTGCGCGGCCCTGGCTGACGCGCTGATCGCTCACCGCGCCTTGCAGATACTCCCACACCGGGCGCACGAATTCGGGTTGATAGGCGTCGCGTTCCAGCACGGTCGGATCGGCTTCCAGCCCGTCGAGCATGGAGGCGATGATCGCTTCGCTCACGCCTTCGTCTTCAAGGTCGGAGCGAAAGCCGGAGACCCAGCGGCCGAACCCGGCCTGCTGCGCGCTCGCGACGCCGCTGGTCGCCGCACCGGTTTCGCTTGCGCCGGTGCGATTCGCGCCTTCAGCCGCATCCGCGGAGGATGGAAAACCTGCGCTCGCGCATCCCGCGCTCGCCAGCATCAACGCCGCCAGACCTGCATGCCGCATCAGGGTGGATATCATCGACCGCCTCTTCTCGTTTGCGCCCCGCTTCGCACCGTAACGCGCTCCCTCCGCCTGTGGGAGTAGGTTTGATCGCAGTTTTTCCGCGTCGATTTCAGCTCGGCCGCGTTGACTTTCCCCGGGCGCCCCGGTAGATCGCCCGCTCTTGACCGTTTTTTCGAGCCCCGCGCGACGGGGCTTTTTAGATTGCTAGGGCGACGACGATGAAAGTGCGCAGCTCCATCCGTTCTCTCAAGAACCGTCACCGCGACTGCCAGGTCGTGCGCCGCCGCGGCCGGGTCTACGTGATCAACAAGAAAGACCCGCGCTTCAAGGCCCGCGCCGGCTAGGCATGGGGTCTGCGCACGCGGTCTTGTGGGATCTCGGCCATACGCTGGTCGATTGGGATCCCGCCCGGGTGTACCGCGAGCTTCTACCGGACGACGCCGCCGTCGAGGCCTTCCTCGGCGGCGTTTGCACGATGGCGTGGCATGCGCGCCATGACGCCGGCGTGCCCATGGCGGAAAACCGCACGCCCCTCATTGAAGCCCATCCCGACAAGGCCGATCTGATCATCGCCTGGGAAACGCGCTGGGCGGACATGTTCGACGGCTGGGTCGAGGGCATGGAGGCGGTTGTCGAGGCGCTGGAAAGCGCCGGCGTGCCGCAGTACGCCTTGACCAACATGCCGGCTGAGAAATGGCCGCATATCCTGTCGACCTATCCCGCGATCGCACGCTTCGGCGCCCATGTGGTCTCCGGCGAGGAAGGTCTGATCAAGCCCGATCCCGCGATTTACGAGATCACCAAGGCGCGCATCGCCCATCCGCCGCAGGACGTGGTTTTCATCGATGACCGCGCCGACAATATCGAAGCGGCGAAGGCGGCCGGGTTCCAGGGCGTGGTGTTCGAGACCGCCACCCAGGTGAGGCGCGACCTCGCCGCGCGCGGGCTGCCGGTCTAGGCGCAGGGCGGCTGACGCCGTGCTTGCCCGTTAGCGCGCGCGCTCTATCCTGCCGTTCATGAGCGTTCTCGCCCTTCTTCTCGCCGCCGCCCCGCCGCCGGTGATCGACGCGCCCGGTCTCGACGCGGAGCCGGAGCGGGCGCGCGCGCAATATCAGGATCCTCAAGCCCGCCTCGAGGCGCGCCTCGCCCGGCTCGCGGCGGCCGAGGATGAAGCGCGTGCGCAGGCGCTGGCCGAGGAAGTGCGCTCGCTCTGGCGCCAGAGCGCGGGGCCGGCCGCCGATCTTCTTCTGCAACGCGCCGAGACTGCGCTGGAGGCCGGCGATCTCACCACGGCCCAGACCGCCTATTTCCACTTGCGTATTCTCGAACCCGAATACGCCGAGGGCTGGGTGGCGAGCGCGGAGCTGGCTGCGCGGCGCTCGGATTGGGAGTTCGCGCTGGAGGCGCTCAATACGGCTGTGAGTCTCGATGCGAACCGCTTTGACGCCTGGGCCTTGCTGGGCCGCGCCCTGGAAAACGCCGAGGCGCGCGAGGCCGCGCTCGAAGCCTATGAGGAAGCGCTGGCCCGCCATCCCTTCCACCCGGCTGCACGACCCGCCGCGGCCCGCCTGGAGCGCGAGCTGGCCGGCCGCGCGCTTTAAGGACCGCCATGAAGATGACGACCTTGCTGATCGCGGCTCTGGCGGTTTTCGCCGCCCTTGTGCTCGGCGCCTGCGCGTCCGGTGCGGGCAAGTCGGGCGAAATCGCCGAGCGTTTTGCGCCGGAGGGCGATTTCGTCACCGTCGAGGGCGTACGCCTGCACCACAAGATCACCGGGCCGGACGGGGCGCCGGAACTGCTCGTCCTGCACGGGGCCTCAAGCAATCTTGAAGAGCCCATGCTGGCGCTGGCCGACGACCTGTCTGGGTATCGCGTGGTGTGGCTGGACCGCCCCGGCCTTGGCTGGAGCGAGCGGCCCGGCGGCGGTGGTGACTGGACGCCCGAGCGCGAGGCCGACCTCATCGCCGCCTTCCTCACCGAGCTGGGCTTCGACGCGGTGACGCCCGTAGGTCACAGCTGGGGCGCGGCGATCACGCTGCGCTTGATGATGGATCATCCCGACCGCACGCGGGGCGCGGTGCTGATCGCGCCGGCGGTCCGCGCCAATGTGGGCGACGCGGCCTTTTATAACGAGCTCACCACCTGGCCGGTGATCGGGGCCCTCGTCACGCGCGCGGTGGTGCCGCTGATGGGGCCGGGCGGCCTGGAAGACGGGGTTGAGAGCGCCTTCAAGCCCGAACCCGTGCCGGAAAACTATATCGAGGACGCGGAAATTCCCTTGATCCTGCGTCCCGGCCCCTGGCGCCGAAACGCTGCGGACATGGCGCGCGTCAATGAAAGCCTCGAAGCCCAGGAGGAGCGCTATGGAGAGATCACCCAGCCGGTGATCCTGCTCGCCGGCCCGGAGGACGCCGTGGTCTTCACCGATCGCCACGCCCGCCCCGTCGCCGAGACCCTGCCCGATGGCGAGCTGCGCCTGATCGAAGGCGCGGGCCATAACCTGCACCACTGGCACGGCGAGGCGGTGGAGGCGGCGGTTGAGGACGTTCTTTCACGGGCGCGATAATCTGTAAAATCCACGCCGGTTTCAGACCCGCCCGCTTGCTCGCGCGCGCCGTGGACGCATAATCGGTGGAGAAGATTTCGCGAACACAGCGCCCGCTTCCGGGCTGCAGAAAAGGACGACCCATGGCCGATTTCGCCGCCGCCGCCAGCACCCCTGAAAAGGACGAATCCGACGCCATCGGCGCGGCCGCCCGTGAGCAGCTGAAACAGTTCGTGGCCCGGATCGAGCGCCTGGAGGAGGAGAAGGCGAGCCTGGCCGCCGACATCAAGGAGGTCTACGCCGAGGCCAAGAGTTTCGGCTACGACACCAAGGTGCTTCGCAAGGTGATCTCCATCCGCAAGCAGGATCGCCACGAGCGCGAGGAGCAGGAAGCGCTTCTGGAGCTCTATCTCGGCGCGGTGGGCGAATAGCCCTTTGGCGCGCGAGGTCGACGAGAAGGCCACCCGTAAGGCCATGGCCCGCATCCGCCGGGCCAAGGCGGCGGTGGAGCGCGCCATCGCCAAGGCCGAAGCCGACGACCCCGACGCCGCCAAGGCCGCGCAGGCCGAGCTCACCGAATGGGAGGCCGAGTTCATGAGCTCGATCGAACAGCGCCTGTCGACTTATGGCTCGGCCTTCGCCGACCCGACGCTGGGCGAAGACGGCGAGGCCTTGTCGGCGCGCCAGATCGTGAAGCTGAAAGAGATCGAGAAGAAGGCCAAGGGCAAGGGGCCGAAAGGCTTCAAGCAAGGCTCCTCCTTCAGGTCGAAAGGCTCCGGCTTCAAACGCAAGGGCGCCCCTGCGCAATCGAACACGCGCGATATTCACGACGATCTGCCTGAAGCGCCGGCGGAACCCGACGATCCGCTGGGCGCGCTGGAGGAAAGCGGCGCCGTCCGCCGCGGCCTGTCCATCGTCGAGGGCGACCGCGTGGAGGACGCGCCGAAGGAGGGCGGAACGCCGAAGCTGTGGGTCATCGACGGTGGCCGTAATGACGACTGAGCTGCAGGTCGCGCCGGCGCTGACGCCGGGCCAGGCGGCCTTCTGGGCCCGGGTTCAGGACCAGACCGGCGAGACCGCGCCGGAGCCGCGCTTCGTCGACGCTTTCGGCGACTCGCCTGAATTGATGAACGCGCTTCTGGGCGGGGTATTGTGCGGTCGAAAGCGCGCGACGGCCACGCTGGCGCGCTGGTTCGGCCGCGAGACGCGGCCGCGGCCGGGCGATCTCGCCCTTATTCTGGATGGACGCGGCGCGCCGGCCTGCGTCATCCGGACCACGGCCGTGCGCATAGGCCCGGTGCACAGCGTCACGGAAGAGGATGCGTTCGAGGAAGGCGAATACGACGCCACCCGGACCCGCTGGCTCGCCGATCCCCGCGCCTTCTATCACCGCGAGGCCGAGCGCGGAGGCTTTGACTATTCCGACGATCTCGACGTGGTGTTCGAGCGCTTCACCCTGCTCTGGGCGCTCTAGACGGTTTCGCGCCAGGCGGATGCATCGTCTTTTTTTAAAGTCATCGCGAACCCGGTCGCCAGACCCGCCCAGTTGTTGGTGACGACGCCGTCCGCGGTCTTGTACCAGCTGGGGCAGTCGCCGGCCCAAACCGTCTTCTTCAGTTTTTTCTGAAGCTTGGTGTTGAACGCATCCTCGGCGGCGGGATCGACATCCATGATCTTGATGCGGTGGGAGATCAGCCGGGCGATGCGCTTGGCGGCGTATTCGGCCTGGCGCTCGAGCATGAAGATGATCGAGTTGTGGCCCAGATTGGTGTTGGGCCCGTAGAGCATGAACAGGTTCGGGAACCCGGACACCGCGACGCCGCGATAGGCTTTCGGTGTTCCCGCCCAATGCTGGTTCAGCGTGCGGCCTTCAGGGCCGGTCACATCGAGGCTGGCGAGAAAATCGGTCGCCTTGAAGCCGGTGGCGAAGATGATGGCGTCGGCCGCCACGCGCTGGCCGTCCGGCGTGATGATGGCGTCGGGTTCCAGCCGCGCCGCCCGCCGCGCGATCAGGCGCACATGGGGCTGCTGCAGTGTTTCCAGATAGTCGTTGGACAACAGGATGCGCTTGCAGCCCGGCGCATGGTCCGGCGAGAGCATTTCGCGCAGCCCGCCGTCGGGAACGCGCTTTTTCAGCTGACCCGTCAGCTGACGGCGAGTGTGCCTGCTGGCGAGCGAATTCGACAGGAAGGCGGGAAAGCGCGCCTCGTGAACAAGATAGCTCATGCGCCGGTAGAACCGATGCCAGCCCGGCGCCTTTCGAAACAGCCATTGCTCCGCGGCGGTGAAGGCGCGATCCGGCTTTTTGATCACCCAGTTGGGCGTGCGCTGAAACACGGTGACGCTGCGCGCCTCTGTGGCGATCTGCGGGACGAGCTGCACCGCGCTCGCCGCATTGCCGATGACGCTCACGCGTTTCCCGGCGAAGTCCACCTCCGGATTCCAGGCGCCGGTGTGCACCATCGGGCCTTCAAAGCGCTCATGATCCTTGATCTGCGGCCAGCTGGGTTCGGCGAGCTGTCCCACCGCGCTCACCACCGCGCGCGCGGTCATCCGCGCGCCGTCGGCGAAATTGAGCGTCCAGCGTCCCGCCTCGGCGTTGAACGCCATGGACGTGACGGTGCGCTTGAAGCGCAGGTGCGCGCGCAGGCCGAGCGCGTCGGCGGCGCGTTCGAGATAGGCGAGAATCTCAGCCTGCGGCGAGAACTTCCGGCTCCAGTCGGGGTTGAGGAAGAAGCTGAACGAATAAAGATGGCTCGGCACGTCGCAGGCCGCGCCGGGATAGGTGTTGCAGCGCCAGACCCCGCCCACGCCGTCGGCGCGGTCCAGGATGACGAAGTGCTCGACGCCTTCTTCCTTCAGCCTGTGGCCCATGGCGAGCCCGGCGAAGCCCGCGCCGATGACGGCGACTGAGACCTCCGCGGGCAGCTCGCCATGGCGCTTTCCGAAGCCGGGTTCAGGCCGGGGCGTCGTCCTTGACATACATCTCGTCCGCCAGCGCCTTGTTGCGGTCGATCACCACGTTGCGGCGCACTTTCAGGGTCGGGGTCAATTCTCCGTTCTCCACGCTTAAGGAGTGGTCAAGGACCCTGAATTTGCGGATATTTTCAACGCGGGCGTGGCGCGTGTTCACCGCGTCGACAGCGTTTTGAAGCTCTTCGGCGAGGCCGGGTGAGACGCGCGCCTCCTCCGGGCTGACGCCGTTCTTCCTCGCCCATTCGGCCAAGGCGTCCGGCGACAGCGTCAAAAGCGCGGTCAGGTAGGGCCGCGCATCGCCGACCACCACCGCATGCTCCACCAGCGGCGCATTCATCAGATCGGTTTCCAGGTTGGCCGGCGTGATGTTCTTGCCGCCCGACGTGATGATGATGTCCTTGATGCGCCCGGTTATGAAGACGAACCCGTCCTCGTCGATCTTCACGATATCCCCGGTGCGCATCCAGCCGTCGCGGGTGAAGGTGTTCTCGGTGGCCTCGTTGTTTTTCATATAGCCGGCGAAGACGTTGGGCCCGCGCACCTGCAGCTCGCCCTCTTCCGAAAGCCGGCTTTCCATGTGCGGAATCATCTTGCCCACCGAGCCGAAGCGCACCGCGCCGGGCCGCGAGAAGGCGGTGGGCGCGCTGGTCTCCGACTGGCCGTAGCCCTCGTAGAGGATGAGGTCCAGCCCGGCGAAGAACCAGAGCACCTCCGGCGAGATCGGCGCGGCGCCGGAGATCAGCATGCGCGCTTCATCCATGCCGAGCGCGGCCTTGATCTTCTTCAGGACAAGGGCGTTGGCCAGGCTTTTCTGCGCGCTGAGGAGCGGGCCGGGGCTTTCGCCCGCCAGCGTCTTCTCGTGATAGCGCCGGGCCGTCTTCATGGCCCAGGCTGCGAGCGTCGCCTTGGTCCCGTCGGCCTCGGCGAGGCGCGCGCGCAAGGTCTCGTGCATCTTCTCCCACACGCGCGGCACCCCGAAGAACACGGTCGGCTTCACGCTTTGCAGGTCCTCGGCGAATTTCTCCATGGAGCGGGCGAAATGCAGCGTGGCGCCGGAGACCACGTGATTGTGCACGCTCGACTGCTGCTCGGCCACGTGGGCGATGGGCAGGTAGGACAGCGTCTTGTCGCCCACCTGGCTGCCGAACATCTCCACCAGCATGGCCGAGGACCAGGCGAGATTGCCGTGGGTGAGCATCACCGCCTTGGGCGGGCCGGTGGTGCCGGAGGTGTAGATCAGAACGCCGACGGTCTCTTCGCCGATGTCGGTCATGCGCTTGGAGACCTCATCGTCGAAGTCCTCCTTTCCAAGCGCCAGGAACTGGCCCCACGACAGCACGTCCGGATGGTCGCCGGCGGGGCCCTCCATCACCACGATGGTTTCTAGGTGGGGGCATTCGGCTTTGAGCTGCAGCGCCTGCTCCACATGCTCGGCGGTCTCCACCAGGAAGACCGGCGCTTCGGAGTGCTGCAGGATGTAGGCGATCTCCGGCGGGGCGCTTGTCCAGTAAACCCCGGCGGGCCGGGCGCGCGCGGCCATGGCGGCGATGGCCATGGTGGTCCACTCAGGCCGGTTGTAGCCGAGGATCGCCACCGTGTCGTCGGGCTGAACGCCCAGCGCCACGAGGGCGCGCGCGGCGCGGCGCACATCCTCGGCGTAGGTTTTCCAGCTCGTCGCTTCCCAGCCCGAGCCGTCATGAACCTTGTAGGCCGGCGCGTCCGGTCGGACGCGGGCTTGTTCAAACAGTCTCGCCGGGGTCGACGGAAAGAGCTGGTCCTCGCCGATCCTAGGCAGTTCGCTCGCGCGCGCCTCCATGGGGCTCCTCCCGCAAGTTCATGATTTTGCGCGCCTCGTCAGGGGACGCGATGTCCCGGCCCGCGCGCCGGGCGCAGCTCGCCAGCGCCTCGATGAGCGGGCCGTTGCCGGTCGCCCGCTCACCGCTCGGCAGATAGAAGGTGTCCTCAAGCCCGGTGCGCAGCATGCCGCCTAGCTCGGCCGTGCGCTGGTGAACCGGCCAGATCTCCTCGCGCCCGATGAGCGTGGTCTGCCAGGGATCGCCTTCGCGCTTGTAGTCGAGCAATAGCTCAAGAAGGCGGGCATCCACCGGCATGCCCGAAGCGACGCCCATGACGAAGTTGTAGTGGGCGGCCGGCGCCATGCCGTTCTCGATATACATGTTCACACACCGCACGATGCCCACGTCAAAGCATTCGAATTCGGGATGCGCGCCCACCTCGTTCATGGCGTCGATCATGGCCTGAACCTTCTCGACAGGGTTGTCGAACATCATGGGCGGCCAGGCCCAGTCGCCATTGCTGCGCAGTTTCAGATAGTTGAGCGAGCCGGCGTTGCAGGCCGCGATCTCCGGCCTGACGCGCTTGACGACCCCCACCGGCCCGGACACGTCCGGGCCGACGGCGCCGGTGGTGGAGTTGATGATGACGCCCGGACACGCCTGCCGGATCGCCGCCACGATCTCGGCGGCCACGTCCGGATCCCAGCTCGGGAAATGGCCGTGTTCGTCATCCTGCATGCGGTAATGCACGTGCATGACGCTGGCGCCGGCGTCGAAGGCCTCGCGCGCGCTCTTCGCCATCTGCTCCGGGGTGACCGGAACGGGATGGGTTTTCGGGTTCGTCAGCACGCCGTTGAGCGCGCAGGTGAGCACGGCCTTGTCCATCACATCCATCCTTCAGGTCTAATCCTGAACTTGCAATTCAAGTTCGATCAAGACGAATCCGCCCGCCGCTTGCGCGCCGGGCTGCGAATTGACGCTTTTCACCACCCCGTCGGCGCCGGCGGTGAGGCGCATCTCCATCTTCATCGCCTCCATCACCGCCAGCACGTCGCCGGCCTTCACCGTATCGCCGGGTTTCACGTGGACCGCCGCCACCGCGCCGGAGACCGGGGCGGTGATCTTGGAAGGATCGGAGGCCGGGTCGCGATTGACGGGGGAGGGTTCGGCGATGCGCAGCATCTGCGCGGGCAGCCCCAAATGCAGGGCGTCGTCCTCGGTAGCGGCCACGGGCAGGATGCGGGTCACGCCGTCCTGGAAGAAGCGCACCGCGCCGTCGAAGCGGTCGAGCACCCGGATCTCGGCCCGGTGCTCACCATGGGTGACGATCACGCCGCCGCCGGGCGTCTGCTCCACCGAGACGCTCGTGGTGTTTCCAGACGCCTCCAGATCGAGCTCGAAACGCGTCACAGAGCCGGAGCGCAGGATCGGCCGGCCGGTGTCGCACTTCAGGGCCGCAGCGAGCGCGAACGCCTCGAACGGCGGGTCTGACGGGGCGAACGGGCCGGATTTCTCTTCCGCCCACCGGTCGAGATCCGCGGTGCGGATAGCGCCGGACCGGAAGCGTTCATCGTCTATAAGGCGCAAGAGAAAATCGCGGTTCGTCGTTACGCCCAGAAGCGGCTCTGTTTCGAGATGCGCGCGCAAGGCGTCGAGCGCCTCGTCGCGGGTCTCGCCCGCTCCGATCAGCTTGGCGACCATGGCGTCGTAATCTGTCCCGATGAAATCGCCGGTCTCGACGCCGGAATCGATGCGGACCGACGCGTCTTCCGGTTCGAACACCGCGATCCGTCCCGACTGAGGCGCGAAACCATCGAGCGGGTCTTCGGCGTAGAGCCGCAGCTCCACCGCGTGGCCGCACAGCGCCATGTCGTCCTGCGCCAGCGGCAGCGGCGCGCCGGCTGCGATGTCGAACTGGAGCCGGACGAGATTGAGCCCTGTGACCGCTTCGGTGACCGGATGCTCCACCTGCAGCCGGGTGTTCATCTCCAGGAAGTAATAGGCGCCGTCGTCGTCGAGCAGGAACTCCACCGTGCCCGCGCCGACGTAATTCACCGCCTTCGCCGCTGCGACCGCGTCCGCGCCCATGGCGGCGCGCAGGTCAGCGTCCACCGCCGGCGAGGGCGCTTCCTCGATCACTTTCTGGCGCCGCCGCTGGGCCGAGCAGTCCCGCTCGCCGAGATGGATCACGCGGCCCTGGGTGTCGGCGAACACCTGGATCTCCACGTGCCGGCCACGCTCGATGAATTTCTCCAGCAGAACCGCGGTGTCGCCGAAGCTCGATTTCGCCTCGCGCTGAGCCGAGGCCAGGGCGTCTTCGAACGCGTCGCCCGAGCGGACCACCCGCATGCCGCGCCCGCCGCCGCCGGCGACCGCCTTGATGAGCAGGGGGTAGCCGATCGTCTCCGCCTCGGCTTTCAACGCGGCGGCGTCCTGGGTATCGCCCTGCCAGCCGGGCACGGTGGGCACGCCGGCCTTGATCATCAGTTGCTTGGCGCGGCCCTTGTCGCCCATGGCCTCGATCGCCTCCGGCGGCGGGCCGATCCAGACGAGCTCCGCCTCGATCACCGCCCGGGCGAAGGACGCGTTCTCACTCAGAAAGCCGTAGCCGGGATGAACGGCTTCGGCGCCGGTGCGTTTCGCCGCGTCCAGGATCGCCTCGATATTCAGATAGCTTCGCGCCGCCGGCGCCGGGCCGATGCGCACCGCCTCGTCGGCTTCGCGCACATGCATCGCGCCGGCGTCCGCGTCGGAATAGACCGCGATCGCCCGGCGCCCGGATGCGCGCGCTTCGCGCAGCACCCGCACTGCGATCTCGCCGCGATTTGCGATGAGGACGGAGGAGAAGGGGGTCATGAGCCTGCTCCGTTGCGCCCTCCACCCCGGCCTTCCCCCGAGGGGGAGGGGGGAATAGACGAGCCCTCGTGCGAAACATTCAGGACACAGCGGAGGTGCGCTTGTCCGAAGGGGAGTATGAAGGCTGAAACAGCCCTCCCTGCCCGTGAGGGGAGGCCCGGGGTGGGGCGGTGCGCCGGATATCCCATCACACCGCCCAGTTCGGTTTGCGCTTCTCCAGAAACGCCGCCATGCCTTCCGCGCCTTCGGGTCCGCGCGCGGCGCTGGCGAAGACGGCGGCGGCGTCGGCGACGAGGCTTGCGGGGTCCTCCAGCCGGGCGCGGCGCACGAGCTTTTTCGTCGCCGCGATGGCGCCCGGCGCGCCCTTTTTGATCTGCTCGAGCGTCGCGGCGAGAGCGGCTGAAAGCGCGTCTCCGCCGCCGGCGACCTCATGGACGAGGCCGACGCGACGGGCCGCCGCCGCATCGAGCTTTCCGCCGGTGACCGCCAGGCGGCGGGCTTCGGAATAGCCCAGCCTCTCAACGAGAAACGGCGCGATTTGGGCCGGGACGAGTCCCAGTCCAGTCTCCGGCAGGCGGAACACCGCGCCTTCAT
>JBKHAZ010000136.1:0-7235 GCA_046542605.1 Oceanicaulis sp. | reverse complement strand
CGATCAGCACGGCGGTCTGGATCGTCATGTGCAGCGAGCCGGCGATGCGCGCGCCTTCCAGCGGCTTCTTGCCCTTGTATTCCTCACGCAGCGCCATCAGGCCCGGCATTTCGATCTCGGCCATCTCGATCTCGATCCGGCCCCACTTGGCCAGGCTCAGATCCTTCACGTAGTGGTCGTTCTCGCCGGCTTTGGCGTTCAGGAGACTCATAGACGGTTCGCCTTTTTTGCTTGCGGATAGAGGATCGGCCGGACGCCGGTCCCGGTTCGTGTGAGCCGGGGTATAGCGCTGCGGAGCCCTGCGGGCAAACCGGGCGCCGCGCGATTAATCAATCCGTCATTCGCAAACCGGCCTCGATCTTGTATAAACGCTTCATTAACGGTCCCGCGCCGGGACAGGGGAGGCGCGCACGGACCGTACCGAGGGGTCAGCCGGCGCGTTTCTCATCCGGGGGCGGAACGCGCGCATCGAGGGGAAGACAACCGATGGCGAATCTGCCGACGGCCTATGCAAGCCAGCGCTTCGGCGCCAAGGCGCTCGATTTCTACGCCGCGTCCGGAGAGGTGATCGGCGCCGACCCGCGCGCCCGCGCCGACGAGCGCCGGCTGCAAGACATCGACGGCGCGCGCCACACCGTGCGCCTGATGGAGGCGAAATTCGATCTGGAGCCCGGCGATCAGGCGAGCGTTCTGCGTCTGCAGCCCGGCCCGGCCCGGCGCTCGCGCCCGGTGGCGGTGGTCAATCACAGCCGCGGCGGCTGGACCCGCACCCATCCGGGCGCCAGCGCGCTTCTCTCTCGTGCGGGCGTCGCGCGCAATGTGAACTGGCTGATCACGATGGGTCTGTTCGCCGCGGCGGCGCTGGCGATCGTGTGGCCCTATCTCGCCGCTTTCATGGCTGAGCTGATCCCCACTGCGTTCTCCGGACTGCCGGTCTATGACCTGCACGCCCTGGCCGCAGCCTCGGCGCCGGGGCTCGCCAGCTGGTCGCTGGCCGACGCCACCGCCCCGCTGGCGGCGCTTCTGGGCCGAATCCGGCCCGGGCTGGAGTCCTTCGCGCCCGGGCTCGCCTACGCCGCCGCGACCCTGGCCGGTGCGGCCGTCGTGTTCGCCGCGCGCTCCTGGCGTTTGTTGTGGGCGCCGCTTTTCGTCGCTGCGCTCGGCGCCGGCGCGCTGGGCTTCGCCGCGCCGGCGGCGTCGCTGAGCGCCGCGCTTTTCGGACTGGGGCTGTCCGCGCTGGTCTTCCTGATCGGCGGCGCCTGGAATCGCATCGCCGATGCGGTGCGGCTGGAGGCGCGCATCGCGCTCCTGGCCGATCATCTGCTCTCCAACGCGCCCGCCGAAACCGTGACGGCGCCCGATGGCGAGGCGGAACCGGCTCAGGCCGAGTCCGAACCGACGGACGCCCCGGCCCGGGACGAGGTGCTTGTGGACGAGAAAGCCGCCGCCACGGTGGCGGCGTCGCTGCGGGCGCTCGAGGCCGGCGATCCGTTCACGGCCGGAGCCGGCGCGCCGCCCGGGGCCGACGAAACGCAGGCCTCGACCGCCGCGCCTGTCGAAACCGAGGCGGGCGAACAAGGCGCGCAGGGTGAGGCAGAGCCGCTCCCCGGCGCGCCGGACGCCGGGCCTGGGGCGGACATCGCCTCAGGTGGGGGCGAGACCGGCGCCGGCGAAGCAACGCAAGCCTCCGCCGAGCCGCCAGGCGAAGCCGCCGCCGGGGCCGCGCCGGAGGACACCGAACCGCAGGCCGATCCCGACGATCAGCCCGCCGACCCGGACGCCGCAGGCGAGGCGTCGCGCGCCGCCGCCCACGCCCCGGCCGGGCTCGACGCGGAAGAGGCCGAGCGGCTGCGCACCGATCCGCGCTACGCCTCGCGGGCGATCATTCTGCCCCCGCCCCCGCCCATGCCGGCGCCGGGCAAGCCCGCCGAGACGGAAGACGCCGGCCCGGCCGCCGGGGCTGCTGCGGAGCCTGAGCCGGCCGGGGCCGACGCCGGCGCGCTTGAAACCGCCGGCGCGCCCGCCACGCGCACCCTCAATCCTGGAAAGCCGCTGCCCGACAACGTGGTGCCGATCTTCGCCGCACCGCCGCCGACGAAAGACTAGCCGTCGACGTCCTCGTCAAAGCCGCACTCGACCAGCTTTGCGAGCGCGTCGAGGGCGGCTTCGGCGTCCGCGCCCTCGGCCTTGATGGTGATGCTCGCACCCGGTCCGGCGGCGAGCATCAATAATTCCATGATGGAATCGGCCTGAACCTCTTCACCGTCCCTCGACAGGGTCACGCGCGCATCGAAGCGTCCCGCTTCGGCCACGAATTTCGCCGAGGCGCGGGCGTGCAGTCCGCGCTGATTGCAGATCGTGACCGTTCTCGAACCGGTCACGAGGCGCTGTCGAGGATGCGCGAGGCCACCGCGATATAGCGTTTGCCCGCCTCGCTGGCGCTGTCGGCGAGTTCGCTCACCGACAGGCGCGAGCGCGCCTCGGCCAGCTTGATCAGCATCGGCAGATTGGCGCCGGCGATCACCTCGATGCGGTCTTTTTCAAGCAGCGCGATGGAAAGATTGGACGGGGTCCCGCCGAACATGTCGGTGAGAATGATCACGCCATCGCCCTGATCGACCTCTTCAACCGCCTCACGAATATCGTCGCGGCGCTTCTCCATGTCGTCGTCCGGGCCGATCGACACCGCCGCGCAGGCGTCCAGCGGGCCCACCACGTGCTCCGTGGCGGCGACGAGTTCGTCGGACAGGCGTCCGTGAGTGACGACGACGATGCCGATCATGGCCGGGGTGCGATCCTTGAATGCCTAGCGCAATAACCCAAGCGCTCATGTAAGCGCGGTTTTGCGTCTGCGAAAAGCCCCGCCAAGCCGCAAAACACCACCGCATGCAGACGCCCGCGCCGGCTACCCGCCCGGCCGGGCCTCGGCGGGCAAGTCCACGGTGAAGCGCGCGCCGCGCCGCGCCCCGTCGGGCCCGGTCCGGTTGGACGCCTCGATGCGCCCGCCATGGGCGCTGACGATCTGGCGCGCGATTGCAAGGCCAAGCCCGGAATGGGCGCCGAACGCCGCGCCCTTGGGGCGCTGGGTGTAAAAGCGCTCGAAGATCGCTTCGAGATTCTCCTCGGGCACGCCGGGGCCTTCATCATCCACCGTCACCATGATGCGGCCATGGGGGCCGGGAAGGCGGCGCGCCTCGACGCGGACCGTCCCGCCCTCGGGTGAAAAGGTGATGGCGTTCTCCACCAGATTGATGAAGACCCGCCCCAGCGGTCCCTCATGACCGCGCACGGTGAGATCGCCGCGCGTCTCCAGCGTCACCGCCACATCGGCCTCCTCCCCGTTCTCGGCGCCGCAGGTCTGCACGGCCACGATTTCGCGCAGAAGGCGGGCCATGTCGATGCGGCCGAGATCTTCGCGCGCCAGCTCCGCGTCCAGACGCGAGGCGTTGGAGATGTCGGTGATGAGCCGGTCGAGCCGGCGCACATCATGCTGGATCACGCCGATCAGCTTGGCGCGGCGCTCGTCGTCCTTCGCCAGGGGCAATATCTCGGCGGCCGAGCGAATCGACGTGAGCGGGTTCTTGATCTCGTGGCTGACGTCGGCGGCGAAGCTCTCAATGGCGTCGAGCCGGTCGTAGAGCGCGTTGGTCATCGCCGCGAAAGCCTGGCCGAGCTGACCGATCTCATCCTTGCGCCCGCTCATGTCGGGCAGCGGAACCCGGCGCCCGCCGGCGAGCCGCACCTCGCGCGCGGCGTCCGACAGCGCGCGCACCGGAAGGGCGATCGAGACGGTGAGCCAGACCGCCGGCACCATGATCGCCGCGATGGCGGCCAGCGCGTACGGCACGATCGCCTGGCGCTCGGCGGCGATCAGCGCTTCAAAATCATAGGACTCGTACGTGACCGTGCCCACGACCGCCTGAATGAGCTGGATCGGGATGGTCACCGAGACGATCCGCGCGCCGTCCGGCTCGCGGCGCACGCCGCCCTGCGGCTCGCCGGTGCGGAAGGCGGTCTCCACCTCCTCCTCCAGCGTGCGGTTGGTCCAGGCCCGGGTCTCCGAGGACTGGAACAGATCGCCGAGCCACTGCTCCACCGGCGAAAAGACCCGCGTGAGCAGGCCGCGCGCCGCGCCCACCCCCTCGTCGCCGGGCGGCGGCAGGGCCTCTTCCTCCACCTCGCCGGCGATGAGATCGGAATCGGCGACCTGGACCGGACCGGGCGCGTGCAAAAGGGCGCGGGTCTCGTCGGGCACGTAGAGCGGAGAGAGCCGGCGCAGCACCTCTCGCGCCGCATCGGCGTCCATGCGCGGGCCGGGCGCGTCGCCGCTCACGGCGGTCTCGGAGATGATGTTGGCGATGATCTCGGCCTGGGCGGCGAGGGAGAGCTCCTTGGCCTCCACCAGGCCGCGGCGGTTCTCCGTGATCGCCGCCATTCCAGCCAGCAGGAAGACCAGGGCCGCGCCGTTGACCAGAAGGATGGTCACCCCCAGGCGCGAAAGCACCACGCGCCGCCAGCCGCGCAGCGTCGTCAGGGCCCGCAGGCGCGCGACCTTAAGCTTCCTTGTAACGGTAGCCGACGCCATAAAGGGTCTCGATGCCGTCAAATGAGCTGTCGACGTCCTTGAACTTCTTGCGGATGCGCTTGATGTGGCTGTCGATCGTGCGATCGTCGACATAGACCTGATCATCATAGGCCGCGTCCATCAGATTGTCGCGGCTCTTCACAAAACCCGGCCGGTTGGCGAGGGCGTGCAGGATCAGGAACTCGGTCACGGTCAGGCGCACCGGCCTGCCGTCCCACAGGCAGCTGTGCCGGTTGGGGTCCATGGTCAGCTTGCCGCGCTGGATCGCCTTTTGATCGCCCTCGCCTTCCGGGGTGAGCGGATCGGACTGGGAGCGGCGCAGCACCGCTTTGATGCGGCGTACCAGAAGCTGGTGGGAGAACGGCTTGGCGATGTAATCGTCCGCCCCCAGATCAAGGCCCAGCGCCTCGTCGAACTCGGCGTCCTTGGAGGTCAGGAAGATCACCGGCATGTTCGAGCTCTGGCGCACCCGGCGCAACAGCTCCAGCCCGTCCATGCGCGGCATCTTGATGTCGAAGACGGCCAGGTCCGGCGGATTGTCGATCAGCTGAGGCAGGGCCGTCGCCCCGTCGGTGAACGTGCGCACGCTATAGCCCTCGTTCTCCAGCAGCATGCAGACCGAGGTGAGAATATTTTCGTCGTCGTCGACCAGGGTGATCGATGCCATCAGCCGGTTCCTTCAAATCCTTGGGCGCGCCGGCCCACGCCGATTTGCGCGCAGCTTATAAGCGCCGGTCCCGCATGGCAAAGCGCGCTTTAACGAACACGGTTACCCTGAATTAAGCCAATTCAGGTCATGGTCCCGCCGGGGAACGAGGACGAGAACACATGGCGCGGCGGGACGTTCACTTCGAAGTCTTCCTGAAGAAGCACAAAAAGGCCGATTGGGCGCTGGTCGAGGCCGTCACCGATCGCCAGGAAGCGCTCGATCTCGGGCATACGCTGAAAAAGCGCCACCCCAAGGGTTCGGTGCGCGTGCAGCGCGAGGAATGGGTGGCCGAGGAGAACGCGTTTCGCGGCGGGGTCATTTTCGAGGCCGGACCGGAGCGCTACACCGATCCGAAGGAGAAGACGGGCGAGGCCTTGCTGCCCTGCGTCACCCCGGACGACCTCGCCGGCTCGGCCGCGCGCGAGACGATCCGGCGGGTGCTGGAAGGCTGGTTCGTACGCCGCCAGGTCTCGCCGCTGGAGCTGTTGCACCGGCCCGACCTGATCGAGGATCTCGACGGGTCCGACAGCGATCTCCAGGGCGCGGTTCAGAAGGTCGCCGTGGCGCGCGCGCAAAACTCCGACGCCTCGGTGCATGCGTATGTGCGCCTGATCAACGATCTGGTGGAGAAAGGCGTCAGCCAGGCCCGCCGCGAGGCGAAAGCCGGCAGGAAGCCGCCCAAGGCCAAGGGCTTCGCCGAACTCACAGAAAAAATCCTCTCCGAAGGGGGGCCGGAGAAGCGCCTGCGCCGCGCCATCGCCGAGCAGATCGCCGACGCCGGAGATTTCGGGGCCAAGACCAGCCTGCTTCTGGACTTTCACGACGATCTGCCCGCCGATCCCGAGGCGCGCGCCTTCGCGGCGAAACAGACCGACGCGTTCATCGCCGAGATGTTGAGCTTCGAGCCGGCCATCCGCGCCGTGTTGGGCGAAACAGGCGATCTGGGTGAAGAGGTGATGCGCCTGACCGGCATCTACGAGGGCGCGCCGGATTGCGCCGACCTCCTCGATGCGCCGGAGGCCGCGCGGCGCCTGGCCGAGAAGTTCCAGCGCAAGCAATTGCCCGACACTCACATCGAAGTCGCCAAGCGCATCCTTTCAGCCCTGCGCGCGCCCAAGCGCTTCCGGCCAGAAAGCGTGATGCGGGAGATCGAGCTGGCGCGAAAGCTCGCCATGCGCCTCATCGCGGCGTCAGGGCCCAACCTGCATCCCGACAGCCTGGTGGACGCCTTCACCCACCGCTCGGCCAAGCTTCTGGCGCCTGAAGCGGTGGAGGAGGCGCTCGCCAACGCCCAGGACGCGCCCGAACAGATCGAGCGGCTGTTCAAGTTCGAGGACAATCTCGTCGGCGAGGCGAACAAGGCCAAGCTCGCGGCGTACCTGCGCGCCCGTCTGAAGACAAAGCCGGTGGAAAGCCATTTC
Organism: Oceanicaulis sp.; assembly: GCA_046542605.1. GTDB lineage: Bacteria > Pseudomonadota > Alphaproteobacteria > Caulobacterales > Maricaulaceae > Oceanicaulis. The sequence goes on along the minus strand of JBKHAZ010000136.1, from coordinate 520 downwards.
GTGCGCGGGCCCGGCAAGCCGTTCGAGCGTCTGGCCCGCCTCGCCGCCTTCCAGACCCGGGCGCTGAAGGGCGGATTTCCCGCCGCCGACAGGACCGAGCTCGCCGACGCCTTCGACCAGCTGGGCATGGCGATCCTGGATGAAACGAAAATTCTCTCCCGCCTGGCCTCGGGCGATCAACCCGCCCTCGACCGCGCCGCGGCGCTTTTAAAGCTCGCCAATCAGGGCGTGCTGCCGTCAGGCCGCTGCAGCCAGGACGCCCAGGCCAGAGCCATGCGCCTGCTCGCCGGCGAACTGGGCCGCGGCGAAAGCGCCGATCCGGTCAACACCGGCAAGCTGAAAGACATCAGGGCGCTGATGGCGGAGCTGAGACCGAAACAGGCAGAAGACCAGGCGGGCGCGTCTTAGGCGACCGGCACAAAGGACAAAAAAACCCTGGCGGATCGCTCCGCCAGGGTTTCGTTTTCGGCTGACGCTTGCGCTTACGCCGCAGCGCGCTGGCGCAGGACGTAGTGCAGGA
>JBKHAZ010000004.1:0-32812 GCA_046542605.1 Oceanicaulis sp. | reverse complement strand
GGCCCTGCCGCTCACCGTGCTTCTGGTGATTCTGCTCATCAACATTTCCGGCGAGCCGCTGCACCAGATGTCGGTGACGGGTCTGGTGGTGGCGCTGGGCTTGCTGATCGACAACGCGATCGTGGTGGTCGACGACTACCGGCTCTTGCGCGCGCGGGGCCTGGAGCGCCTGGTCGCGATGGAGAAGGCGGTGAAGACGCTGTTCGGCCCGCTCCTCGCCTCAACGCTGACGACCATTTTCGCCTTTGCGCCCATTGCGCTGATGCCGGGCACGGCGGGCGAGTTCATCGGCATGATCGGCACGTCGGTGATTTTCGCCGTGGCGTCCAGCTTCGTGCTCGCCTTCACCGTGATCCTCGCTCTGGCGGCCTGGTTCGACGACGGGCGCGCCGGCGCGCACGATCAGCCCTGGTGGCGCGACGGGCTCCGTTCAAAGCCGCTGGCGCGCGTCTACCGCATGGCGCTTGACGGGGTGATCGCCCAGCCGCTTCTGGGTCTGGCCGTCGGGATCATGCTGCCCGTGGCCGGCTTCGCCGCCGCCACAACGCTGCCGGGCCAGTTCTTTCCCCAGACCGAGCGCGACATGTTCCAGCTGCGCCTGGTGGGGCCGCCTTCAAGCTCGATCGAGGAGACCGAACGCCGGGTTCAGGCCGCGACGGCGCATCTGAACACCTATGACGAAGTGCTCGATATCGCCTGGGTGCTCGGGGAGAGCGGGCCGCGCGTGTATTACAACATGATCGCCGGGGTGTCCGGGCGGCCGAATTACGCCCAGGGCTTCGTGCGCACCCGCTCCGAGGCCGCCACGCGCCGCATCGTGAGCACGCTGCAGGAGGAGCTGCGCGCCCTGTTTCCGGAGTCCCAGCTGCTTGCGCTGCCCTTCGAGCAGGGACCGCCGGCGCCCGCGCCCATCGAGCTGACCGTGCTCGGACCCTCGTTGTCGGTCCTGGATACGCTGGCCGGCGACATCCGGCTCATCCTCGCCGGCACGCCCGGCGTGACTTTCACCGAGGCTGGCCTGGTGACGGGAGAGCCGGTGGCGCGGCTCGGCGCCGATGAAGCCGAGGCCGAGCTCGCCGGCCTGCGCCTGACCGATCTCGCCGGGCGTTTGCGCGCAAATATTGACGGGGCGACCGGCGGCTCGGTGCTGGAAGGGGTGGAGGAGCTGCCCGTACGCGTCATCGCGCCGCCGGACCGCCGACGGGCGCCGGATAGGCTGGGCGAGACGCCGCTGCCGGTAACACCCGGTGAGCCGGCCTCCAGCATCGCGGCCTTCGGCGGCTTCACCCTGCGGGCCGAAACCGCCGTGATCACGCGCCAGAACGGCGAGCGTTCGAACGCGGTCTACGGCTTTCTCGCGCCGTACGTCCTGCCGGCGCCGGCGCTGGAGGACTTCTTCGCGCGAGTCGAGGCGGCCGGGCTCGAGATGCCCGCCGGCTACCGGCTGGAAGTGGGCGGGGAGGCGGAGAACCAGGGCGAGGCCATGGCTGATCTCATGTCCACGGCCGGACCCTTGCTGGTGCTCATGGTCGCCGCGGTGGTGCTGGCGTTCAACTCCTTCCGCTATGCTGCGATCATCTTCACGGTCGGTTTTCTGTCGGCGGGTCTGGCGATGTTCGGCGTCTGGCTGTTCGGAACGCCGCTGGGCTTCAACGCCATTGTCGGGGCGCTGGGGCTCGTGGGCCTGTCGATCAACGGCTCCATCGTCGTGCTTTCGGCGCTAAAGGCCAACGACCAGGCGCGCGCCGGCGACCCGGAGGCGATCCGGGAGACCGTGATCGACGCCACGCGGCATATTCTGGCGACGACGCTGACGACGATCGGCGGGTTCGCGCCGCTTCTCATCGAAGGCGACAGCTTCTGGCTGCCCTTCGCCGCGGCGGTGGCGGGCGGGGTGGCCGGCTCGGCGATCCTGGCGCTGGTCTTCGCGCCGGCCGCCTTCGTTCTGCTCGCCCGATTTGACCGGCCCGCGCCGGCGCGCGAGCCTCTGCCGGCCTGACCGGGGAGACCGCCGTGACCAAGCGCGGACCATGGACGATCCTGAGCGCGCGCATCGCCTACGACAATCCGTGGATGCGCGTGACCGAGTACGACGTCACCCGGCCCGACGGCGCGCCGGGGCTTTACGGCGTGATGGCGCCGAAATTTCATGCGGTCGGGGTATGCCCGGTGTTTGAAAACGGCGATACGCTCCTGGTGGGGCAGCACCGCTTCGCGCTCGACGCGTTTAGCTGGGAGCTTCCCGAAGGCGGCGCGGCGCCGGGCGAGGACCTGGCCGAAGCCGCGCGCCGCGAACTGGCTGAGGAGACCGGCTGCACCGCCGTGCGCCTGCACCCGCTCACCCAGCTTGACGTGTCCAACTCGGTGACAGAAGAGCGCGCCGACGGCTTCATCGCCTGGGAGCTGAGCGAAGGCGCGCCCGACCGCGAGGGGAGCGAGGCGGACATGACCGTGAAACGCCTCCCGTTGCAGACTGCGCTCGCCATGGCCATGTGCGGAGAGATTCGCGACGCCTTCACGGTGGTGATGCTCGCCGCCGCCGATTACAAGGCGCGTACTGGAGCGCTTGAACCGGCGCTGGCGCGCGCCATTCTCACCCGGCCTTGACGGCCCGACGCACTACGGAGCTCCCATGCCGGTCGCCGATACAGCCCGCCACGACGCGCAAAGCCTGGAGGACCAGGTCTGGTCGCGCTTGCGTTTCGAGGCCGCTTCCGCAGCGGCCGGAGAACCCGCGCTTGCAAGCTTCATGAACGCGGCGATCCTGCGCCATGACAGCTTCGCCGACGCCCTGGCCCACCGGGTTGCGGAGAAGATGGCGGACGCTCAGCTCGACGCGCTGCAGATGCACGATATCGCGCGCGAGGCGTTGGAGGCCGATCCCGGTATCGCCCGCTGCGCTGCACGCGACATGCTGGCGGTCGACGAGCGCGATCCGGCGAGCCGCTCGCTTTTGCAGCCCTTCCTCTACTTCAAGGGCTTCCACGCACTTTTGTGCCACCGCGTCGCGCACTGGCTGATGAGCGAAGATCGCGAAACGCTCGCGTTCCACCTGCAAAGCCGGATGAGCGAGCGCTTCGGCGTTGACATCAATCCGGCCGCCCGGCTCGGCTGCGGCATCTTGATCGACCACGCCACCTCGGTGACCATCGGCGAGACCGCGGTGGTCGGCGACGACGTCTCGATTCTGCACGAGGTGACCCTGGGCGGCACTGGCGCGAACGAAGCCGATCGCCATCCGAAGATCGGGAACGGCGTTCTGATCGGGGCGGGGGCGAAGGTTCTCGGCAACATCACGGTGGGCGACGAGGCCCGCATAGCCGCGGGCTCGGTCGTGCTTCAGCCCGTGCCGGCGCGCTGCACCGTGGCCGGGGTGCCCGCCAAGCCCGTCGGCGGGTCTTGCGCCGAACCTGCGCGCTCTATGGATCAGACCCTGCCTGAGGGCGGGTAGCGCTAGAACTCCACGCCCAACACCGCGCGCGCCTTTTCCCGGTGGGCGTCGGTGATGGCGCCGCCCACCTGGGCGATGATCGTGGCGAGTACGGTTCCGTCGTCAGCAAAGCCGACCACGCCGAGGAAGTCGGGAATGATGTCGAAGGTCCAAAGGAAATACAAAAGGCCGAAGACCAGCGCGGCGCGGGCCTGCAAGGGCGTGGCCGGATCGCGCATTGCGTAATAGGCCGCGATCAGGTCTTCCAGGAAGGGGATCTGGCGCGCGACGCGTTTCAGCTTGTCCCAGAAATCGGCTTCGACCCGGGCCTGCTCCCTGGCCACCTCGGCCTCGGTCTTGGCCTTGGCCTCGGCGATTTTCTCTTCGGCGACCGCCTCGGCGCGGTCGAGCGCCCTGGCGCGTCCCGACCGGTAGAGCGGCTGGTAGGCGTCCGCCGCACGGTCCTCGATGCGCGACAGCTCTTTTGCCGCCTTGCCGGGCCTGAAGAGGCGACGCTTTCCGCCGCGTTCGAACATGGCTTTCTCCTCTCCGCGCCCTCGCGAGCGAGCTTAGCCGCGCGCACGCCCGGCGTCATCCACGCGCCCGGGCGCCTGCGCGCGCGCCATGACCAAAGCGTAAGGCTTCAGGGGCTGTTCATACGCTGGAGGCTTTCCTAGATGACGATAGGTTTGATTATTCGACGAGGCGTTTCCATGATCCGAACGGCAGTTCTGGCCGCCGCCGCTCTTCTGTCCGCCGCCGCGTCTGCATGCGCCCAGGAGCGCGCTGCGCCGGCCGAAACCGAGTTGTCGGGTGCGCGCCAGGTTCCCGAAAGCCGCGCCCAGGTCCAGCTTTCGTTCGCGCCGGTGGTGCGCGAGGCGGCGCCGGCGGTGGTGAACGTCTATTCGCGCCGGGTGGTGAACCAGCGCACGCCGTTCGCCGGCGATCCCTTCTTCGAGCGCTTTTTCGGCCCGCAGGTGCGCCGGCGCGAGGTCAATTCGCTGGGTTCGGGCGTCATCGTGGACGCGTCCGGCGTCATCGTGACGAACAACCACGTGGTGCAGGGCGCCCAGGATCTGCGCGTGGTCTTGAGCGACCGGCGCGAGTTCGAGGCCGAGCTCTTGCTCGCCGACGAGCGCACGGATCTGGCGGTTCTCAAGATCGACGCGGGCGAGGACGTGCCGGTGCTGCCCTATGACGAGGCGGGCGATTCTGCAGTGGGCGATCTTGTCCTCGCCATCGGCAATCCGTTCGGGGTGGGCCAGACGGTCACGTCCGGCATCGTCTCCGCGCTGGCGCGGACCGATGTGGGCATCACCGACTACGCCTTCTTCATCCAGACCGACGCAGCAGTGAATCCGGGCAATTCCGGCGGCGCGTTGGTGGACATGGACGGCGAGCTGATCGGGGTGAACACGGCGATCTTCTCGCGCTCGGGCGGCTCGAACGGCATTGGCTTCGCGGTGCCGGTGGAGATGGTGCGCACCGTGGTGGACGCCGCGCTCGCCGACGGGGAGATCGTGCGCCCCTGGCTTGGCGCGCGGCTGCAGCCGGTCACCGCCGATCTGGCGAACTCGGTCGGGCTCGACCGCCCGCGCGGCGCCATCGTCTCCGAGCTTTGGCCCGGCGGCGCGGCCCAGGACGCCGGCCTTGAGCGCGGCGACGTTGTGATCGCGGTGGACGGTGTGGAGGTCAACGACGAGGCCGGCGTGCGCTTCCGCTTCGCCACCCGCCGCATCGGCGAGGATGCGCGCCTGACCGTCCTGCGCGACGGCGATCGGCGCACGCTCACCGTCGAGGCCCGCCCGGCGCCCGGACAAGGCGAGGGCGAACGGCTCACCGTGCAGGGCCGCAATCCGCTCGCCGGCGCGCAGCTTGTGGAGCTTTCGCCCGCCTTCAACGAAGAGAACGGCATCGATCCCTTCACCCGCGGCGTCGTCGTCATCGACGTCGCCCGGCGCAGCGCCGCGGATTATTTCGGCTTCCAGCCCGGCGACCGCCTGCTGGCGCTGGACGGGGAATCGATCACGGATCTGAGCGATGCGAAGGCGCTGCTCGACGAGCTCGACGGCGCGCGGCGCTGGCCGGTGGAGATCGAACGGCGCGGCGACCGGTTTTTGCGCGTCCTCAGCCTTTGATGAGACGCGGCGCCGCGCGTTAACGGACTCACGCCATAGTCGCCGCTCAGGCCTAGAGTCCTTTCAGCGAAAGTGGACACCGGTTTCGCGTTTCGAAAGACTATATTTCAACAGACTAGAGTCGATTTGGTCGATCAGGATCGACCGAAACGGCTCTAGAGCGGACGAGGACCATGAGCGCGTTTCTTCCCTATGGACGCCAGTCCATCGACGAAGCCGACATCGCGGCCGTGGTGCGCGTGCTCAAAAGCGGCCATCTCACCACCGGTCCTGAAATCCCGGCGTTCGAGGCCGAGTTCGCTGCGGCGGTGAGCGCACCCCATGCGGTGGCCTGCAACAGCGCCACGGCGGCGCTTCACCTGGCGCTCGACGGGCTGGGCGTAAAGCCAGGCGATGTCTGCATCGTGCCCACGATCACGTTTCTCGCCACCGCCAACGCGGCGCGCTATTGCGGCGCGGACGTGGTGTTCGCCGACGTGGATCCTGAAACCGGGCTGCTGACCGCCGAAACGCTCGGGGATGCGCTCACGCGCGCCGGCGGGCGGGCGAAGGCGGTTTTGCCGGTGCATCTGGGCGGGGCGCTGTGCGACCTGGCCGCGATCGCCCCGGTCGCGCGCGAGGCGGGGCTTAAGATCGTCGAGGACAGCTGCCACGCGGTGGGAAGCTTGGATCGCCATGGTGATCCCGTGGGCGCGTGCGCGCGCTCGGATGCGGCGACGTTTTCCTTCCACCCGGTCAAGACCATCGCCAGCGGGGAGGGCGGCATGGTCACCACGCGTGACGGCGCGCTCGCCGCGCACATGGCGCGGGCGCGCTCGCACGGTGTGGAGCGCGATCCCGAACGCTTTGAGCGCGCCGCCATGGCCGAGGCGCCCTGGTGGTACGAGCAGCAGCAGATCGGCTGGAATTACCGCATGCCGGACATTCTCGCCGCGCTCGGCCGCTCCCAGCTGGCGAAGCTCTCTGAATTCGCCGCCAAGCGCCGGGCCTTGTGCGACGCCTATGAGACCGCGCTCACCGAGTTCGCGCCGCTTGTCTGGACGCCGGCGTTCCAAAAGGGCGTCGAGCCGTGCCGCCATTTGATGAACGTGCGGATCGATTTCGCCGCCGCCAAAGTCACGCGCACCGGCGTCATGGCGCGCCTGAAAGCGCGCGGCGTGGGCAGTCAGGTCCATTACATTCCGGTCCACACTCAGCCGTATTACAAAGCGCACAGCGGCGAAACGGACCTGCCGGGCGCGCAGGCCTATTATGAGCGCACCCTGTCCCTGCCGCTTCATCCGGAGATGAGCGAGGCCGATGTGGGCCGCGTCGCCGACGCGCTGGCTTATGCGCTGAAGCTATGAGTCCGACGGTGCAGATCGCAGTGGACGGCGGGCCGGGGCTCGGCTTCGGGCATCTGTCGCGATCGCAAACGCTCGCCGCCGCCCTGCGCGCAGCCGGGGCGCAAGTGCGCTTCGATCCGCGCTCGCAGACCGCGCGCGGCGCGCTCTTCAACGAAAATTGCACCCCCGGTGCGGCGGACCTGCTCGTTCTCGACCTGCCCTATCCAGACGACGACGCTATCCGGGCGGCCCGCGCGGCCGGCCGGCCGGTGGCCGTGCTCGATCATGCCGGCGAGGCGCGCGCCGATCTCGCCGTGCGCACCGATCCGCGCCCCGTGCCCATGGCCGCCGAGCGCTGCGAATACGGGCTGAGCTACGCCATCATCCGCCCCGGAATCCTGGCCCAGTCGCCGCGCCAGGCCGGCCATGTCCTGATCTGTATCGGCGGGTCCGATCTCGGCGATCTCGGCGTGGAGGCGGCGCGCCGTCTCGCCGCCGCCGGAGAGCGCGTGGTGCTGGTGCGCGGCCCGCTCGCCGCGCCGCTGGCCTACCCGCCCGCCGGCGTGGCGGTGCGCGAGACCCCGCCCGATCTGCCGGCGCTCATCGCCGGCTGCCGTTATGCGGTGACCAACGCCGGTACGACCGCGCTGGAGGCCATGGCGCTTGGAAAGGCCGTCCATGTACTCGCGCAGACCGAAGCCGAACGCGCCACCGCGGAGCGTTTTCTCGCCGACGGGATCATTCTCGGTCTCGGCCTTGAAACGCTGGCTCCGCCGGACGCCGAGCGCGCCGCCCGCATCGCCGCTTCGGGCCGCGCTCAGGTGGACGGGCGGGGCGCCCGGCGCCTCGCCGACTTGATCCTGTCTTTGAAGGAGACAGCGTCATGACCGGGAAGATCAACGCCTGGACCACCGGGGCGGTGGCCTCGGCGCGCCCGGCTAAGGCGCGCAGCTTTCCCACCGAGCTGATGCTCCACGTGCTTTTGAGCGAGCGTTACACCGGCTGGCCGGTGATCGTGCGCGAAGGCGCGCGCGTGCTGGATGTGGGCGCGCTCCACGGCGCCAATCTCGCCGCGTTCGCCGACCGCGGCTGCGCCTGCCACGGGGTGGAGATCAATGACGCGATGGTCGAACTCGCCCGCACCGCCTGCGCCGAGCAGGCGATCGCGGCCGAGATTCGCCAGGGCGTGAACACGGCGCTGCCCTATGAGGCGGGATATTTCGACCTGCTGTTGTCGGTGAACGTCGTCCATTATGAAGACGACGGCGCCGGGCTCGACGCCGCGCTGGCCGAGTACGCCCGCGTGCTCAAACCCGGCGGGCGCGCCTTCATCGTCACCGGCGGGCCGGAGCATTTCATCCGGGAAAGTGCTCAGCGGCTGGGCGCGAACCGCTATCAGCTCACCTACGAGGATTTCCGGAAGGGCCAGGTGATGGCCTATTTTGAGGACGAGGCCGATCTCGCCGCGCGCTGCGGGCGTGTTTTTTCACGCGTGGTGACAGGACGCTCCACCGAGCGTCACCCTGCGGCATCGCTGGATTTCTTTTATGCGCTCGCCGAGCGATAGGCGGGCGCGGGACGCACCCGTTTAACGAATAGGCGTCGAATCGCGCGATAAGCTTGGGTCACAAGGCTTCAGGGCGGATCCGGCATGGACGCGAGCGGCGCGCCTCAGATCAGGCATCTCACAATCGACGGCCGGCGCATCGGGCCGGGCGAGCCGCCCTATGTGATCGCGGAGGTGTCCGGCAATCACAACAAGAATCTCGGCAAGGCGCTCGCCATGATCGACGCGGCCAAGGCCGCAGGCGCCGACGCGGTGAAATTCCAGACCTACACCGCCGACAGCCTCACCCTGCCCAGCGACAGGCCGGAGTTCCAGATCACCACCGGGACCTGGGCGGGCTGGAACCTGCACAAGCTCTACCAGCAGGCCGCCACGCCTTATGACTGGTTTCCGGAACTCTTCGCGCGCGGGCGTGAGATCGGGATCACGGTCTTCTCTTCGCCCTTCGACGACGACGCGGTGGACCGGCTCGAGGCGTGGGGCGCGCCGGCCTACAAGATCGCTTCCAACGAGTTGACCGACTGGCCGCTGGTGAAGAAGGCGGCCGCCACCGGCAAGCCGCTCATCCTGTCCACCGGCACTGCGACGCTGGAGGAGATCGAGGCGACGACCGCCTTCCTGGCGAAAATCGGCGCGCCGGATTATGCGCTTCTTCACTGCGTCAGCGCCTATCCCGCCCCGCTGTCTGCGGCGAACCTGATGACGATCCCCGCCATCGCCGCGCGCTTCGGCGTGGCGGCGGGCTTTTCCGATCACACGCTCGGGGTCACCGCGCCGATCACGGCCGCGGCGCTGGGCGCCTCGATCATCGAAAAGCATTTCATCCTCGACCGGTCGGAGGGGGGGCCGGATTCCAGCTTCGCCATCGAACCGGGCGAGCTCGCCTTGCTGTGCCGCTCGGTGCGCGATGCCCATGAATGCCTTGGCCGGCCCGAATTCGGGATGAAAGAAGCCGAGACCAAAAGCCCGATCTACAAGCGCTGCTTTCACACCACGCGCGCGATCAAGGCGGGCGAGGTGCTGGGGCCGGATAATTTGCGCGCCATAAGGGCGCGGGCGGGTCTGCCCGCGCGGCGCTTTGAGGAGATTTTCGGCCGGCGCGCGGCGCGCGACATCGCCGAACACGAACCGCTCACCGAGGCCATGGTGGGGGGCGAGGGATGAGCCGCCCGCTGGTCATCTTCGGCTCCGGCGAGATCGCGAGCCTGGCCAAATATTATTTCGAGACCGACACTGGCCGCACCATCGCCGCCTTCACCGTGGACGACGCCTACGCCGGCGCGGACACGTTCGAGGGAAAGCCGCTGCTCGCCTGGTCCGAGGCGCAAAAACGCTTCCCCCCCGGTGAGGCGGACATGCACGTGGCGCTGTCCTATCAGAAGCTCAACCGGCTGCGGCAGGCGAAGTACGAACAGGCCAAGGCCGCGGGCTACACGCTGGCGAGCTATGTGTGTTCCCGGGCCAGCGTCTGGCCGGACCTGACCCACGGCGACAATTGCTTCATCCTGGAAGACCAGGTGATCCAGCCCACCTGCCGGATCGGGAATAATGTCATGCTCTGGTCGGGCAATCATATCGGCCACGGCTCGGTGATCGGCGACCACACCTATTTTGCAAGCCACGTGGTGGTCTCAGGCCATTGCACGATCGGAAGGCGCTGCTTTTTCGGCGTGAACGCCACGTTGCGCGATTTCCTGACCATCGGGGACGACTGCTTCATCGCCATGGGCGCGAGCATCGTGAAGGATATGGGCGACGGCGCAGTGGCGCTGGGCGCGCCCTCCACCTTGCTGGACGGCGAAGACGCCAAGGCCATCAAGATCCGCAACCGATATTTCGGACTGGCATGAGTGCGCGCTTCGACAAGCTGGGCCTCGTCATCGAGCCGGACAGATCGCTGTGGTGGAGCCGCAGCCACGCCATGCTGCCCACGCCCGAACATGTGGAGGGCTCGCTCTGGCGTATCTGGCAGGCGGGGCGCAATGATAAAAACCAATCCCATGTGGGCTGGGCGCTGATCGATCTGGACGCGCCGGACCGGGTGATCGAGCGCTCCGCCGAGCCGCTTCTGACGCCTGGACCGCTGGGCGCGTTCGACGATAACGGCGTGCTTCCAAGCTGCGTGGTGAAGGACGGGCCGCAAACGCTGCTCTATTATATCGGCTTCAAGCCGGGCGGCACGACGCGCATGGACCTGTACGGCGGGCTGGCGGCGCGCGACGGTCATGAGGGGCCGTTCCGCCGCGTGAACCGCGCGCCGATCCTCGAGCGCTCTCACGTCAATCCCTACATCAACACCGCGCCCTGGGTGGTGCGCGACGGCGAAGCGTGGCGCATGTATTACGTCGCCGGGACCGAATGGGTGCATCCCGATCTGCCGCGCTACAACATCCAGATCGCGACCTCGACCGACGGTCGAACCTGGGACCGGGACGGGCGTGTGGCCATCGATTTTCTGCCCGGCGAGAACGCGTTGGCGCGCCCGTATGTCTATCATGACGGGATGCGCTGGGTGATGTGGTTCGCCTCCAAGGGCGAAGCCTATCGCGCGCGGATCGCCTATTCCGGCGACGGGCTGTCCTGGACGCGCGATCCCGGAGGGCCGGGGCTGGAGCCGACGTCCGGCGGGCCGGATTCCGAGATGCTGGAATACTTTATCGTGCTGACCCACAAGGGCCGGCGCGTGGTGTTCTATAACGGAAACGATTATGGGCGCGCCGGTGTGTGCGCGGCGGTGGAGCGATGAGCGCGGCGGTCGATCTCACGCCGCTCCCGCAGGCCGGGACGCTGGCGATCATGCAGCCCGCCTTCCTGCCCTGGGCTGGGTATTTCGCGCTCATGGACCGGGTCGACCGCTTCGTGCTTCTGGACGATGTTCAGTTCGACAAGCGCTCCTGGCAGCAGCGAAACCGGATCAAGACGGCCAGCGGCCCGCTTTGGCTCACCGCGCCGGTCCTCACCAAGGGAAAGCGCGAGCAAACCATCGCCGAGGCGCGGCTGAACCCTGACGCGGACTTCGCCGCCACCGCGCTGAAGACGATCGAGCACGCCTACGCCAAGGCGCCGTATTTCATTCCGGTCATGGAGGCGGTGGGCCCCGCCTTCGAAGCCGCCGGCGCGGGGCTGTGCGCGCTCAATATCGCGCTGATCGAAGCCCTCGCCGGGCTGATGGGCCTCAAAGCCGATCTGGTGAAGGCGTCCGCGACGCCGATGACTTCGGCCAAGGCGCAGCGCCTGGCCGATCTGTGCCGCGCGCACGGCGCCGCGCGCTATCTCTCCCCGCCGGGATCGCGCGATTATCTCGACGGCGATCCCGCGCTCGTCAAAGCCGGAGTGGCGCTTTCCTATTTCACCTATGATCACCCGGTCTGGCCGCAGCTGCACGGCCAGTTCGAGCCCTATATGAGCGCGCTCGATCTGGTGATGAACGCACTGCCGGGCAGCCTGTCGATCCTGCGCTCCGGGGTGGGCGAGGACGTTCCGGGATGAGCGCTTTGTGCGTGATTCCGGCGCGCGGCGGCTCCAAACGCATCGCGCGCAAAAACCTGCGCGACTTCGCCGGCAAGCCCATGCTCGCCCACGCCCTCGGCGCGGCTTTGGATAGCGGCGTGTTCGACACCGTCCACGTCTCCACCGAGAATGCGGACATCGCCGCGATCGCGGCCGATCACGGCGCGCCGCCCGATTTCGCGCGCGCGCCGGAGCTCGCCGACGACCACACGCCGATCCGCGACGTGGTCAAATCCGTCCTTGCCGAGTACGCCCGCCGCGGAAAGGCTTTCGACACGGTGGCGCTGGTCTACGCCACCGCAGTGCTGATCACGCCGGGCGATCTGTGCGCCGCGCTCGCCGCCTTCGCCGCGGACGACAGCCGGCCCCTGCTGGCGGTGGTGGAGGCCGACGCTCCGCCGGCCCGCCTCATGGTGAAGGCGGGCGGCGTGCTGGCGCCGGCCTTTCCCGAAGGTTTTGCGAACCGCACCCAGGATCTGTCCATGGCATACCGCGACGCCGGCGCGTTTGCGGTGTTTTCCGCCGGGACTCTGTCCGGCGACCGGGACGGGGCGGCGGCTCTGGCGTTCCGGCCCTTTGAACTCCCGCGCTGGAAAGGCGTGGATATCGACACCGAAGCCGACTGGCGCTTTGCAGAAATCATCAAGGCGGGTCTCGCCGCGCAAGGAGACATCCCATGAGCTATCGCACCGAGCAGGAAGCCTTCTGGGCCGGCGAGTTCGGCGACGCCTACCGGGAGCGCTGCGCATTGAGCGACGAGCTGGTGGCCGCGCGCACCAACTGCATGGCGCGCATGCTGAAATACGCCGCGCCGGTGAGCAGCGCCTTTGAGGTCGGGTGCAATATAGGGCTCAATCTGGTGGCGCTGAAGCGTATCTCGCCCGCCACCGAACTCTCTGCGATCGAAATCAACGATCAAAGCGCCGACCAGGCGCGCGCGCTCAAGATCGCCGAGGTCGAGACCGCTTCGGCTCTCGATTACACCACGACGAAATCGTTCGATCTCACCATGATCTGCGGCGTGCTCATTCACATGAACCCGGACGTGCTGCCTGAGGTCTACGACCTGCTCCACCGCACCAGCCGGCGCCACATCCTCCTGTTCGAATACTACAATCCCAGCCCGGTGGAGGTGAATTACCGCGGCCATGAGGGCCGGCTCTTCAAGCGGGACTTCGCGGGCGAGATGCTCGATCGCTATGACGATCTCAGGCTCGCCGACTACGGATTTTTCTATCACCGCGACCCGATCTCCAGGTCGGACGACGGCACCTTCTTCCTTCTGGAAAAGCGCTAGAGGCGCTCGCCGGTCACCGCATCGATCACCGCCAGCGCCGGGATAGCCCGTGCGGTGAGCTCCTGTGCGATCTGGGCGTTCCAGTTCGGCGAGCAGGCTAGGAAAATCGCGCCGTACACCGACGCGCAGCTGTCGGGGTGAGCCACTGGCGAAGACAGCCCGGGGAAGGTCGTTCCCGCCTTGCTGGGAGATTTGTCGAGCGCCTGCACGGTCTTGAAGGTCTTCGCCAGAAGCGGGGCGGCGCGCTCGGCGTACTCGTTCGCGCCCCACAGATAGACCGGCGTGTGCGGTCCGTCCGCGATGGCTTCGGCGAGCGCTGCGGCGCGCCGGGCGGCGTCCTGCCTCGCCGCTCTGGCCGCCCCGGCCCGGCGATAGGCGTCGCGCGCCCGGTCCGCCGCGCCCGGATCGATGCCCACCGGCCGGGCCGCGTCGGTTTTGCGCGCGATCAGACGCTGGCCGTAGGACACGGTTCCCGCGCCGCTCTCCACCGGTTCCAATCCGCAAAGGCGCACCAGGCGCGACAGGCTTTCCGCAGTGAAATGGAGCAGGTGCTCCACATTCAGCGAATCCTCGGGATGACCTTCATAATCCGGCACTTCCAGAAGCAGGACGCCGCCCGGCCGGATCAGGGCGGAAAGCTGGTCCAGCCAGGCGCGCGGATCGATCACATGCTCCAGCACGTAATAGGCCGCTACGGCGTCGGCCTGTCCGGGCGTGGGCGCGTGCGACGCCGAGCCCACGAAGCCCTTGGCGACGCTGGAGGCCTCTTCGGCCTCCACCGGATCGAAACCGAAGGCGTCGAAGCCGCGCTCGCGCAATATCGCCGTGAAGGCGCCGTCGTTTGCGCCGGCCTCGATCACCCGTCCGCCCGCCGGCACATGGCGCGCCACCGCGCCGGCGCGGGCTTCGGCGTCGAAGTGAAGTTCGCCGCCGCGATGGCCGATATGGGCGTCCTGATAATACGCGGTCAAAAACGCCTCGTCCGGGCGCTCGGCGGCGCAGACGAAGCCGCAGGACGGGCAGACCGCGTCAATGAAGCGCATTTCGAAATCGTGGGTGCGCCCGCGCACCGTGTTGGATCGCCGCCCCAGCGTTTCCAGCGCGGGCTCGCCGCACAGATCGCACCTCACCGGCGTCCACACGGCGGTCCTGAGGCGGCGCTCAGCCGGCACGGCGTGCGCCTGCTTCGAGGTGTTCGTCCTGGCGCGCCAGCACCCATCGCGACAGCGACGGGGTGAAGGTGGTGGTCATCGCCGCGGCGGTCTCAAGATCGTTATAACGCAGCTGAATCGAGACGCGCACACGGTCCGACCGGTTCACACCGCTGCGATGGATCACGCGCTGATCGAACACCACCGCCTCGTCCGCGCCGGGCAGGGCGGGCTGGAAGCGCGCATCGGGCGCCGGTGCGGCGCATTCGAACCATTCATGGCCGGCCTCGTAGCGTTTGAACTCGGCGAGCCCGTCGGCGTGACTGCCCGCAACGAGCTGGACTGGACCCATGTCCTCGCTCAGAGCTCCAATCCCGGTCCAGATCACCACGGCGCGCTTCGACAGCATGGAGTACCACCAGTCCTGATGGGCGGGCGTCGAAAAGCGCGTGTCCGCCGGGCGGTCCAGCCGCACCAGCGGGCAGGTGCCCGCCACCGGTCTTGCAAGCCCGGCCTCACGCGCCGCGTCGAGGAAGACCGGCGCGTTGATCAGGGCGAGCACGCCGGGCAGGGTTGGAAACACCTCGTAGCACGCGCGCGTCGCGGCCTGATCTGTTTCCTCGCGCAGGAGGAAGGCGAGAAGATCGCCCAGCGTGTCCCCCTCCGCCCGTCCGACGATGCGCCGGGCGATGTGGCGGCCGGTCTCCAGCATCTCGGCTTCGGCGGCCGCCTTGACCGCTTCAAGCGCGGCGCTTTTCAGCACCGTATAGCCGTCGCGCATGAAGCCTTCGGTGTCGAAGGTCGCGCTCATGCCGTCAGACGGGCCTGCAGCAGGCCCTGGAGCGCGCGCGCGTCGAGACGTTCGGGGTTGGTGTTGGAGGCGTATGAGAAGCCTTCCGGCGCCGGCGCCGCGCCGTCGGCCAGCCAGGCGTCGCGCACCCGGAACTCGAACGAGGGCAGGATGACGAAGCGGTCGTCCAGCTCCACCGTCGAACGTGCGTCGTCCTCGGGCACCATCACCTCGTGCAGCTTTTCGCCGGGGCGGATGCCGATGATCTTGTGCGGCAGGTTCGGCGCGATCGTGCGGGCGAGGTCGACCGTCGACATGGACGGGATTTTCGGCACGAAGATCTCCCCGCCCTTGGCCATGGCGAGCGCGGAGAGCACGAAGTTCACCCCCTGGCTCAGCGTGATCCAGAACCGGGTCATGCGTGGATCGGTGATCGGCAAATGGTCCGCGCCCTCGGCCGCGAGCTTTCTGAAGAAGGGCACGACGGACCCGCGTGACCCGACCACGTTGCCGTAGCGCACCACTGAAAAGATCGGGCCGTCCGCTCCGCCCATGGCCTGGGCGGCGGTGAAAATCTTGTCGGACGCCAGCTTCGAGGCGCCGTAGAGATTGAGCGGACTCGCCGCCTTGTCGGTGGACAGCGCGCATACATGCTCTACGCCGCGCTTGATGGCGGCGGTCACCACGTTCTGGGCGCCGATCACATTGGTGCGGATGCATTCGAACGGATTGTATTCCGCGATGGGCACGTGTTTCAGCGCGGCGGCGTGAACGACCACGTCGACCCCGCGCATGGCCATGTCCAGGCGCGCTTCGTCGCGCACATCGCCGATGAAATAGCGCAGACACGGATGCTCGGCCGGGTTGAAGCGCTGGGCCATCTCGTACTGCTTCAGCTCATCGCGCGAGAAGATGATCAGCTTTCGCGGCTTGAAATCGCGCAGCACCGTCTCGACGAAGAGCGTGCCGAAACTGCCGGTCCCGCCGGTGATGAGGATGGTCTTCCCGTTAAGGTCGATGCGCGGCTGTGAGAAGTCGCGGTTGAGGAACATCCGGTCGAGATCAGGTGCGGCGCCGGTCATTGGACCCTCGTTCTCCCGGCCGCGAGATCCGGGCGGCCGATTCGATTGGCGTTAACGATTCAATGCGCCGGGTTAACGGGGCGTTAGGCGATGTAAACGACGCTCTTCATCAGCGTATCGGGTCGAGGAGGGGACGCCCGTGATCACCGCCGTCATCATCACCGTATCCTTGCAGGCGAGCCGCACGCCCGGCGCCGCGCTCACCGCGCTGTCCGGCCGCCCTGCGGTGGAGATCATGATCGAGCGCGCGCGGCGCACGCCCGCCGCCGATCTGGTCGCGCTCGCGGTGCCGTCCGGTGAGGCCGAGGACCCGCTCGCCGAGGCCGCTCTGGACGCCGGCGCGCTGGTGGTCCGGCCAAGCAGCCCGGACGTGGCGGAGGGCGTCGCCCTGGCCGCCGAAGAGGCCGGCGCGCAGCGAATCGTCCATGTGGACGGGGTGCAGCCGTTTTTCGACTCCTCCATCGCCGGCGGCGTCCTCGCGCTGCTCGCCGATAGCGGCGCGGACATCGCCACCAACGCCGCCCCCGCGCTGTTTCCAGACGGGCTCGATTGCGAAGCCTTCGAAGTATCGCTGCTCGCGATTGAGCCCGCGAACCGGGAAGCGCGACGCTTCGTGGACCGGCTGACAGGCGTGCGGCTCGCCAATCTGCGCGGTCCGGGCGGCGGGCTGGAGCATCTGCGCTGGCGTCTTGAGGGCGCGGCGGACATCGCGTTTGCTCAGGCGGTCCACGCCGCGCTTGGGCCGGCGGCCTCGACAGCGATCGCGGCGGAAATCGCCGGGCTGTGCCTTCGTCGCGGCGACATTGCGGAGATGAACACCGCGCTGGTCGATCAGGCCCGCCTGATCGGCCGCGATCTCGGCGCCGTTCAGACCCGGCCTGTCAGCTTCATGCGCGCTGCATAAGACTGCATTCAGCGCAAATCCTAACCGTTTCTTAGCGGCTTTCAGGCAAACCTGACCGGTGGAGCAGTGTATGCGCCGAGCGTTGGAGGCGCGGGTCCGCATGGTGTTTTCGGCCTCACTCCTGGGCGCCTGGTACGGGGCGCAGAACGCGCAGGGCCTGGCTCTGTCGAGCGCGCGCCCGAGCGCGCCCGCCCAGCAGGCCGGCGCCCAACCGGATTCGCGCGAGTCCGGGGTTCTGCCGCCTTGGGACCCGCGCGGTGAAATCGTCGCGCTGGATGCGCTGCGTCGATCGGTTCTGGCCGACGGGACGTTTTTCGACGACACCTACGGCCGGTTCGCCGATCTTGAGGTGAGCGAGGACGAAAAAAAGCTGTTCGCCCTGCACCAGGGCCTGCGCAAGCTTCAGTCGCTAGCCGCCGCGGCCGGAGAGAAGACCGCCTCCGACACCGACCGAGGCTTCTGGCAGCGCCGCTTCGGCGAGGGGCTTGATCAGCTCAGCGCCTATTTCGACGGGCTGGATCTCGACGGCGTCTCTGTTCTCAAGGGCGAGGACCTCGCCAAGGCCGAAAGCGCGCTGGCGATCTCGCGCGGCAAATCGGAATATCTCGGCGGCGTGGTGCATACCGGCGCCTTCGATGCACCGGTGGACGCGCTCTCGGCCGCCATGGATTTCACCATCACCGTGCGCAAGAACGGCGTCGACACCGACGTTGCGATCTCGCTCGCCGCCGACGCCGGGCGGACGCTGGACGACTTCGTCACCGCCGTGAACACCGAGCTGGAAAGCGCCGGCATGCTCACCCGTCTGTCGCGTGTGCGCATCGGAGAGCCGGACGAAAACGGACTCGTTCAGGGTGACAACTGGGGCTTCAAGGTTGAAGGCATTCTGACCGAGCGGATCAGCTTTGCATCCGCCTCCGGCGCGCCGGCGGTGTACACGGCGGGCAACAGCGGAGCGGGCGAGACCGCCGCCGGCCAGCTGTCGAAATTCATCGATCTGGCGTCCGGCGGAACGCTGGGCTTCGCCCGGCGCATCGAGGCCGATCCCACGGTGAGCGAGACCACGTCCGAGGACGGAGAGACCACCTCCAGCGAAACCGCCAACCCGATGAGCGTGCACGCCACCGCGCGCGGCGCGAATGGCGAAATCTACGTGGTCGGCCAGGCCGCGAGCAGCGTCGACGGCCAACAGATCAAGGGCGAGGGCGATCTTGTTCTCATGCGTTACGACACCACCGGCAAGCGGGTCTGGACCCGCACGCTCGGCGCGGCGGGCGAGGCCTCGGGCGCGGCTGTCGCGGTGGACGGCTCGGGCAATGTGGTCGTGGCCGGCTCGGTCAAGGGCGCGCTGGGCGATACGACCGAGCCTGGCGGAACCGATTCGCTGGTGGTGAAGTTCTCCGGCGACGGTGTGGAGCAATGGGCGCGCCGCTTCGGTGGGAGCGCCGATGATGCGGCGGCGACGGTGAGCCTGGCTGCGGACGGCACGGTGTTCATCGGAGGCCAGACCGCCGCGCCGTTCGGCGGCGTGGCGGGCGGCGGCGGGACGGACGGCTATGTGCGCGCCCTCGGGGCTGATGGCGCCACGCTTTACACCCGCGCGGTCGAGAGCGGTGCGGGAACAGAGCGCGTGCGCGCCAGCGCGTTGGCCGCCGACGGCGGGCTGATTCTCGCCAGCGAGGTGGACGGGCGCGCGGTGCTGACAAAGTACGCCGCCGGCGACGACGGAACCGGCGCGGCCGAGTGGATGCTCGATCTCGGCGATCTGGACGGCGGGCGCATCGGCGGGCTCGCGGTGGGCGATGACGGCGCGATCTATCTGTCCGGCGCCGCCGGCGCGAATTTCCAGACCGGCAGCCAGATCAACACCAATCAGGGCGGGCGCGACGCCATGCTGGTGCGGATCAGCGAAGGCCCGGCGCCGGGGCAGGCGGAGGTGGACTACACAAGCTTCCTGGGTTCGGCCGAAGACAATTCGGCGAGTTCCGTCACGGTGTCCGGTGATGCGGTCTATATCGCCGGGAAGACTTCCGGCGCGTTGCCCGGCGCCGCGCAAGTCGGTGGTCGCAACGCGTTCGCCGCCGGGTTCGACGCGGCCACCGGCACGGTGCAGTGGGCGCAGCAAGTGTCCGGGCGCGGCGGTCTGTCGGAAGCGGCGGGCGTCGTCGTGGACCCGACCGGCGACGGCGTGCTCGACCGGCTCGGCCTGCCCTCCGGCGCGGTGGCCTACGCCGACAGCCGGGTGATCACCGCGCGCTCCAGCGTGCGCGAGGGCGATCATTTCTTCGTTTCGGTCGACGGCGGGCGCAAGCGCAAGATCACGATCGACGCCGACGAGACCATGCGTTCGCTCACCTTCAAGCTGAACGCGGTCCTGGTCCTGGACGCCAACGCCGACGTGCGCCGCTCCTCCAGCGGCGACATGCTGCGCATCACGCCGAAAGAGGGTGTGACGGTGACGCTGTCGGCGGGCGGCGAAGGTCAGGACGCCCTGTCCGGGCTCGGGCTGCCTGAAGGCTCGATCCGGGGCAAGGCCTCGCTGCTTGACCGCGACGGGGACAGCACCTCCGACGCGCCGAAGGTTTTCGCGCTGGAGCTGAACAAGCCGCTTTCCATCACCGATCGCGACACGGCGCTGGCGGCCGGGGAAGCGCTTTCGGACGCGGTCTCCAAGGTCCAGCGGGCCCACCGCGAATTGACCATGGACCCGGCGTTGGAGGAACTTCTGGAAGGCCCGCAGGCCGGGCGGCGCGGCGGACCCGTGCCCGCCTATCTGCAGGCTCAGCTCGCCAACTACTCGGCCGGCCTCGAGCGGCTCAACGCCGGAGGCGGAGGCGGGCAGACGCTGGCGTTGTTTTAGGGCGCGCATACCGGGACGAAAAAACCGCCCCTCCCGCAGCCGGAAGGGGCGGCGCTTTTCCGCGGCCGGGCGCGGCGCCTAGTCTTCGAACGCCTTGATCAGCGTGCGCAGATGGGCGCGGTGTGCGCGCGCTTCGCGCGAGCCCATGAGGTCGGGGATCCAGTCGGGACCGACCCAGCCCTTCACGTCGTCGATCGAGGCCAGCGCCGCAGACCGCGCATAGGGCGGGTAGGGGCTGGCCGGATCGGCGATCGCGATCAGGCGCTGGAGGTAGGCCACCTGCAGGTTCTGCCGGTAGGTGTTCGGCTCTCCGCGCACGTCGGCGGCGTACATCATCCGGGTGAGATCCTCGAGATACTCCGCCGGCGTGTAGTCGCCGCCATAGCGCGCCGCATCGCCCATTCGGTCGAGCACGTTGGGATGCAGCAGGTGGGCCATCAGCGCCATCTGCTGGGCGTAGGCGCGCGCGTGCAGCGACGGGTCCTCGTCGCCGGGGAAGTGATCGAAGAAGCGCCGCTGACGCTGCAGCCGGTCGGCGAAGGCCTCCTCCACGGTGAACGCGTCGGGACCGAAGGCGGCCGCCTCGAGAACCTCGAGCGCCTGCTCCTGCTTGTCGCGCGGCACCGGTACGAAGGGCGTCTCGGCGCCCTCCTGACCGATCACGGCGCGATTATTATAGATCCCGCCGATATGACGGCTGGCGACGTTCGCCGCGCCGAAGCGCTGGCCCGACAGGATCAGGTAGCTTGTCAGCAGGTTCTGATAGGTTTCGCCCTGCTCGACGGCGGTCTCCGGCAGCGCGGCGAGGGTGCGGTTGATCAGATCGACCCGTTCGCCGGCCCAGCTTACCGGATCGTCGGAGAGGTCGTTGATCATCACGCGCGGATCGATGTGCCGGCCGGGGCTGCGCATATCGTCGGCGTCGTTGCCCATGAAAAGCTCCCGCTCGGTGGAGCGCGCAAGCAGGGCGGGCAGGGCCGCTGCGTCGGGCGTGTAGCCGTACTGGATCGCCCAGACGTCGTAGGCGCCGGGGACTTCCTGGGAGTACTGAACCGTCTCGCCGTCGCTGGGCAGGTTCAGGGCGGGATAGTCCATGATGGAGTGGGTCACGGTCTCGCCGTTGCGCAGATCTTCAAGGCTCACGCCGGAACTCGCGCCCATATTGTGCATCAGGCCGAGCGTGTGGCCGATCTCGTGAATGACGAGATAGTGCAGCGCCTGGCGGATCAGCTCGTTCATCTCCACTTCGCCGGCGTTCTGGGCGCGCAGCGCGGCCAGCCCGGCCTGGGTCTCGAACTGGAGATGTTCGGCGAAATTGCACATCGCGCCGTGCTCATGGTCGTGCTCGAAGCTCGCCTGGGGCTCGCCGGTGAGTTCGGCCATCTGGTCGGCGGGCAGCCACTGGGAGAGTCCGGCCACGTCGAACAGCTCCGAATACCGGATGCGGTTCGTCAGGAAGACGTATTCCAGCATGATGTCCGCGCCGATGATCTCGCCAGTGCGCGGATTGGTGAAGCTCGGCCCGTAGCCGCCGAAGGGCGGGGTGGGCGAAGACGTCCAGCGCAGCACGTTGTAGCGGATGTCGCCGGCGTCCCACTCGGCGTCATCGGGCTGGATCTTCACCTCGATGGCGTTGGAGATGCCCGCCGCCTCGAAGGCCTGGTTCCAGGTCAGCGCCGCATCGCGGATGGTGTCGCGTAGCTCGACCGGCGTGGTGTTCTCGATCCACCAGGTGATCGGTTCGACCGGATCGGAGATGTCCGCATCCGGGTCCTGAGGGACGAGGCGCCAGCGATTGATTACGTCGTCATAGGGCGTGACGCTGGTGTCGGTGAGATTGGTGACGCGCTGGCCGAAATAACCGACGCGGAAATCGTCTGCGCGCGGCTCGAAGCCGTCTTCGGGCATCTGCACGAAAGAGTGCTGCAACAGCACCGCCACCGATCGCGGATCGGTGATCTCGGCGCCGCCACGATTGCGCGGGGTGGCGTTCTGATAGACGTATTCCACCACCACGTCGGTGTTTTCCGGGTAGGAGCGGATGTTGGTGATCCGCGTCTGACCGGACTGAAGGCGCCCAAACGAGAAGGCGTCCTCCGCGCCCGGCCCGCGGGCCGGCGTCGGCTTGATCTGGTGCAGATCCTCGCCTTTGAGAAGATCGCCCACATCGATGAGATAGCGCGCAGGTTCGGCGTCTTCGCCCTCGCCCGAGCCCTCGCTCTCCGCCTCGATGTCCAGGAGCGCGAGCGGCGCGCGGGTGATGTTGGCGTCGGCCGCGCGCGACAACGCGTTGTCCTCGTCGAAGGAAAAGCTGGTGTTTTCCGCGGCGATCTCGATCTGGCCGTAACGCTTGGTGAAGGTGAGCACGCGGTTGGCGCGGAACTGGCCGCGGAAATGACCGATGCGCGGTGCGCCGTTCTCGGTGTAGGTGAAATAGATCACCTCCTCGCCGAGCTGATCTTCGGAGATCTCCATGTAGAGATCGCCGTCGTCCGGATCGCGATAGAGCGTGAAGAAGCCTTCGGCCGCTTCGAAATCCTCCACGAAGCTCTCGATGGAGTCCTCATCCTCGTCCTGAGCAAGGGCTGGCGAGGCGACCGCGGCGGCCGCCAGCAGCGCCGCGAACCAGCGGCTTCGATAAACTGTCATGGGTGTGCTCCCCTCCCGGCGTATGAGTAAAGATTAGGGCGACCCGGCCTTCGCGGCCAAGGGCTGCAAGGTTACGGTTCCGTCACGAACGCAGCTCTGTCGCAATTATGCACAGGCTTGCGCAGCGCGCGGCTGGCTGGACGCCGAAGCCCCGTTCTATGTATGTTCCGGACGCGGCCGCTCGCAACCCGCCCGGATGCATGTCATGACAGATCCCGAAAGCGACCTGAAAGACGCTCTGGCCTACGCCTTGTGGCGCTCGCCTTGGCGCACCCGGCTGGGCGGGCTGGACGCCTGCCGCTTGGCCGCGGGCGATCTGGTTCGACATCTGCGCCGGGCCGGTTACACCGTCACCGCGGGAGACCCGATGAAACCCCATGGCGGGATCGCGCGCGGCCACGGCGAAGGGGGCGAGCCCTAATCCTCCGCCCACTGTCGCAGCAGATTGGCGCGCGTCTTCATCAGCGTGTCCACTTCCGCGCTTTTGCCGTCGCGGGCGTGAAGGGCGTTCAGCGTCACGGTGAGGTCGAACAGAATCTCGCGCTGATCGGCCCGGCGCACCAGGCTGCGCACCCAGCCCACGAAGGCGAGGCGTTCGCCGGAGGTGACGGGTTTGACCTGATGCAGCGCGCCGGTGGGGTAGAGCACCGCCTCGCCGGCGGCGAGTTTCACTTCCGTTTCTCCCGAACTGTCCTTGAGAACGAGCGCGCCGCCCTCATAGGCGTCCGGATCCGACAGAAAGAGCGTGAAGGACAAGTCGCTGCGCACTCCGCCCATCACCGCGTCGTCCACGTGCAGGCCGTAGGTCTCGCCCGGGCCGTAAAGGCTTACGAGGCTGCGGATGATGCGCTTGGGCTGAGCGGCGGCGGCGAACACGCCGTGTTGCTTCAACGCGCTTTCGCAGGTGCGCCGGATCACGTCGGTTTTCGGTCCCGGCGGCAATTGCCGGTTCGCCTTCACCGTGCGGGCCGCCCCGCCTGCGGTCGCCGCGCCGTCAACGAAAGCGGAGCGGTCCGCGCACAGCTCGCGGATCGTGGCGAGGTCTTTCGCGTTCAACACCTGAGCGAGGCGGTGCAGCATGGGCGGCCTTTCTTGCGATCCGTTCGCAGACGCGCTAGCACATACCCCACGTCAAGCAAAGGATATCCCCATGAGCATTCGCAAGTCGCCGCTTCTCTGGACCGCGAGCCTGGCCGCCGTCGCCGCCGGTTCGCTCAGCGCGTGCGGAGAGCCCGCCGGCGATGATGAGGCGTCCACCGGCGAGACCGCACAGGCCTCCGACGCCTCCTCCCAGGCTGACCAGCGCGCCGAAGCCGCGCTCGCCGGGGAAGGCGGCGGCGAGGGCGGCGGCGAAGGCGGGGAGGCCGGCGGCGAGTTCGGCATCGATCCCGAAGTCGCGGCTGAGGATCCGGTGGTCTATCTTTCCGCGGTTGAGGTGATGCGCGCCCATTACCTCGCCGGGCTCGCCGCGCTGCGCGCCGGCGATCGGGCTGCGGCGTCGGAAATGTTCGCTCATCCGGTGTCGGAGATCTACGTGGACTTCGAGCCGGTGGCGACGGAGCGCGGCGCGCCTTCGGCCATGGAGGCCATGAACGAGGCCGCGGTCCTGCACTTCCAGGACGCCTCCGACGAGGAGATCCGCAACGCCGTCCAGCGCGTGCTCGAGCTGCTCGACGAGACCGAGGCCGCCGCGCCCGCGCCGCGCACCAGCGAAGCCCAGGTGGACGCCGAAGTGATCCTCGATCTCGCCGACCGCGCGGCGTTGCAATACGCGCTCGCCATGGAAGACAGAGCCAACGAGGAAGCCTGGCTGGATGCTTTCGGTTTCAACGCCGCGCTTCAGTTCTATGCGCGGCGTCGCTCGGAGGGCATGATCGAAAGCATGCCGGATCTCGGCCGGCCCGTTTCCGACCTCCTGGTGACGCTGGAGACGGCGCTTGGCGATTACGACGGCCCGGAAGAGAGCGGCCCCACGCCGGAAGCCGTCGCCGCCTCGGTGGAGGCTTATCGCAACGTTCTCCTGCCCGAGGGCGATGAAGCGACCGCGCCCTAGCGCGTCCTCACGGCTCGTAATCGGCGACCGAGCGCACGATCATCGTATAGGCCGCCGCGGCGAGATCGGTGTCGACGCGCTCGATCTCCATGCGGCCCTCCACCCAGACCGGCTCCCAAAGCGAGGTGTACCGGATCGGCTCGGGCGAGCGCAGATAGACGATCTGGTTCGGCGGCGGCGGGGGGTAATGCACGCACGCGCCGTGATAGGGCAGCAGCAGGAACTCCCGCGCCGAGCCCTGTTCGGCGTAATCCAGCGGCAGGATGTAGCCGGGCATGCGCACCACAGCGCCGCCGAGATCGTCCACCACGTTGAACGTGCCCACCTGGTTTTCCACCGGGCTCGAACCGGTGAAACGCGCCATCAACGAAGGATCGGCGCGGCCTTCGTTGATGGCGTCGAGCGCCTCGATCTCCTCTTCCGGCATGAGATCGCGCCAACTGATCTGCTCGGCGGCAAGTTCGGGATCGACACGCTCGAGCGGCGCCGCATCGGTGTCCGGCGCGTCGCTCGGAGCGGGCGAACAGGCGAACACCGCCGTGGTCGCGCCGGCCAAGAGCAGAAGATGAAAAGCGGTCACGGGTGCTCCTTTCAGATCGGGCGTTACAAAATAACGCTCCTAGAATGGGGCCCGCAAGGCCTTGCGACAAGGTGAACGCGCCGTCCACCGGCTTTTAAGACCTGTGTGCCAGATTAGCTCGCAGAAACCGTACCATAAGCGGTCAGCAATCGGGTGGTAACATGGGGTTCGAGAAGAACGAGGCCGTTGCGGTCGAGGCCGAGACGCGCCGGACCAAGCGGCTTCTGGTGGCGCGCAGCTCGCTGCGCGCGGTGCCGCTGAACATCGTCAATGCGGCGCTTTTGAGCGTCCTGTTTTTCGGTCATGTTGACCCGGTCGCCCACGGCGCCTGGTTCGCCGTTCTGTGCCTGGCCGCGCTTTTGCGCCTTGGGGCCATGTGGCGCGCACGCCGGGCCGACCGGGTTCCCACCGACGGAGAGATGAGCGGGTATGTGCTTCTGTCCGGCGTGGTCGGCGTATGCTGGGGCGTGACGCCGTTCCTGCTCGGGCCGGACACGCCGTCGATCGCCAGCCACGCCGTGGCCATGGTGATCGCGGGCATGGCCGCAGGCGCGGCCATGACGAGCGCGGCCGAGCATCGCGTGGTGCTCGCCTACACCGTGCCGGCCCTGGGGCTGTGGGCGGTTTCGCTGATGCTGACCGGCATGTGGCAGGGCCTGCTCGTGGCGGTCATGCTCGGCGGCTTTTTCCTGGCGATGAACTCGCTGACCCTGGCCTACTCGCGTTCGCTCAGCGATGCGGTGAAGGCGAATGTCGCGCTCGACGAGGCGCGGCGGCACACCGAAGCTCAGGCGGCCGCCATGTCGCGCCTGGCTGAACACAACGACAAGGCCGCCCGCCGCGCCGAGGAACAGGCCCGCGCCAGCGCCGCGGTGCTCGCCAATATGAGCCATGAGCTGCGCGCGCCGCTGAACGGCGTGCTCGGCATGGCTCAGCTGCTTGAGGAGAGCGCGGGCGGCGCCGATCAGCGTCGCATGGCGCTGCGCATCCGCGACTCCGGTGAGCAGCTCAACAGGCTCCTGACCGACGTGCTCGACGTGTCGCGCATCGAGGCCGGCCGTCTCGAGCTGGAGCTGGAGGACGTGACCGCGCGCTCGCTGGCCGACAGGGTGCGGGCGAAGTTCGAAAGCGAGGCGCGCGCCAAGTCGCTGGCGTTCGAGGTTCAGGTGTCCGGCGAGGCGGATATGGCGCTGCGCGCCGACGAAGAGCGGCTGATGCAGCTTGCGCGCGTTTTTATCGGCAACGCCATCCGCTTCACCGACAAGGGCGGGGTCACCGCCGCCTTCACCACGCAGATCGGACGCGACGGCGCGGCCCGGCTGCGCCTGTGCGTGCGCGACACCGGCTGCGGCGTGCCCGAGACCGCACGCGCCCACCTGTTCGACGCGCTCAGCAGCGACCGCATGGACAGCGCGATCCGGGAGGCGGGCACGGGGCTCGGCCTCCATCTCGCCAAGCGTCTGGCTCAGCTGATGGACGGAGAGGTGGGCTACAAGCCCGCCGGTTCAGGCTCGGAATTCTGGGTCGAAGTCGGCCTCAAGGCGTCCCGGAAAAGCGACAAATACGCCGACGGCGAACAGCTCACTGTCGAGGCGCGCCGCCTGCGCATGCTCGTCGCGGAAAGCGATCCGGCGCGCCGCTCGGTGCTGCTTGGCTATCTCAAATCGTTCAACTGCGTGGTCACCTGCGCCTCGGCGGGCGAGGAGATGGTCGAAGCCATGGACGCGGCGGCCTATGACGCGGTGGTGATCGGGCTGGAGGTCGGCGGGCGCGACGCAGAGGACGCCGGCGCCGAGATCCGGTCCCTGGCCTCGACCGCGGCGATGACGCCGGTGCTCCGCCTGTCGCGCGACATCGACAAGCCGGTCCAGGCCGGCGCCATGGAGACGCTGGTGCGCGCTCCCGTCTCGGCCGATGCGCTCCTGGAAGGGCTCAACATGGCGCTGGCCAGCGATCCAGCCGCCCAGGCCAATCTGCGCCGCACCGCCTGAAGCCTTCAAACTTCAAACCGGGCCTGCGCCGCCTGTCTCAACGCAAAGGCGGCGCCGGCGTGTCAGGCCGCGCCGCGCGCGCGGGGGTCCTCGCTGAGCACACGGGCGATCTCTGAGAACAGCTGATCGCGCTCGATGGGTTTGGCGACATAGCCGTTCATGCCCGCTTCAAGGCAGCGGCGCTCATCGCCCCGCATCGCGTTCGCGGTCAAGGCGATGATCGGCAGGTCGCGCATCGGGCCGGACAGGGCGCGGACGCGCCGCGTGGCCTCCAGCCCGTCCATGCCGGGCATCTGAACGTCCATCAGCACCACGTCGTAACCGGTGCGACGGACCGCGGCGAGCGCCTCCGCCCCGTCCGGCGCGATGTCGCAGCTCCAGCCCTTCAGTTTCAGGAAACCGCGAATGACCTCCTGATTGATCGGATTGTCCTCGGCCACGAGGATGCGCGGCGCAGGTCCGTCTCGTTCGATGACCGGGTCACCACCGGTCGGCCCGGCCGGCGCCGGCTCGAGCCGAGCGGCGTGCCTGAGCGGAGTTTCGAACCAGAAGGTCGATCCTTCACCCGGCGCGCTTTCAAAGCCGATGGAGCCGCCCATGAGCTCCACAAGGCGCTTGCAGATCGCCAGGCCCAGCCCTGTGCCTCCGAATTTGCGCGAGGTCGCGCCGTCGGCCTGGGTGAAGGCGGTGAACAGCTTGGGCTGAGATTCGGCGGGAACGCCGCACCCGGTGTCCTGCACCTCCAGGCGCAAAACCGTGCGGCCGGGACCGATATCGGTGAGGGCGAGCCGGGCGCGCACCGCGCCAGCCTCGGTGAACTTGATCGCATTGCCTATAAGATTGAACGCGACCTGTTTCAGGCGCACCGCATCGCCGACCACGCGTGCGCCGGCCGGGCCGTCGAACGTGACGTCGAACTGCAGGTGTTTTTCCTCTGCGCGCGGTCTCCATAGCGAGTAGGCGGCCTGGACAAGCTCGTCGATCTCGAAAGTGACCGGCTCGAGATCCATCTTTCCGGCTTCGATCTTCGACAGGTCGAGCACGTCGTTAAGCAGGCGCAACAAGATCTCGCCGGACGTCCGGATGGTCTTCGCCAGGCGGGCCTGGTCGTCGTTGAGCCCGCTTTCCTGCAGCAGCTGCGCCACGCCCAAAACGCCGTTCAGGGGGGTGCGGATTTCATGGCTCATCGTGGCCAGAAACTCGCTTTTGGCCTGATTGGCGGACAGGGCCTCGATACGCGCCCGGCCGAGTTGCTCGGCCAGCGCGACGAGCTTGCGGTTGCGCTCCTCGCTTTCGGCCTGAAGCGTCTTCATCAACGCCACACCGGTGCCCACCCCGGCGTATTCGCCGTCCTTGGTGATGATGAAGCCGTCGAACAGCGCGCCGTTGCGGTCGGTGAGAATCTGCCGGGACAGCTCCGAGATCAGCCGGTCGCCCTCAACGATCAGCGGATCTCTGTCCATAATGAAGGTCACCGGCCGCTTGGCGAACAGCGCGCGCCCGTGCGTGTCAGCCATACGCAGGAAAAAGGCGTTGCGCGCCACCAGCCCGATGGGGCGGCGGTCCTGAACAACCGCGCAGACGAGGAGGTCGGGGTCCTCGGAAAACAGATCGTAGACATTCGATCCCGACGTCATCGGGTCCAGTTGCGGCGCGTCCTGCAGCAGCGAGCGAACCGTGCGGCTCATCCGGTCATTCCACCCCGTTTCGTTCGGGCGGAACCGCCGCCCGTTTCACGGCGAAAAAGCGCACGCGCGCGCTTGCGCGTCGGTTAATCCATTCGTGATTTCACCGAAACTTCATCGCCTTGTCACAGGTTTCCGCCGCGCCTGAAGGCTCAGCGGCGGCCCGCACTCTCGCGAGCCGCCCAGGCGGCGAAGGCCGGCGAGGTGCCGGCATCCTCCAGCCCGAGCTGGACGATCGCCGGTTCCTCATAGGGATGCAGCGCCAGGAGCCGGTCGCGCACGGTTCGCGCCTGCGCCGCGGCGGTCTTGAACAGGACCACCGTCTCGGCCTCGCGGCGGGTCTCGCCGCGCCACCGGAACATCGACTGCGCCGTTCCCAGAATGTTGGCGCAGGCGATCAAGCGCTCGTCCAGCAGCGCTTCGGCGGCCCTGGCCGCGCTCTCCTCGTCCGGCCATGTGGTGTAGAGGATGGCCATGTCGCTCATCTGCGCGCCTCCTTGCAATGCAGCGTGTGGAGGCGGATATACCCCGCCATGACGCAAGCCCTCAATTCCGGCGCCGCGCTGGTGCTGTTTTCCGGCGGACAGGATTCCGCCACCTGCCTGGCCTGGGCGCTGTCGCGCTTTGAACGGGTGGAGACGATCGGGTTTTCCTACGGCCAGCGCCACGGCGTGGAGATGGTTGCGCGCCAGCGCGTGCGCGCCGCGATGATCAACGCGTTTCCCGGCTGGGCCGACAGGCTCGGCGAGGATGTGGTGGTCGACATTTCCGGCTATGGCGCGCTGGCCGAAAGCGCGCTTACGCGTGAAGCCGAGTTCGCCATGAGCGAGAAGGGCTTGCCGACCACCTTCGTGCCGGCGCGCAATCTCGTTTTTCTGACGATCGCAGGCGCCCACGCCTATCGCCGCGCTACGCCGCACCTGGTCACCGGCGTCTGCCAGACCGATTACTCGGGCTATCCCGATTGCCGCGAGGCCACCATCAAGGCGCAGCAGGAGGCGCTATCGCTCGGTCTTGACGAGGCGGTCCGCATCGACACGCCGCTAATGCATCTGACCAAGGCGCAGACCTGGGCGCTCGCCGAGGATCTTGGCGGAGCAGCGCTGGTGGACCTCATCTTGGAGGAGAGCCACACCTGCTATCGCGGCGACCGCTCGACGCGCCACGCCTGGGGCTATGGCTGCGGGGCGTGTCCGGCGTGCGAGCTGCGTGCGAAGGGCTGGAGCGACTGGCGGGCGAGCCGATGACGTATTCAGTCAAGGAGATCTTCCTCACCGTGCAGGGCGAGGGCGGTCAGGCGGGCCGGCCGGCGGTCTTCCTGCGCTTCGCCGGCTGCAATTTGTGGAGCGGGCTTGAGCGTGACCGCGCCTCGGCGGTCTGCACGTTCTGCGACACCGATTTCGTGGGAACCGACGGGGTGAACGGCGGCAAGTTCAAGACGCCCCGCGCGCTGGCCGAGGCGGCCTTCGCACTCTGGCCGGGCGGCGGGCGGCCCTATGTGGTGTGCACCGGAGGCGAGCCGCTGCTGCAGCTGGACGCCGCGCTCATCGACGCGCTGCATGCGCTCGGCTTCGAGATCGCGGTGGAGACCAACGGCACGATCGAAGCGCCCGAGGGGATCGACTGGATCTGCGTCAGCCCCAAATCCACCGCGCCGCTCAAACAGACGTCCGGACATGAGCTGAAGCTGGTCTACCCCCAGGCCGACGCCATGCCGGAGCGGTTCGAGCATCTCGATTTCACCGAGTTCCGCCTGCAGCCCATGGACGGGCCGCAGCAGATGGAGAACGCAAAGGCGGCCTTTGAATACTGCCTGAAGCACCCTCGATGGAGTCTCAGCGTCCAGACCCATAAATGGATCGGAGCGCCCTGACCGCCGGCTAGCCGGGCGCGTCCTGGTCTTTCAGCTCGGTGGCGATGAGGGCTGCGAACTGCTCGAAGGCGGTCTGCGCGCCAGCCCAGACCGTGGCGTATTGCGACCGGTCCAGCGACGGCGTGCGCCAGGAGTAGGCGAAGCGCCCGAGCTCCTCTCCGGCGGGATCGGTGAGGATAGTGCTCACGCGCGCCCCGCCCAGCGACAAGGACCGGGCGGAAAGGTTCGGACGCACGGAGAGCTGGCGGAAGGTCGGCCGGTTCGGCTCGGCGTCCTCGATCACCACCAAGAGCACGTTGGCGCCGGGTTGGTTGATTTCCGAAAAGCGCCCGGCGTCCATGAGCGCGTCGATCATCGCGCCTTCCATCTTCCGGCTCAGACGTTCGAGTTCGCGCGGGCCGTAATCTTCAGCCTTCTCTGTGAGCGCCGGGCCGATTTCGATGACGCCCACGGCGACCGGCCCGTCTGCGGGCCGCTGCAGCGATGCGAACTCTTCACTCCAGGCGGGCGCGCAAACGACAAGGCCGGCGGCGAGGGCGAGGCAGGCGGCGGTAAGGCGCACGATTTCGGCTCCTGACGCGTGTAGGTCCTCCCTCAACCCGCACAGAGCCTAACAGGTTTCTTGGCCGCCGGCATGCCGAGCTGAGCGGCGCGCCTCAGTCTTCGCCGTCCTCGTCAACGTCGCCGTCGCCGGGGATGACGAGCTTCGCCGCGCCTTCCGCGACATCGCCGGCCGCGCTTGCCGCAGCGCCGGCGGCCCCGGCCGCGACCCCCACGGTCTGCATGGCGAGGCAGCCCTGAAGCGCGATGAGGGCGAGAGCGCCGAACGCGAGCGTGGCGAGGCGGGACATGGCGATCTCCATCAGCAAAAGGCCCGCCGCGAGTTAATGCGGCGGGCCTGAAGCAAGGCTTAACGCTGCGCCGCCGCTAGCGGGTGTCCACCAGCACGATCTCGGCGTTTTTGGCGGCGGTGATCGTGATCTCCGCCTCGTCCTTGATCGCCGCGCCGTCGCGGGCGGCGAGCGGCGTTCCGTTCACCTCCGCAGCCCCCTTGGCGAGGCCGAGATAGGCGTGGCGGCCGGGCTCCAGCGTGTAGCGGACGCTCGCCCCGGCGGTGAGCGTCGCGCCAAGAACGCGGGCGTCTGCGCGGATCGGCAGCGCGTCGTCGCCCGTCCGCCCGGACGCCAGCACGATCAACTCGTTGACCCGCTCGCCCCTGGGAAATTCGCGCGCGCCCCAGGACGGCGCGCCGCCAGGCTGGTCGGGCAGGATCCAGATCTGGAAGATCCGGGTGAGCGCGTCTTCCTTGTTGTACTCGGCGTGGCGGATCCCGGTCCCTGCGCTCATCACCTGAACATCGCCGGCCACGGTGCGGCCTGTGTTGCCGAGACTGTCTTCATGGCTGATGGCGCCGTCGCGCACATAGGTGATGATCTCCATCTCCCGGTGGGGATGGGGCGCAAACCCGGTCTGCGGCTGAATCTCGTCATCATTCCAGACCCGAAGCGCGCCCCAGCCCATACGTTTGGGGTCTTGATAGCCGCCGAAGCTGAAATGGTGCTTGGCGTTGAGCCAGTCGGTGCGGACGGAGCCCAGGCTGTCGAATGGTCTGACGTCGATCATGCCGCTCTCCCTTCTGTGAAGCGTTGAAGAGAGATTTAGCAAGGCCGGGCGTATCGATAAGCGGTGCGCCGGCGAGCTTGGTTTTTCCAGCCGGGAAACGATCAGCGGCCTTCGCGCCGCCATGCGCCGGCCAAAAGCGCCAAAAGCAGCGCGGCCAACAGCAGGCCCGGCGCCAAGGGCGTGCGCTCGGCGTCAACGACGCGGTAGGCGCCGCGGCGCTCGAAGCCGAGCCAGTCCGCGCCGGCGGCATAGGCGTTCTCGCCCACTCGGCGCACGGCCGGAGGGCCGTCCGCAGCCAGGGAGA
>JBKHAZ010000135.1:0-7323 GCA_046542605.1 Oceanicaulis sp. | reverse complement strand
CGCTTTCACGCGAGCCCAGCGTGCGGAACATTTTCGAACAGAACAGGCGCGGCGCCGTCAGGGAGAAGCTGCGCCAGGGCGCATGGGCGCGGCCGGGCTCCAGCCCGGCGAACGGGTCGTCCGGCGCGATCGCCAGATCGCCAGGTAGAACCGCGCGTCTCGTCATCGCGGCAGGATCGACGCAGATGAATAAGGAATCGCTAACGCTTAAAGCGGACCGCGGCGGCGCTCGCCGAGACCCTGCGGCGCTTGCGCGAGCGCGGAATATTCATGGTTCCCGGCACGGATATGGGCGGCGGCCTGATCCAGCTGCGCGAACTGGAGCTTTACCAGTCCATCGGCATGACGCCGGCGGAGGTCCTCGCCTGGGGCTCGCAGGGCATGGCCGACTATCTCGGCGCCGGCGATGAGCTGGGCTCCATCGTACCGGGCAAGTACGCCGATTTCTTCCTGGTCGAAGGCGATCCAACTGCGGATTTCAAGGCTGTGAAGGCGATCTCCATGGTGGCCGCCGATGGCGTGATCTACTTTCCTGAAGAGATCTATCCCGAATTCGGCATCCGCCCGTTCGCAGAGGCTCCGGAGGTGGTGGAGCCTTAGGCGGCGGCGCCGAATTCGCTCAGCCGGTGGGCGTGTTCGGTCTTCCATGCAGCCAGCAGGCGCTGGGGCGCCTGGCGACACCACACCTTGAACAAGGTGGCGCGCGCCCATTCGGCGTGGACCGCGGTCGGGTGCATCAGAATCAGCCCGTGCGGCCGGTGATGAATCGGTGACGAAGAAACCTTCCGGCGCGGCGTCGAGCAGGACCCCCTGCTCTTCACGGCTCACCTTGAACACCGGGGCGTCCGCGTCGGCCTGGGGCGCCCCACCCGGTCCACAGCTGGCCGTGGACTTTAAGCCCCGGATCGCCCCAGGAGACGCAATCCTCAACGCCGGGCCGATCGAGGCCGAGCGCGAAGGCGCGCAGGTCCGGCCAGCCGCGCATGGCGGTCATGACTGCAGCGCCTCGAACGCCCCCGCCGTCTCGCTGGCACCGGCGCACCAGACCTGAGGATCGTCCGCCAGCCCATCCAGCAGCGCTTCCAGCGCCGTGATCCGGAAGGGTTGGCCGGCGACGAAGGGGGTGAGCGTGAAGCCCAGCACTTGCGCTCCGAAGCGGTCGTGTTCGGCCTTGAGGTAATCCTTCGCCTCGAGGATTTGCTTGCTCCACACGTCCTCGGCCTGCTTGCGCTCCACCATGAGCTTGAAATCGTCGAGCTCGTTATGGACCGGCAGAGCGGCGAGGGGGCCGTATTGCGTGCGCATGAAGACGGGGACCTGATCGGTCTCCCAGTCGAGTACGTGTCTAAACCCGGCGCCGGCGAGGATGTCGGGGGTCGCAAAGCTCTCCTGGCGCGCCGGGGAGAGCCAGGTGACGGGCTCCAGCCCCGCACGCTGGAACCGCTCGCGCACGCGGCCGACGAGCGCGCGCTCGTCATCTTCGCTCATCCCCGAATGATGGATCGCGTCGCCGTTGAGACCGGCGGCCGCAATCTCGTGGCCGTCATCGAGGATGGCGTCCACCAACGGCGGTGCGAGGTCCAGCAGGTCGGCCGACAGGGCGACCGTCGCCGTCAGCTCGCGCTCGCGCAGCGCCTTCAGGATGCGGAATACGCCGACCCGGTTGCCATAGTCGCGCGTCGTGTAATGGCGCAGGTCCGGATAGGGCGTGATCATGCCGTGGGGATGGCCGAACGGGGTCTTCTTCGGATCGATCGGATGATGTTCGCACACCACGACCGGCATGACGGCAAGCTGTTTCCCGCCGGGAAGATCGACGCGCGGCCGGTCGATGGAGCGCCGCCAGTCATGGCGGTCCATGTCCTGGCCGTGCTTGCGTCTGGGATAATCGAGACAGGTTGGATCGAGACTCATCGGACTCCCCCGATCAAACGGTGAGCGCCAGCCTGTGACCGGCGAGGTTTTTATCGCGCGTCAGAAGCCGCGCGCCTTCGGCCTCGGCCTGCAGAAGCAGCATCTCGTCGAACGGGTCGCCATGGGCGAGCGGCGGCTCGAGAGACCCCATGGCGGGCTGCTCGACGGTCAGCGGGACGAGGCGGAAGCGGTCCGTACGCGATTGCAGAACGCGCAGTGCGGTTTGCGGAGACAGAGGTCCCTTGCGTTCGCCGAAACGATCGCGCGCCGTCCGCTTGATGCGGATTTCCCAAAGCGAGATCGCGCTGACCAGCAACGGCTCGCCGGCGTACTCCAGAAAGTCGCGTTCGGCGGGCTTCAGCCTGTCCGGATCGGCCACGAGAAAGACGATGTAGTGCGTATCCAGAAGGACGCGCGTCAATTCTTGTGGCCCGGCCCGTAGGTGTCGTCTTCGTCAAGACCGAGCACCTTGCGGCTGAAGGCGGGATCGTCGAACTCTTCCTGCCAGTCCGAACCGACCGCCTCCACCCCCAGCTCCCGGCGCTTGCGGTCCAGGGTGGCGAACAAGGACTCCACGGAGGAATCGCCGGCCCCGGCCAGCTTCTCCAGCGCCTCGCGCGCCAGCGCCTCGACCGACTTGCCCTCCTCCTTCGCCCGGCGGCGCAGGGCGTCGTGGACGTGGTCGGGGATGTTGCGGATCGTGATCGCCGACATGGCTTCGCTCCAGACGCGAAAATGATATCAGAAGATGATATCACGCCGCCCGCCCTCCGTCGAACGCCGTCCCGCCCGTGGCGAGACCCTTCTCTTCAAGATCTTGCTGCACCGTATCCCAATAGTGCATGCGCCAGTGCTCCGCGATGTCCACCGCGCGCGTGATCCAGACGTCGTCCGCGTGCGCCTCAACATGTTTGAACGCCTCTTCAAAGGCGCGCATGCGGTGGGGCTGGGCGACGAGATAGGCGTGCAAGGGGATGCACATCACCGTGCCGCTTTCCTCGCCCTCCTGCAAAAGCTGGTCGAACTGGCGTTTCAGCACGTCGGCGTAGCGCCAGGGATCCATGGCCAGCGCGCCGTAGGTGATGACGTCGTTGACCTCCAGCGAGTAGGGCATGGAGCATAAGCGGCCGGTCCTGGTCTTCACGCGCTGGGGCTGATCGTCCTGGAACAGGTCGCACGTGTACCAGAAGTCGTACTCGGCGATCAGGTCCAGCGTCCGCTCGGTATGGGTCAGGGCCGGCGCCAGATAGCCGCGGATGCGCTGGCCGGTCGCCTGCTCCACCGTGGCGATGGAATCCTCCAGCACGGCGCGCTCCTGGGCTTCGTCCATCTCGTAGGAGAAGCGGGTGTTGTAGATCCCGTGGCTGAAAAACTCCCAGCCGCGCGCCGCGCAGTCCTCGATGATCTCGGGGTGGTGGTCGCACATCGCCACGTTCAGGCTCACCGAGCCCTTGATCGCATACTTGTCCATCAGCTCCATCAGGCGCTGATGGCCGGCCCGGTTGCCGTAATCGCGCTGGGAATATCCCGTGACGTCCGGCGCCGGCCGCGGCCAGCCGGGCCGTTTGGGGTTTTTCGGCGGATCGAACTCGTAAAACTCGATATTGGGCGCGACCCAGAAGGCGAGCCTCTTGCCGCCGGGCCATTCAACCTTCGGACGGGCCTGGTATGGGTTGTAATCGTAGAGATTGGGGTGGGTCATGGATGGCTCCGGTCGTGGAGGGGCGGCATCGCCAAAGTGCTACGCCGCCGTCGCATACCCTTCCAGCCAGTCATAGACCTCCCTCACCTCCACCACGTCGGCGTATTTGAGCTGCAGGTCTGTGAGGTTGGCGAAGTGATAGCTCTCATGCTTGTCGGCCACGCATTCCATGGGAATGATGGTGCGGTAGCCGTGGCTTAAGGAGTCCACCGCCGTGGCGCGGATGCAGCCCGATGTGGAGCCGCCGGTGATCACCAGCGTGTCCACCTTGTGCCAGGTCAGAAAGCTCGCCAGCGGGGTTTCGAAGAAGGCCGAGGGCATGCGCTTGGTGTAGACCGCATCGACCCGCTCATCGATCTCCACCCGGTCGTCGAATTCGTGCCGGGTCGAGCCGTACTTGATGTTCTGCAGGCTGTCCGGCGTGTCGGTGCGCGTGCCCCACACCCCGGCGTCGGCGGCGTCAGCCATATAGGCGACATGGGTCCAGACCACCGGCAGGCCCTTGGCCCGCGCCCGCTTGGAGATCTCGTTGATGTGGTGCAGCTGGTCGGGATCGGTGACGTAGCCGGTCTTCGGGAAAAGATCGGGCCGCGTATAGGCCTTTTGCGGGTCCACATTGACGATGGCGAGCTTCTCCCCGAACCCGAAGCGCGCCCGGTTCGGATTGGCGCGCACCTCCTCGAAGATTTCTCGCGCCGTCTTGTCGGAGCGGATCATGGTGGGTTCGAGCTTCGGCGTGTCGGTCATTGGGGGCCTCGCATCGTGCTTCGTCTTTGTCCCCGCCCCTTTGCGGGGAGGGCGGCGGGGGAGGGCGGCGGCGCTTCCGTCACTCCCTCACCCGGTCATACAGATTCGCCACTCCGCCCGGCGGTGCGAACACGACCGCTCCGGTGTCGGCGTTGCGGCCGTCCTCGCTGTGCGTGAAGCGGTCTCCGGAGACGGTGAACGCGCCGCCGATGATCATCGCCGCGCCGGAGCGTGACGATGTGATCCGGCAGGCCCCGTCGGCGATCTCGCCGCGCCACAGCCCGCCTTCGTCACGCCAGGAGACATCGCAGCCCGGATTGAAGCGCACCAGATCACCGGCGTCGAGCATGCCGAGCCTGTCCGCCCCGGCGCCCGCGAAGGCGGGCGGGGCGGCGAGCTCATAGATCGCCATGGCGATTTCGCCTTCGGTGTCGCCTGGGGCGAACGCGTAGACGCGCTGGCGATAGATCCCGCCCTCGGGTCCGCCGGTGGTCAGCTCCGAATAGACCAGAGGGCCGGGCAGGGCTTCGGCGTCGAAGGGGACATGGCGCACATGCAGGTGCGGCCGGGCGGGGTCGCCTTCGGCTTCGACCTGGCGGGCGTTGTCCCACCGTCCGGCGAGCGCCTCGGCCAGCCGGTCCGGATTTGCGCCAACGGGGTGGGCGAGGATCAGGGCGAGCGCTTCGATCATGGCGCGGTCTCCTCCGGGGGCGGCCGAGGTTCGGCGTCAGTCGCCGGCCTGCAGCGCGCGGATTTCCGCAAGGTCTGCGGGCGGGTTCATCCAGAGCGGCGCCTCGGCTTCGACATAGGCGCGCATGGTCGCGGGCAGGGCGTCATAGTCCTCCACCCGCCAGGTGATCAGGTGGAACACGGCCTCGCCTCCGCCGGCCCAGGGGGCGAGGCGCCCCACCCGCGCCCAGCTGAGCTGGTGGGGTTCTTCGACCGTGCCCTGGGGATGGATGAAGAAGTCGTAATTCTCCCACGCCTGAATGCGCGCCTCGCTGCCGGGGATCGGAAAATCGATGAAGACGGGCGCGGTGAAGACCTGGGTGTCGCCAAGGCGGCGATAGCTCAGGGAGTCGTCCTCCAGCGCCAGAAGCCGGTCGCCGGAGCCTTGCTCGACGCGGGTCTTCAGCCCGCCTTCGCCGTCCATTTCATAGGTGATGAACTGGTAGGGATAGGCCACCGCCTGGCTTTCCGGCACGACCTCGCCGGTTTCGGGATCGCGGAAGATATAGATTTTCCGGTTGTACTGGTGAGCGACGCCCCCGTCTTCGCCTTCGGGCCAGTGCGCCGTCGAAGCGTCCCAGCCTTCCATGACGTAGCGCACCTCACCTGACGGATAGTCGCGCACCGTGCCCACCGAATACCACCAGACCGGTTCACCCGCGCCCGAGCGCGATTCGATCCAGGTGCGGAACACCTCCGGCGTGATCGGTTCGGACCAGTGCGGACCGTCCGCCGCGGTTGCGCCGGCGGCGACCGACAGGGCGAGGCCTGCGCTAAGGATCAAGGTTTTCATCGCTCTCCCCGAGACTGCCACGCGGCCCGGACTTTTCCGGTGCGCCGCTTGATGGCGGCCAGTCTAACGCCGCGCGCGCCGGTGAAAATGGAAAAGATATATCTTTTGCGCTTCGCCCTTTCTTCGATGACGCTTTCATGTCTGAATGCGGGCCGGGGAAGGTGACGGGATACGAGGGAAGC
Source organism: Oceanicaulis sp. (assembly GCA_046542605.1). Classification (GTDB taxonomy): domain Bacteria; phylum Pseudomonadota; class Alphaproteobacteria; order Caulobacterales; family Maricaulaceae; genus Oceanicaulis. The sequence goes on along the minus strand of JBKHAZ010000135.1, from coordinate 1,256 downwards.
GCGGATCATGGAGTCCGGCGAACCGGCCGCGGGCGTCGTTCTTGCGACGCTCATCGTCTACAAGCTCGTGCTCATCGGCATCGGGGTCTGGGCCTCGCGCCGCAATCGCGACGAGTCCGATTTTTTCCTCGGCGGACGCGGGCTCGGCGCGTGGGTCGCGGGCCTGTCCTACGCCGCCTCCACCAGCTCGGCCTGGGTGCTTCTGGGCTTTTCCGGCTTCGTTTACGCGGTGGGCGTGTCGGCGCTGTGGATGGTGCCGGGCGTCTGGCTTGGATATGTGTTGGTCTGGTTGTGGTTCGGACCGCGCCTCAGGGCTGAAACGGCGCAAGAGGGTCATGTCACCCCCAGCGACTTCATGGCCGCGAAAGCCGGCGCCTTCGCTCCCGCGATCAGCGTGCTCGCCGGCTTTCTGGTCCTGTTCACCTTCGTCTTCTACATCGCCGCACAATTCGGCGCGGCGGCGATCGCCTTTGAAAGCCAGTTCGCCCTGGCGCGCTGGGAAAGCGTGGTCATCGGCGCGGTCGTGATCTTGATCTACGGGCTTCTGGGCGGCTTCTGGGCGGTCTCGCTCACCGACACGCTGCAGGGCGCGATCATGGCGATCATCGCGGTGATCCTGCCCGCGCTCGCGGTGATCGCAGCGGGCGGACCGGCGGGGATCGCCCAGACGCTTTCGGCGACGCAGGACCCGGCCTATCTCGACGCGTTCGGGGGGCGGGCGGGGTTCGCCTTTCTGGGCTTCGCGATCGGGATCGCGTCGATCGGGCTCGGCACCTACGGCCAGCCGCATCTGCTCTCGCGGCTGATGGCGGTGAAGGACGAACGCGCGCGCAAGCGCGGGTTCATCGTCGCCATGGGCTGGGGCGTCATCGTCTATATCGGCATGGCGGCCATGGCGCTCGCGGGCCGGGCGCTGACGCCCGATCTCGCCGACGGCGAAGCGCTGTTCTACGAGCTGGCGGCCGGCCTCCTGCCCGCCGTACTCGCCGGACTCGTCATCGCCGCCATCCTGTCGGCGGTGATGAGCACGGTGGACTCCCTGCTGATCGCCGCGTCGGCGGCCGCGGCCCATGACATGAAGCTCACCAGCGCGTTCAAGGGGCGCGAGGTGCTGATCTCGCGCTCGGTCATGGCGGCGATCTGCGCGCTGGCGGTGGTGCTGACCCTGAGCCTGCCGGCGACGATCTTCGACCGGGTGCTCTTTTCCTGGTCGGCGCTCGGCGCGGCCTTCGGGCCGGTGATCGTGGCGCGCGTGG
>JBKHAZ010000134.1:0-7356 GCA_046542605.1 Oceanicaulis sp. | reverse complement strand
CGCACCGCGGTGTCTGGAGTCTTGAACAGGCTCGCCGTCTCTTCGCGCCGCTCAAGATCGGCATAGAGCGCGTCCAGGGCTGGCGGCATCGCCTTGCGCAGCGTATCGGCCACGCCTTTCACGGCGTTCGCCGCCCGCTCGTCCGCCCCCACGAACGCCAGTCGCTCCGACCAGTCGCCGTGCTCGCTTGTTCGCCGATCCTGCATGATCCCGCCTCCGCTTCAGGTTGCGCGACCGATTGCCGCGTCTCGCGGTTAACAAGACCTTTCCAGCGTTTCCGCGTCCCGCACATGGAATTATTCCATGCGTATAGGTCAACCTGTAAGTTTGGAGCCTTGCGGGTATTCAACCTTGACCGCGCCTCCCCAGGCGAGCGCGAACCGCTCGGCCTCGGACGCCTCGAGGCGGACCGCAGTGGCGTGCAGAAACCAGTCGCCGAGATCGTCGCGCACCGGGACGAACACGATCCGCCAGGCGGTCTCCCCGGTCCCATGGGCGTAGCGCCACAGCACGTTGATGCTGCTCACCGCGCCCCGGAACGCGCCGAGATCCAAAAGCTGGCGCAGATACTCCATCGCGTCGTCTCCAAGCGCGCCCCTCAGCGGCGTTCCGACGCGCTGTTCGGACCAGGGTCCCTCCAGCGCGAGCGCCGGATCGCTGGCCGCGTCCAGGACAATCTCTCCGCCGCGCACCCCGAGCAGAAAGCTGACCACCGGAGAGGTGCGCACCAACGCGCGGCAGCGCGAGAATAGGGACTGGTTTCCGGGCTCGGCAAAAAATCGCTCGAGCTTTTCGCGCAGCGCCGCTTTCGGGTGCAGCGAACCGCTCTCGATTCTCGAAATCGTCGACTGACTGACGCCCAGCAACTCCGCGACGGCGTCCTGCTTCAAGTTCGATCGCGCCCTAAAGCGCTGAATCAGGTCAGAATAATCCACCCTTCGCCCCTGGCCGACCGGACAGAATCGACTTAGCGTGGAAAATCCATAATTAAAGTATGGGAGCGTTGCGAAGCGCAGCGCAGCGCGCATAAAGTCATGCGCTGCACGGCGCGGCGCTTACGCGTCCACGCGCTCGCGCAGCCGTTCGGAGAATGCTTCGATGCGCGCCGCGTTGGCGCCGAGATCGCTCATCCCCACCCGGCTGACAGAGCGCACGTCCACCACCGCGCCGTCCATGCCGGTTTCGGTGACGCGCACCACCACGTCGTCTTTAAACCCGAACCAGAACGTCGTCGCGGTCGCTTCGAACATGCCGGCGCTTTCAGAAGCCGTTGAGACCGTCCAGCCCATCGAGCGCGCCGTGTCCAGCGCGGCGGCGTAGGCGGCGTCGGCCGGCAGGTCCAGCGCGATGGGCGCGATGTCGGGATAGTATTGCGCCTGGGTCTGGGGCAGCGGCCGGTCGTCGGCCGGATTGGTCTTGGCGGCGTAATCCACCGAATTGCGCGCCCCGGCCTGCTCGCGCCGGTCGATCAGGGCCTGGGTGAATTGCGGCGGGTTTTCGGTGTCGGTGGTGATGTCGTGGATCGGCGGGACCGATCCGGCGAGCTCACGCACCGACTGGGCGTAGAGCATGCCGCCAACCCCCACCGCGATCGCGGCGACGCCGGCGATATAGCCGCCCGGACCCGGCGCGTTCTTCGCACCGAAAACCACCCGGAACAGGACCGCGACGATCAGCGCCGCGACACCGAGGATCGCCGCGGCCGGAAGCAGCATGCCGGCGTAATTGCGCACATGGATGAAGGCGTCGAGCGGGGTCCACAGCCCGTACTTGCCGCCGAACGCGGTCACGACGAACCAGACCGGCAGCAGGATCGCCGCCGCCGCGGCGAGCCCGACGACCATATGTCGAAACGTCCTGAAAAGGCTTTCCATTGCGTGCTCCCCCGAGTGCGGCCCTGACCGATGCGAATGAATTAAGTTATACCATACACGGCTAGGGATACAGGCGCGTGACCGTCCAACGGCCATCCAGATCCGCGCGGTCGAACGCCATGCGGTCGTGCAGGCGGAAAGCCCGGTCGCGCCAGAACTCGATATGAACCGGCGCGATGCGGAATCCGGTCCAGAAATCGGGGCGCGGAATATCGCCGAAATTGAACTTCGCGGCGTAGCCGGCCACCGCCTTCTCCAGCGCGAAGCGGCTTTCCAGCGGCCGGCTCTGCTTGCTCGCCCAGGCGCCGATGCGGCTGTCGCGCGCGCGGCTGGCGTAATAAGCGTCGGCGTCTTCATCCGAGACCCGGCTCACATGACCCCGCACCCGAACCTGGCGGCGCAGGGACTTCCAGTGAAAGCACAGTGCGGCGCGCGCATTGTCCTGCAATTGCAGGCCCTTGGCGCTTTCGGTGTTGGTGTAGAAGACAAAGCCGCGCGCATCGACATCCTTCAAAAGCACCATGCGCACGTCGGGAAACCCGTCTGCATCGGCCGTGGACAGCGCCATGGCGTTGGGGTCGTTGGGCTCGGACTTTTTCGCCGCCGCCATCCAGTCTTCGAACAGAGCGAACGGGTCCTCGCGCGCGAAGATGTTGTCCGGCGCGTCTTCGGCGCTTTCGGCGTAGTCGGCCTGGTCCGGGCTCGGCGGGATTATGTCCTTGCCGCTCAATTGCTTGTCTCCAGTGGTGACTCAGCGCGCAAATTAGGTGCGCGGCTGAGGCGATCAACCTTTCGCAAACCTGTCGCGTCTAAGAATCGGGCCATGAGTGCGAACCCGCAAGCCATTCTGGCGGCCTACAAGGCGTTTGGACTGCAAGGCGACGAGGACTTCGGCGAAGTCCGCGCCCGGTTTCGCGCGCTCGTCAAGCAGGTCCACCCCGACACCGCCGGCGACGACCCCACGCTGGTGGGCAAGCTGCAGCGGCTTTTGAAAGCCTATGAAGTGCTGCGCCTCTACGCGCCGCGGCGCTATGATCTGGAGATCACACCGGAAGAGGCGCGCAAGGGGGGCCTGCGCACCATCAAGATCGAAGACCGCGACGCCATGGTGCGCATCCCGGTGGCGGTGAAGACCAACACCGTGCTCACCCCCATCGGCGACCCCATGTGGCGGGTGTACGTCCACGTGAAGGACAAGATGGTCGACGCCGATCTGTCCGCCGGCGAAAGCGAACGCCGGGCCCGCGAGGAGCGCGCGCGCCAGTTCGCCGAACAGCGCGCCCGCGAGGAGGCCGAGGAGACCGCCGGCGTGCTGCGCGGCTTCTACGAGAGCTTCGTGAAGAAAAGCCCGGCGGCGCGGCTCGTCAGCTGGGCGCGCAAGGGCGTGGCGTGACGGGCGCTGCGGCGCGGCGTATGGTGCGCCGCGTTACAATCTGAAAACGGCGCACGCCCATGTCTCACAACAGTTTCGGCCATCTGTTCCGCGTCACCACCTGGGGCGAAAGCCACGGTCCGGCGCTGGGCTGCGTGGTCGACGGCTGCCCGGCGGGGATCGCGCTCACCGAAGCCGACATCCAGCCCTTTCTCGACAAGCGCAAGCCCGGCCAGTCGCGCCATGTCACCCAGCGGCGCGAAGCCGATGAAGTGCGCATCCTCTCCGGCGTGTTCGAGGACGAGCGCACGAACGGGCAGGTGACCACCGGCGCGCCGGTCTCGCTGATGATCGAGAACATCGACCAGCGCTCGAAGGATTATTCCGACATTCGCGACACCTGGCGGCCGGGCCATGCGGATTACACCTATGATGCCAAATACGGAATTCGCGACTATCGCGGCGGCGGCCGCTCCAGCGCGCGAGAAACCGCGGCGCGCGTCGCCGCAGGGGCGATCGCCCGCAAGGTTCTTGGAGACGGCGTCACGATCCGCGCCGCCCTGATCCAGATCGGCCCGCGCAGAATCGAGCGCGCCCGCTGGGACTGGGATCAGGTGGATCAGAACGACTTCTTCTGTCCTGACGCCGAAACGGCCGAAGCCTGGGCCATGGACATGGACCAGATCCGCAAGGCGGGAAGCTCGGTGGGCGCGCTGGTGGAGTGCGTCGTCTCCGGCGTTCCCGCCGGCTGGGGCGCGCCGGTCTACGCCAAGCTCGATGCAGACCTCGCCAGCGCCATGATGAGCATCAACGCGGCCAAAGCCGTGGAGATCGGCGCCGGGCTCGAAGCGGCGATGATGCGCGGCGAGGACGCAGCCGACGAGATGTATCTCGAAAACGGCGCGCCGGCCTTTCGCTCCAACCATAACGGCGGCGTGCTCGGCGGGATCAGCACAGGCCAGGATCTGGTGATCCGCGTGGCGATCAAGCCGACGAGCTCCATCCGCATCGAGCGCGCGACCCTGACCAAGGATCTTGAGGAAACGACCGTCTCCACCACGGGCCGCCACGATCCCTGCGTCGGCATCCGCGCCGTGCCCGTGGCGGAAGCCATGGCGGCGCTGGTGCTCGCCGATCACAAGCTGCGCGCAGCCGCGAGCCGGCTTTGAGGCGTTAGTCCCGCCATGACCGATTTGTCCCGCCACGACGCCGTCTTCATCTGGGGCTATGGCCGTGAAGGCCGCGCCGTGCTCTCCCACCTGCTCGACCAGGCGCCGGGCCTTGCGATCGTGGTCATCGACGCCAACGAGCCCGCAGATCTTCCGCCCGGGGTCACCTGGGCGGGCGAGGATCAGCTTGAGGCGCTGTGCAGGGAAGCCGACGCGCCGCTGATCGTGAAAAGCCCCGGCGTCTCGCTCTACGATCCGCGCCTGGACGCCGCGCTCAGGGCCGGCGCCCGGCTGACGAGCCAGACCAATCTCTTTTTCGAGCTGAAACCGGCGGATCAGAAAGTCGCCGCGATCACCGGCACCAAGGGCAAGAGCACCACCAGCGCGCTCGTCCATCACATGCTGGGCGGGATAGGCGTGAAGACCGCGCTGGCGGGCAATATCGGCGAACCGGCGCTGAAGGTGGACCGCAAGGCCGAACTCGTCGTCCTGGAAATCTCCAGCTACCAGATCGCCGATCTCGTCCATGCCCCCGACGCCTTCATCTTCCTGAATCTTCTGACCGATCACACGCCCTGGCACCGCGGGGCGGAGCGTTATCGCGCCGACAAGGCCCGGCTCGCCCGGCTCGATCCCAACGCGCTGGGCGTGATGAACGCCGACGACACCCGCCTCACCGACCAATTCGGTCATCAGCCCAACAGGGTCTGGTTCGGCCGCGAGGACGGGTTTCATGCGACGGACGGCGCGGTCTGGCGCGGCGGCGAATGCTGGGGCCGGATCGGCGCGCTGCCCGGCGACCACAATGCGCTGAACGCCTGCGCCGGGCTCGCCCTCATCGAGGCGCTGGGCCACGATGCGCGCGCCGCCTTCAACACGCTGGGCGATTTCAGCGGCCTGCCGCACCGGCTGCAGACCGTGCATGAAGCCGGCGGGATCCGCTTCGTCGACGACGGGCTCGCCACCACGCCGGAAGCCTGCGCCTTCGCCGTCGAGGCGTTTCGCGATCGGCCGGTCGCGCTTCTCCTCGGCGGCGAGGACCGTGGGCAGGATTACGCCTGGCTCGCCGCCAGGCTTGAAAGCGAGGCGCATATCCGCGCCGTCCTCGCCCTCGCCGATAACGGAGAGCGGGTGGTGGAGGCGTTCAAGGACACCCGCCTCGCCCCTGTGACGCGTCACGTGCCCGCCGTCGCAGACGCCGTCGCCGAGGCCGCAGCGAGCCTGCCGGAGGGCGGCGTGGTGCTTTTGAGCCCGGCCGCGCCGCGCGCCAGCGCGTTTCAGAGCTATGTCGAACGCGGCGCCGCCTTCGCCGAGGCCGCCCGCGTCTTTTCCTGACGTTTTCAAGCCACGGCACGCGATCGGCCCTCATGCGTTGTTGCGGAGACTTGCGCCGCCAAGCCAAGCGGCGCGCCGCACACCCGGAGGACGATCATGACCATCCGCGCGCTTCTTTCCGCCGCCTGCGCCCTGCCGCTCATCGCCGCGTGCGGGGGCGAAGACGAGACGTATGACGAAACCCCGCCCCAGGAGGGTGAACTCGGGGTCGGCGAGGAGGAGGATGTCAATGATCGCGCCTCCACCGAGGCGAGCGGCGCGGAAGCCGCCGACCTTCCTGGCGAAGGCCCGCCGGGCGGCGACGCCACGTTCGAAGCGCCCGACGCGCCCTCCGCCTTTGAGCGCGATATCGTGCCCCTCACCGCGCGCGGGACCGAGCCGGGCTGGATTCTGGAGATCAGCGAGTCGACGATGGCGCTCGAATATGATTACGGCGAACAGACCCTGTCCACGGACCGCTATGAGTCCAGCGAAATGGACGGCGGAATGAGCTTCTCCGCGCCGGACCAGGACTTGCGGGTGAGGGTGCGCGAGGAGCGCTGCACCGCCGCGTCGGGCATGCCCCGCCCCTTCACCGTGGAGGTGCGGCTCGGCGAGCGGTCCTTCCAGGGTTGCGGCGGGGAGACCGAGCGGCTGCTCACCGGTGACGCCTGGACCGTCACCACGCTGAACGGCGAGCCGGTGGTCCAGTCGGACACGCCGCCCTCGATCCGGTTCACCAGCGAAGACATCGGCGGTTCGACCGGGTGCAACACCTATCGCGCCGCCTACACCTTGACCGGCGAAACGATCGATATCGCCGCCGGCGAGGGCACCGAAATGGCGTGCGCCGAAGACCTGATGGCGCAGGAGGACGACTTTCTCACCGCCCTTGAAGCGGTGAACCGCATCCGCTTCGAGGGCGAGGGCGTGCTGATGCTGGACGGCGAGACCGCCTCGCTCGAGTTGACGCGCGGCGAGGACGCCGGCGACTCTGAAGCGGGCGCACGGGACGAAACCCGAGACGGCGCTTCGGGCGGCTCTGAAGGCGGGCGCTGAGCCTGCGGCGCGCGGGAATGAAGCGGGGGGCGCGGCGGTTTCCTCAAGCCGTCCTGATCCCGCGCAAGCCCCCCTCCGGTGTTTCCCCGCTGGAGCGTCGCGCTTCCCGCCCGCAACGAGGCGCGCCGCCTGCCGGGCGCGCTGGACGCCCTCGGCGCCGCCGGGCCGCGAAATCCCTGATACGCCGGCGCGGCGGCGTGCTATCGTCCGCCTATCGCAGGCGCTCGCCCGCGACCCCTGAGGGCCGGTCCGGCCCTTCCAAGGACAGCCGACATGGCCAAAGGCCAATCCAGATCCAACCGTGAGGCGAAAAAGCCGAAAGCGGACAAGAACATCAAGAAAAAGCACAACGCCTCCCAGCCAAGCCAGAAGACCGGCGCGGTGAAGGGCCTCGAGCACCTGGCCAACAAGCGTTAGGGCGCCGGGGAAGCGTCCCCGCGCTGAAGCGGGCGTTCGGCCGGACGCCGCCTGCCCTCAGCCGGGAGACTGCGCACCTGCACCCCTGCACCGAAAGCCTCGCCGCCTTGCGGCGCGAGGAGATGGGAGTGGCGAGGCGGCGCGGGAGGAT
>JBKHAZ010000133.1:0-7376 GCA_046542605.1 Oceanicaulis sp. | reverse complement strand
CCTCGTTGGCTTCATCCAGAAGCACCACGGCCGGGTCCCAGTTCTTCGCCGCTTCGGCGTCCATCTGCGCGTAGCTCACCACGATGATCCGGTCGCCGGGCTGGGCGAGGCGGGCGGCCGCGCCGTTGATGCCGAACACTTTCGAGCCGCGCGGCGCGGTGATGGCGTAGGTGGTGAAGCGCTCGCCGTTATTGATGTTGAGCACGTCCACCTGCTCGTTCGGCAGGATGCCGGCGGCCTCCAGCAGATCGGCGTCGATGGAGATCGAGCCTTCATAGTGCAGGTCGGCCTGGGTCACCACGGCGCGGTGGAGCTTGGCCTTCATCATGGTCAGCTGCATGGCGTCGATCCCTTGCGGCGAGGCGCGGAGCGCATCGTCTCTGGACTTGTTGCGGCGCGGTATAGCCCATCTTGTCAACGAATTTAAGGCCCTTGCGCGCTGAACCCTCATATGGGGCCCTGAAGCGGAGTTTGAAGGGAGCCCCCATGACCCGCCTCGCGATCGCGCAGACCGCCGCCACGCCGGACGTGGAGGCCGGCGCGCAGCTGACGTGTTTCCGGCAATCCATCTGACGCCGTTCTTCCCGCGGCGCAGGGGCGCGGACGCACCGGCATGGACGATGACCGGGGCGGCGCCGAGATCGCGCGCCTGGCCAAGGCCGCACGCGACGCCGGCGTCGAGCTCATCTCCAACCTCTATCTGGAGGAGCCCGGCGGTTTGCGCCATGACGCAAGCCCCGTCGTCGACACCAGTTCCTTGTTTTCTCCGGGTGTTCGCTCTTGATGAACACGCCGCCAACGCCCAAAACCGCCATTCCCGCCTCCCTGCCTGTTAAACGAAAGATCCGCCATGACCGCCGCGCCGTCCAATCACTTCACCCATCTTGAATGCTCGATGACCGGCGCGCGGGTGTCGAAGGACCAGCCGAACAATCTCTCGCCCGAGGGCTGGCCGCTTCTGGCGCGCTATGATCTTGAGGCGCTGAAGCGCACCGCGGATCGCGACGCCATCGCCGCGCGCAATCCGGTGTGTTTTCCCGGCTTCTGGAAATGGCGCGAGCTTCTTCCTGTGGCCGACGACGTCCACGTCACCAGCCTCGGCGAGGTGGACACCCCCCTTGTCGACTGCCGCGAGAGCGCGCGCGGGATCGGCCTCACCGGTCCGGTGCTGGTCAAGGACGAAGGCCGGCTTCCCACCGGCAGTTTCAAGGCGCGCGGCCTCGCTCTGGCCGTCTCAATGGCGCGCTCCTACGGGGTCACGCGCATGGCCATGCCCACCAACGGCAACGCCGGCGCGGCGCTGTCAGCCTACGGCTCGAAGGCCGGCATCGAGACCTGGTCCTTCTGCCCTGAGGATACGCCGGAGGTGAACGTGCGTGAGATCGCAGCGCATGGCGGGCACGTCTACCGGGTGAACGGCCTCATCCACCAGTGCGGGGCGCTGGCGGCCTCACTGAAAGACGAAATGGGCTGGTTCGACGTCTCCACCCTGAAGGAGCCCTACCGGATCGAGGGCAAGAAGACGATGGGGATCGAACTCGCCTTCCAGCTCGGCTGGACGCTGCCCGACGCGATCTTCTACCCCACCGGCGGCGGCACCGGGCTGATCGGCATGTGGAAAGCCTTCGACGAGATGGAGCAGCTCGGCTGGATCGGGCCTGAGCGGCCGAAAATGTTCGCCGTCCAGGCCGAAGGCTGCGCGCCGATCGTGAAGGCCTACGAGGCCGGCGAGGAGCATGCGCCCGAATGGCTCGACGCCCACACCATGGCGGCCGGGATCCGCGTGCCCAAGGCGATCGGCGACTTCCTGATCCTGCGCGCGGTGCGCGCAAGCGGCGGCGCGGCCATCGCCGTGTCCGACGCCGAGATCGAATCCGCGCGCGATCTTTGCGGCCATGGCGACGGCCTGCTTCTATGCCCGGAAGGCGCGGCGACGCTGGCTGCGGCCAAAAAGGCGCGCGCCGAAGGACGAATCGAACGCGATGCGCGGGTCATGCTGTTCAATTGCGGAACGGGATTGAAATATTCTCTGCCCGACAGGGCGGTCTACATCGATCGGAGCCGAGCGGTGGACGCATCGTCGCTGTAGCTGTCATCAGCCTGCGGCGCGGCGTTTCGGTGCCTGGTTCCGGCCTGTATTCGCAGCGTGATCGATAACCGGAGCCGTTTGATGCGCGATACGCCCCCGCCCGACACCACGACGGCAGAAACCCGTGCGGCGCCGGGTGCGTGGGTGGCGCTCGGCGCGCTTCTGGTGATCTTTCTGGTCAATTTCATGGACCGTCAGCTCTTTGCGGTGCTGCAAGAGCAGATCAAGGCCGATCTCGACCTCTCCGACAGCCAGCTCGCGCTTCTGGGCGGAACCATGTTCGCCCTGTTCTACGCCACGCTGGGCTTGCCGATCGCCTGGCTGGCCGACCGCACCAACCGGGTGCGCCTCATCGCGATCGCCTGCGTGGTGTGGAGCCTGTTCACCGCGCTGTCCGGCGCAGCGATGAATTTCGCCACCATGGCGCTGGCGCGCATCGGGGTGGCGACCGGCGAGGCGGGCGGGGTGTCGCCGTCCTATTCGGTGATCTCCGATTACTTTCCCGCCGGCCGGCGAGGTTTCGCCATCGGCGTGTTTTCCGTCGGCGCGCCGCTGGGGCTCATGGCCGGATCCTATCTCGGCGCCATGCTCGCCGAGGCGCTGGGCTGGCGCTGGACCTTCGTCCTGCTCGGCCTGCCCGGCGTGCTTCTGGGGCTGGCGCTCTGGCTTATGGTCAAGGAGCCGCCGCGCGGACGCTTCGAGGCGCGCCCGGCCGGTCCGCCCTCGCGCCCGCTGGAGGCTTTCGAGGTCATGCTCGCCTCGCCCAGCGTGATCCTCCTGGCGCTCGGCGCGGCGGCGACCAGTTTTTCCGGCTACGCCCTTTACCAATGGATGCCGAGCTTCCTGCAGCGCGCCCAGGGGCTGGAACTGGAGGCGGTCGGGCAATTCCTCTCGCCGATCTTCGCGCTCGGGGTGTTCGGCGCGTTCGCCGGCGGCTGGCTCGCAGACCGGATCGGCAAGACGCGCCCGGCGGCCTATGCGCTCGTGCCCGCGGCGACGCTGGTGATCGCCGCGCCGTTTTTCTTCGCCGCGGTGCTCGCCCGCGACGGAACCGCATCGCTGTGGCTGCTTACCCTGCCCACGCTTTTGAGCTACGCCTGGATCGGCCCGACACTGGCGGCCGGCCAGACGCTGGTGCGCCCCGAAGTGCGCGCCTCCATCGCGGCGATCATGGCCTTCTTCAACAATCTGATCGGCTTCGGCCTCGGACCGCTTCTGGTGGGCGCGATCTCCGACATGCGCCAAGCCGCCGGCGCCGACCCCGGCGAGGCGCTGCGCGCCGGGCTTCTGGCCGGGGCGGGCGGTTATGTGCCGGCGATCGGCTTTTTCGTCGCGGCCGGGTTTTTCATCAAGCGCGACCTGGCGCGGCGCGACCGCGAGGCGCAGACAGGCGCGCCGACCGGGACGCCGGCCGGCCCGTCCGCTTGACAGCCGCCGGGCGGGCGCGCTTCTGGCGCGCATCCCGCCCCGCGCCCGCACGAGGCAGAGCCCTGACATGACCCCACGTCTTCCGCGCCTGTTCCTCGCCGCCGCGCTCGCCGTCCTGCTTTCGGCCTGCGGCGGCGAGGCGGAAAACGCGCCCTCGCCCGGCCCGGAGCCTCGCCCGGCCTTGACGCTCTCCACCGATGCGCTGGGCGCGTATGCGCCGGCCCGGGCGTTTTCCGGAGAGACGATCGCCTTCAGCCAGATCCTGGCCCCGGCCGGCGCGGACGGAACCATCACCGGAGATGTCGAGAGCCAGACCGGCGCCGCGCTGCGTCTTCTGTCCGACAGGCTGGAGGCGGAGGGTCTCAGCCTCGCCGACATCGTCCAGCTCACCGTGCATGTGGTCGCCGAGCCCGGCGCGGCGCTCGACGCCGAAGGCGTGGCGCGCGCCTGGCGGCGCAGCTTCGGCAACCGCATGCAACCCGCCGCCCCGGCGCGCACGCTCTTGGGCGTGGCCGCCCTGCCTGCGCCGGGCGCGCGCGTTTCGCTTTCCGCCCTGGCCGTCAGGCCGGTCCCCAATTCCTCTTCGACGGACACGCCATGATCCCCCGCTATACCCGGCCGCAAATGGCCGAGATCTGGTCAGCCGAGACCAAATACCGCATCTGGTTCGAGATCGAGGCCCACGCCACCGACCGCTTGGCCGAGCTGGGCGTCGTGCCCAGGGCCGCCGCGCAATCGGTCTGGAAAGCCAGGGACATGACGTTTGACGTCGACCGGATCGACGCCATCGAGGCGGAGGTGAAGCACGACGTCATCGCCTTCCTCACCCACCTGGCCGAGCTGGTGGGCGAGGATGCGCGTTTCGTGCACCAGGGCCTGACCAGCTCGGACGTGCTCGACACCTGCCTTGCGGTGCAGCTGACGCGCAGCGCCGACCTTCTGATGGAAGGGCTCGACCGTTTGCTGGCCGCGCTCAAGACGCGCGCCTTCGAGCACAAGACGACGGTCTGCATCGGGCGCTCCCACGGCATCCACGCCGAACCCACCACGATGGGGCTGAAATTCGCCCGCTTCCATGCCGAGTTCGCCCGCGGCAGGGAGCGCCTTGAGCGCGCGCGCGAAGCGGTGGCGACCTGCGCCATTTCCGGCGCCGTCGGTACGTTTGCGAATGTGGACCCGAGCGTGGAAGAGCATGTGGCGGCGAAACTCGGCCTCAAACCCGAGCCGGTCTCCACCCAGGTGATCCCGCGCGACCGCCACGCGGAATACTTCTCCGCACTGGCGATCATCGCCTCCTCGATCGAAAATCTCGCCGTGGAGGTGCGCCATCTCCAGCGCTCGGAAGTGCGCGAGGCTCAGGAGTATTTCTCCAAGGGGCAGAAGGGCTCGTCCGCCATGCCCCACAAGCGCAATCCGATCCTTACCGAAAACCTCACCGGCCTCGCCCGCCTGGTGCGCTCGGCCGTGACGCCGGCGCTGGAGAACGTGGCGCTCTGGCATGAGCGCGACATCTCCCATTCGAGCGTCGAGCGCGGGATCGGGCCGGACGCCAACATCCATCTCGATTTCGCCCTGCACCGGGCGGCGGGCATGGTGGAGGGCCTGATCGTCCACGCCGACCGGTGCCGGGAGAATCTCGAAGCCTATGGCGGCATCCATAACTCCCAACGTGTCCTCCTGGCCCTGACCCAGGCCGGCGCCAGCCGCGAGGACAGCTATCGCCTGGTGCAGCGCAACGGCATGAAGACCTGGGACGAAGGCGGCTTGCTGATCGACCATCTCAAAGCCGACGAGGGCGTCACGGCGCTGCTTTCGAACGACCAGATCGAAGCCTGCTTCGACGAGGCCTATCACCTCAAGCACGTGGACACGATCTTCCGGCGGGTGTTCGGGGAGGCGTGAGCGCCCGGCTCCGGCGTTTTCGCGTTGAAGCGGGACGCTTGGCTGACAGGTATCGGCGCCCCCCCCTCGCCCCACGGCCATCGGGAGGGGGGCCTGGACGCGGCGCGACGTTCAGAAAGCGAGGCGCCTGGCTTCAAAGCATCACCCCGCCTTGACGGCGCCGCATTCACAAGGCGCCCTTGCGGCCAAGCCGGAAAGCAAATCGGAGCCCTCCATGCGCCTCGTCACCGCCGCCCTTCTCGCCGCCATAGCCGCGCCTGCGCTCGCCCAGGGGCCGGCGGCCGATCCGGCGGACTATGAGGATGCGCGCGGCGGGTTCGGCGCCCATGAGGCCGCCGCCTTCGACATTCTGAAAACGCCACTGGGCGCGATTGGCGGCGGGGAGACCGCGCGCATCGAGGCGAGGCTCGGTGAGGACTGGGCCGCGTGGACCAGCGAGGACGGGAGCTACACCCTCGTCGACCACGCCACGCATCGCAGGCTGACGATCCCGGCCGGCGAGGACGCGTTGATCAACACCAGCCTTTTCGCCGAGGCGCGCCGGCGCCTGGACATCTATACCGGCCTGTCGCGCGGCGGGACGGAGGAGATGATCTCGTTCGGCGAGGCGGGCGAGTTCGACCGCACCTGGCTTGAAGCCGCCATGGGCCTCGCCGCAAACACCGGCGTGCTCACTATCCAAGAGACCTCCGCCGGCTTCGAGGCGACGCTGAAAGGCGAGCCGGTCTTCTCCGCCGATTACGGAACGGGCGACGCCAGCGCCTGCGCGCGTGCGCCGCTCACCGGCGAGGCCGCAATCTCCGCGCTGGTCCTGGCGCGCCACGCCGCGCCGCTGCATCCCGACATCGTCACGCGGCTGGCCGAAGAGGCGCGCTTTCCCTGCGCCTTCGACTTCACCGTCTTCAGCCCCGAAAGCCCCGAAGGACGGCGCGAAACCTGGATCCTCGCCGACACCGAGAGCGAGGCCGCGATCCTTCCCGACGGGCTCGAGGCGCGCCTGCCGCAAGCCGAGCTGATCGCGGCGGCGGCCGGACCCGCCCTCGCCGCAGCGCGCGGCGAGGCGGGCGATGCGCCGGACGCGGCGAGCTTTTTCGAACGCGCGGCCGAGCTGCGCGCCGAGGGGGATCTCGCCGGCGCGCTTTTGACCACCACGCAGGAGCGCCACCATTTCGGCCCCTGCCCGGCCGAGGCGGTGGGAACCGGGCGCCTGGCCTGCGCCGAGGTGCGCGCGCTGACTGCGGCCGGTATCGGCGACGCCGCGTTCGAACGCGTCCTTGAAGGCACGTCCGCGATCCGCGACGGCGATCACGCCCGCGCCGTCGACCGACTGTCGGCCTCTCTCGGCCGGGACGACGCTGCGGGTGCGGCGGCGCGGATTCTGGTGGCCAACGAACTCGCCGCCTGGGGCCGCGAAGGTTTGCGCAGCCGGCCCGATCTCGATCCGGCCGCGCTGCTCGCCGAGGCGATCGCCCTCGATCCCTTCGCGCCGGACGCCTACTGGCATCTGAGCAGGCTCTACCTGCAGGCCGGCGCGCCGCACGCGGCCTGGGTGTTCTTCGATCTGGGACGCGCCTTGCCCGGACGCGAACCGACGCCGCTTCTGGCCCAGGCCACAGAGCTTGAGGCCAATCTGGCAGCCCTGGCGCCGGACTGGACCGGACCCGCGCCCGCACCCGGCGACTCAGCGCAGCATTAAAGCCTTCTGTTTAGACAGTTTTACGAGGCGTTAACCGCATCACCGGCTCTTGAGTATCAAGCAGAGGTGTGATGGTCGCGCCCGGAGTCTGATTCGCTGTGGATATACCAGATATGGCGCCCGCCCATCTGGTTTACACAAGATTAACGATTCCGTTACGGTCGACCAAACGGTTGGAGAGTGAGTCGGCATGCCGTCCGGGGCGCCTTGGAGTGTGAAGGGGATCGATCCCCGCGCCCGTGCGATCGCCAAGACGGCCGC
>JBKHAZ010000132.1:0-7382 GCA_046542605.1 Oceanicaulis sp. | reverse complement strand
GTCGATCTCGACCTCGATGGTTTCCGGGCCCTGCGGCGCGTCCGGCGCGGCGGCCATGCGCGATCTGTCCGTGCTCGAGACGTTCGCCGTCTTCGCCTCGCGCGGGCGGCCCGACGCCGCGCCGGCCGACGCTGCGCCGGAAACCCGGCTCAACCTGGTGCTGCGCGGCGTGCGCACCGGGGCGAGCCCGCTGGACGGTTCGGCGGTGATCGAAAGCCCGGGCCAGGGCCAGCGCGCCCTGCTGGCCGGGGCGGAGATCGCCGACGGGGTCCGCCTGGTGGAGATCCATCCCGATCGGGTGATCATCAACCGGCGCGGCGCGCGCGAAACGATCTATCTGCGCGACGAGGCGCGGCGCAATGCGCGCGCGGCCGCCGCACCGCGTCCCGCCGCGCAAACCCCGCCTGCCGGAGCGGCGCAATTCGACGCCGACGACTGGATCGACGGGCTGCGCTTCGAACCGGTCGTCGAGGCTGGACGCATGCGCGGCCTCCGGGTGCGCGAGATCAGCCGGGCCGAGCTGCTGGACGCGTCGGGCCTGCGCGGCGGCGACGTGATCACTTCGGTCAACGGCCAGGCGCTCACCGGCGCCGGCGCCGCGCGCGCGGTGGCGCGCACGTTTGAAACCGCCGGCCAGGCCCGGCTTCAGATCGAGCGCGACGGCGCGCCGGTCACGCTGACCATCCCGCTGAACCAGGGCGGATAAGGGGAAGGACCAAGGGGCATGGCCATTGTGAGTCTGCGCGGCGCCATCGCCGCAATCACGCTGGGAGTTCTCGTGCTGGGCGCCGGCGCGCCGGCGTTCGCCCAGGACCGCTCGACGCTGAATTTCCGCGACGCCGAGATCGGCGCGGTCATCGACGACGTCTCGCTCCTGACCGGCTATACCTTCATCGTCGATCCGGAAGTGCGCGGCCGGGTCACCATCGCCTCCCAGGCGGCGCTGACGCCGGACGAGGTGTTTCAGGTCTTTCTCTCCACCTTGCGGGTGAACGGCTACACCGCGGTGCGCACCGCACCGGGCGTGTTCCAGATCGTACCCGAGCAGGAAGGCGCGCGCGCCGGGGCGCGCGTGAGCGCCGACCGGGACGACGAGCTTTTCCTCACCAGCGTGGTGCGCCTGACCAACGCCGCGGCGCGCGACGCCATTCGTGCGGTGAGCCCGCTTCTGTCCCCGTCCGGCGCGGCGAACGCGGTGGACGGGTCCAATCTGATCGTGGCGGTGGACTACGCCTCCAATATCGAGGCGATCGAACAGACCCTGCGCGCCATGGACCGCGACCGCTCCACGGTGGAGATGATCGTGCTGGAGAACGTGCCGGCCGAGGATATGGTCGCCATTGTCGAACGCCTGCGCAGCCGCACCGCCCAGGGCGATGAAGACCGTGCGTTCGCCGTTTCGGTGGCCGCGGTGCCGGCCTCGAACTCGCTCTTGCTGCGCGGCGAACCTGAAGCGGTGGCCGAAATGATCGCGCTGGCCCGCCGGGTGGACGCGGTGAGTCGCTCCAACCAGTCCTTCCGGGTGATCAATCTCAACCATGCCGAAGGCGCCCAGCTCCTGCCGATCCTGGAGCAGTTCGCCGACAGCCTGGGCGAGACCGGCGTGCAGAGCACGCGCAATACGCGCATCGCCCACCATGCGCCGACCAACGCCATCATCATGAACGCCGACCCGGACGTGCTGCGCGAATTGGAACAGGTCGTCCGCCGGCTCGACGTGCGCCGCCCGCAGGTGCAGGTGGAGGCGATCGTGGTGGAGATTTCCGACCAGGCCGCGCGCGAGCTCGGCGTGCAGTTCCTGCTCGCCGGCGACGGCGGAGACGCGACGCCCTTCGCCTACAGCCGCTACGGCTCGCAACGCGCGCCCGATCTTCTGGCGTTGTCCGGCGCGCTCGCCACCGACAGCCTCAGCGACGACGCCGCCAGCACCGGCAATCAGGTCTCGTTGCGCAATCTGGCGGTCAACGCGCTTCTGGGCTCGCGCGGCGGCGCGTTCGGCGTCGGCGGTCAGATCGGCGATGACGGCGCGCTGTTCGGGCTGATTCTCAACGCTCTGGATTCCGACACCGAGAGCAATGTCCTGTCCAAGCCGCAGGTGATGGTGTTGGACAATGAAGAGGCGAGCCTTCTGGTCGGCCAGCAGATCCCCATCACCACCGGCGAGGCTCTGGGCGCCAACAACGCCAACCCGTTCCGCCAGATCGAGCGTCAGGATGTGGGCGTGGAGCTCATCGTGCGCCCGCAGATCAATGACGGCGACGCCATCCGGCTGGAGATCCGCCAGGAAGTCAGCTCGGTGGCCGGCCCGGTCAGCGCCGACTTCCAGGAGCTGATCACCAATCAGCGCGAAATCGGGACCACCGTGCTCGCCGATGACGGCGAAATCATCGTGCTCGGCGGGCTGATCGAGCGGGACGAGCAATTGCTCGACGATTCAGTGCCCGGCCTGTCGCGCATTCCGGTGGCGGGACGTCTGTTTCGCAACGAATCGCGCTCGGAGGTCCGGCGCAATCTGATGGTCTTCATCCGGCCCACCATCGTGCGCAACGCCGCCGACATGCGCAGGGTGACCCGCAACAGCTATGAGTTCGCCGTCGGCGAGCAGGTCATGGCCACCGAGGGGATGTCCAGCCTTGAGGACATCGTCGACGTGATGCTGGGCGGCGAAGACCCCTTCGCCCGGCCGCTGCCCGAATCCGTTACGCGGCCGCAGGAGTAGCGCGTGAAGCCGCTCGCTTACGCCTTCGCCCGGGAGGCCGGGATCGCGCTCCAGCCCGGCGAGACGCCGGTCTTCCTGTTGCGCCAGGGCGCCGATCCGGCCGGTCTCGTCGAGGCGCGCCGCGCCGCCGGCGCCGCCTTTCCAGTCAAGCCTGTGGACGCCAAGGCCTTCGACACCGCCCTGTCGGACATCTACGCCTTCGACGGGCTGTCCGCCTCCATGGACGAAGAGGAGGGCGGCGAGGCCGAGGCGAGCCTGTCGGAAATCATCTCCGAGATCCCGAAGACCGAGGATCTTCTGGACAGCGCCAGCGACGCGCCGATCATCCGGCTGATCAACGGGCTCATCGCCGAAGCCGTGCGCATGGGCGCCTCGGACGTCCATGTGGAGCCGTTCGAGGAGAAGGTGGCCGTGCGCTTTCGCGTCGACGGAGTGCTGCGCGAGACCGTCTCGCTGTCGGCGCGCCTGGCGCCGCCCTTGATCAGCCGCATCAAGGTGATGGCCCGCCTCGACATCGCGGAAAAGCGCGTGCCCCAGGACGGCCGGCTCACCCTGACGCTCGCCGGCAAGGGTGTGGACGTGCGCGTCTCGACCCTGCCCTCGCGCTATGGAGAGCGCGTCGTGCTGCGCCTTCTCGACAAGGAAAGCGCCCGCTTCACGCTGGATCAGCTGGGCATGGCCGAGCACCAGCTCGGCGAATTCCAGAAGGCGCTCGCCCAGCCCAACGGGGTGGTGCTGGTCACCGGACCGACCGGCGCGGGCAAGACGACCACGCTCTACGCCGGGCTCAATCTCCTAAACGATCAGACCCGCAACATCCTCACCGTGGAGGACCCGGTGGAATACGCGGTGGACGGTGTCGGCCAGACGCAGGTCAACGCCAAGGTGGGCATGACCTTCGCCGCGGGCCTGCGCGCCATTCTGCGTCAGGATCCGGACGTGGTCATGGTGGGCGAGATCCGCGACCGCGAGACCGCCGAGATCGCCGTGCAGGCCTCGCTGACCGGGCACCTGGTGCTGTCCACGGTGCACACCAACTCGGCCATCGCCGCGGTGACGCGCCTGCGCGACATGGGGGTGGAGAGCTACCTTCTGGCCTCGACCCTGTCGGCCATCGTCGCCCAGCGCCTGGTGCGCCGGCTCTGTCAGGCCTGCCGCGAGCCCTATGAGGCCGACAACGCCGAGCGGCGCATGGTGGAGGCCCGCGCCGACGAAACCGTCACGCTCTACCGGCCGAAAGGCTGCGCGGCGTGCGGAGGAACCGGCTTTTCCGGCCGGCGCGGGGTGTATGAGGTCGTGCCGGTGGACGACACCATGCGCTCGCTTATTCATGACGATGCGCGCGAGCTCAATCTCGCCGCCGAGGCCTTCCGCAACCGCGACACGCTCTGGCGCTCGGGGGTGAAGCTGGCGCGTTCGGGCGAGACGAGCCTTGCCGAAGTCATGCGGGTCTGCCGCGAGGACGGCGAGCGCGATGGCGGCGTTTGAATACGAAGCGCTCGACGCGGCGGGCCGCAAGACGTCGGGCCTGGTGTCGGCCGAGTCCGAGCAGGCCGCCCGGCGCGAGCTGCGCCGCCGCCGCCTGGCGCCGCTGTCGGTGGCGCGCGCCGGCGAAGGCGGGCCGGGATTTGCGGGGCTTCTCAAGCGCCTCACCGGACCTCAGCCCCTCTCCCAGCGCGAGCTCATGGGCGCCACGCGCCAGCTCGCCACCCTGATCGGCGCGAACATGCCGGTGGAGGAGGCGGTCGGCCTGGTGGGCGGTCAGGCCGCGAGCCCGGCCCTGCGCCGGGTTCTGATGGAGGTGCGCGCCAAGGTGGTCGAAGGCGAGCGCCTGTCGGAAGCCATGGCCGCGCATCCGCGCAGCTTTCCCGGCGTCTACCGCGCCATGGTGGCCGCCGGTGAAAGCGCGGGCGGGCTGGGCCTGGTGCTCGACCGGCTCGCCGATTATCTGGAAAAGGCCGACGCGCTGAAGCGCAAGGTGGGCGGGGCGCTGATCTACCCGGCCGTGCTCGGCGTGGTGGCGCTGATCGTGGTGGTGCTGCTGCTGGTGGCCATCGTGCCGCGCATTTCAGAGCAGTTCGACACGATGGGGCTGCAGCTGCCGCTGATCACGCGAATGATGATCGCGGTGTCGGACTTTCTGCAGACCGCCTGGCCGATCCTGGCCGGCGCCGCCGCGCTCGCCGCGCTCGTCTATGTCCTCGCCATGCGGCAGGCGCCGGTGCGCCGGGCCGCCCACCGCACGCGGCTGTCGACGCCGGTGATCTCGGGCCTGCACAAGAAGACCGAAGCGGCGCGATTCGCCCGCACCATGGGCATTCTCATCGCCTCCGGCGCGGTGCTGCCCGATGCGCTGCGCGCGGCGCGCCGCGCCAGCGGCGATCTGGTGGTCCAGGACGTGGTCAAAGGCGTGATCGACCAGGTGGAGACCGGCCGCGGCCTCGCCGACGCCCTGCGCGCGGCGCGCTTCTTTCCGCCGATCATGGTATACATGGTCGCCGCCGGGGAGCGCTCGGGCCGGCTGGCGGAGATGTTCGAACGCGCCGCGGAGCACCTGGAGGGCGATGTGGACACCGCGGTGACCGCGGGCCTGTCGCTCCTGGAACCGGGAATCATACTGGTGATGGCCGCGATCGTGGTGACCATCGTGTTGTCGATCCTTCTGCCCATTCTGCAATTGAACACCTCGGTGCTGATGTGAGCGCCGCAAGCCAAAAGGGAGATGCGTCCATGGTGATGCGTCCTTACGACGAAGACGCGTTCGAAACCGGCGAGGCCGGCCTGACGCTGATCGAGATCATGGTCGTGGTGGTGATCATCGGGATCCTGGCGACGATCATCGTCATCAATGTGATGCCCAGCCAGAACCGGGCGATGATCGAGAAGGCGCGCGCCGACGTCAGCCAGCTGGAGAGCGCGGTGGAGATGTACCGGCTGACCATGAACACCTATCCCACCACCGAACAGGGGCTCGACGCCCTGGTGGTCGCGCCCGGCGATGCGCGCCTGGCCCAGCGTTTTCCCGAGGGCGGCTTCATCAACCGCCTGCCCGAAGATCCGTGGGGCAACGACTATCAGTACGTGATCCCCGGCGAATACGGCCGCTTCGACATCTGGTCCTTCGGCGCCGACGGCCGGGTCGGCGGCGAGGGCGAGGACGCCGATATCGGCAACTGGGATCCGGACGCGGAGCGCTAGGACCCCGCCATGGCCGCGCGCCGCCCCTTGAACCGTGAGGCCGGCGTCTCGCTTCTGGAGATGCTGGCCGCCCTGTCCGTGGTCGCGGTGATGGCGACCGCGGTGGTGGTGCTGGGCGATTTCGGCGACGCCCCCGAGGAGGCGGCCGGCGAGCGGCTGATGCGCGCCTTCGCCGAGGCCGAGCGCGAGGCGTTGCTCACCGGCGCGTTCGTCGGCTTTTCCGCCGACCCGGACGGGCGGGGCTATCGCTTCTTCCGCGCCGGCGCGGCGGTCTGGCTGGAGCGCCGCGACCACCCCGCGCTGGAGCCGGTGCGCTTCTCCGACCCCGATCTGGGCCTGGTTCTCGTCGAGGGCGGCGTCGCCGCGCGCAACGGCCGCGAAGACACTCGCCCGGACGCGCCGCAGATCTGGTTCGATCCGGCCGGATTCGACGATCCGTTCGTCTACAGGCTCGAAGGCCGGGACGGCGCGGCCGTCCTGTCGCGCGGCGACGCGGGCGCCTTGCGCTATCGCCATCACTCCCGCGAGGCGGGCCCATGACCCGCGAGGCCGGCTTCTCCCTCATCGAGATGCTCGCCGCGCTCGCCGTGCTGGCGATCGCCGGCGTGGCGTTGATGAACGCGCTGACCACGGGCGTGCGCGCCGCGGCGCTCGCCGAAGACGCCGCGCTCGCCGGGCTGGCCGCGGACAATCTCATGGCGCGCGAGATCGCCGAAGCGCGCGGCGCCCCGCCGGGCGCGCGCTCGGGGCCGTATGAGATCGCCGGGCGAGTTTTCGAGTATCGGCTTGAAGCCGCGCCGTCGGGCGATCCGGGCCTCACCCGGCTCACCCTCACCGTCGCCGCCGAAGACGGGCGCGAAGCGGCCCGGCGGGTCACCTTTCTGCGCGAGGACCCATGATGGACCGCGAGGCCGGCTTCACCCTGCTGGAAGTCCTCGCCGCGGTGGCCGTGTTCGCGGTCGTCAGCGCGGTGTCGGTGGGGCTTCTCACCACCGCGCTCAGAGGTCAGGAGCAGACCGAGGCCGCGCTGGCGCGCATCGAGACCGCCCAGCGCATGGGCGCGCTCTTCACCGCCGATCTCGGCCAGCTGGTGATGCGCCCGGCGCGCACCGGAGACGGGCTGGAGGACCCGCGCGTCTTCGCCGCCGATGCGCGCGGGAGCGAACTCGTGCGCGCCGCCGGCCCGCGCGAGGTGCTGGTGCTGACCCGCACCGGCTGGGCCAATCCCGGCGCCGCCCAGCCGCGATCCACGCTGCAGCGCGTGGTCTGGCTCTATGACGGCGAGACGCTGTGGCGCGAAGCTGCGGCCTATCCCGACGCCGCCCGCGAAAGCCGCACGCGCCGGCGCGTGATGGCGACCGGCGTGCGCGATCTCGAGGTCGAGGTCTTTTCCGGCTCGCGCTGGGCGAACCGGGCGCGGATCGGCGCGGGCGAGGCCGGCGCGCCCGCGCCGCCGGCCGCGGTG
>JBKHAZ010000131.1:0-7396 GCA_046542605.1 Oceanicaulis sp. | reverse complement strand
CATCGGCGCGCCGGGCCTGATCCTCGCCGACGAACCCACCAGCGCGCTCGACGCCGACAGCCGCGATCAGTTCATCGCCCTGCTGCAGGAGGAATGCGCCGCCACCGGCGCGGCGCTCTTGTTCGTCAGCCATGACGGCGGGCTGGCCGGCCATTTCGACCGGGGTCTCGATCTGTCCGAGCTGAACGCGGCGCGCGCCGATCTGGCGGGAGCGCGGCCGTGACCGGGCGCTTCCCCATCCTGTCGCTGGCGCTGCGCTCGATCGCCAACCGGGCGGGCACGGCGCTTCTCACCATCCTCACCGTGGCGATCTCGGTGACGCTGTTTCTTGGCGTCGAAAAGGTCCGGCACGGCGCGCGGGCGAGCTTCGAAAACACGATCGCGGGCGTCGACCTGATCGTCGGCGCGCGCTCCAGCCCGGTGAACCTGCTGCTCTATTCCGTCTTCCATATCGGGGACGCCACCAACAACATCACCTGGGAGAGCTATGAGGCGGTGGCGGGCGCGCCGGGCGTGGCCTGGACCGTCCCGGTGAGCCTCGGCGACTCCCATCGCGGCTATCGGGTGGTGGGCACCACGACCGGATATTTCGAGCATTACCAATATGGCGACGGCCGCAATATTCGCTTCGCGGACGGCGGTCCGTTCGATGATCTGTTCGAAGCCGTCGTCGGCGCGGAAGTGGCGCGCGAGCTTGGCTACGCGATCGGCCAGGAGATCATCGTCGCTCACGGCACGGGCTCGGTGAGCTTTGTCGAGCATGACAACAATCCGTTCACGATCACCGGCGTTCTGGCCCCCACCGGGACGCCGCTGGACCGGTCGGTCTTCGTGACCCTGGAAGCCGTCGAGGCGATCCATCTGGAAGGCGCCACCGGGGCGGGAACGAGCCTGCCCGCCGACCGGCTTCGCGCCATGGACCTGACGCCGGAGCAAATCACGGCGTTCTATGTCGGGCTTTCGTCGCCGGTGGCGGCGCTGCGTCTTCAGCGACAGGTGAACACCTATCCGCAGGAGCCTTTGCAGGCCGTGCTGCCCGGCGTGGCGCTGGCCCAGCTCTGGTCGGTCGTGGGCGCCGCCGAACGCACGCTGGCCGCCGTGGCGGCGTTTGTGGTGGCGGTGGGTCTTGTGTCCATTCTGACCGCCATTCTGACGAGCCTCAACGAGCGCCGGCGCGAAATGGCGATCCTGCGGGCCTTGGGCGCGCGGCCCCACCATGTCTTCGTCCTGCTCGTCGCCGAAAGCGCGATCCTGGCGTTCGCCGGCGCCGTGACCGGGACGGGTCTCACTTACGGATCGCTCGCGCTCGCCGCGCCATTGATCGAGGCGCGCTTCGGCATCCTGCTTCCCGGCCTTTTGCCCGGGCTCTACGATCTGGCGATCATCGCTCTGGTGACGCTGGCCGCCGCCGTGCTCGGCTTGATCCCCGCCTGGCGGGCCTATCGCAACTCACTGGCCGACGGGATGACGGTGCGGCTTTAGGCGCGCTCTGCGTTCGCGCCTGCGCAAATCTCGCCATTCGTTCGGCTCGCCGCCATAATGCGGTCGCCTGCAGGGGTGGGCGACGGATTCGGGATATTCATGGACTGGGACAAGCTGAAAACCTTCCACGCCGCCGCCGAGGCCGGCTCGCTGACCGGTGCGGCGGAATTGTTGAACCTGTCACAGTCCGCGGTCAGCCGGCAGATATCCGCACTGGAGGCCGAGCTGGGCGTGAAGCTGTTTCACCGCCACACGCGCGGGCTGTTGCCCACGGAGCCGGGCCGGGTCCTGTTCACCGCCGCCGCGGAGGTCGCGGGCAAGATCGCGCTGGCCGAGGCCCATCTGCAGGATATCCGTGACGAACCCTCGGGCCTGTTGCGGGTCACCGCGCCCACCGCGCTGGGCGCGATCTGGCTGGCGCCGCGCCTGACGCGCTTCCGCGAGCAATTTCCCCAGATCCGCATCCGGCTTCTTCTGGTCGATCATGAGCTGGACATCGCCAATCTGGAAGCCGACCTCGCCATCCGTCCCTGGGCGGCGACCCAGAACGACGTGATCCAGAAAAAACTGATGCAGGTGGACCAGCATCTCTACGCCAGCGCGCCCTATCTGGAACGCAAGGGTGAACCTGCGGGTCTCGCGGATCTCGACCAGCACGACTTCGTCGCCTACGGGCCGAAACATCTGGCGCCGATCCCGAACCTGAACTGGCAGCTCACCCTCGGGCGCGGCGCCGGCGACAAGCCGCGCGAGCCGGTGATCGAAGCCAACACCATCAACGGCATGATGAAAGCCGCCGAGGCCGGGTTGGGCCTGGCCGGGCTTCCCGACTATGTGGCGCGCGAAAACGACAAGCTGCAGCGCGTCTTGCCCGATCACGCCGGTCCGCCGTTCGAGGTCTACATGCTCTATCCCCAGGAGCTTCGCGGCTCACGCCGCGTAGCGGCGTTCAGCGAGTTTCTGTCCGAAGAGGTCAAGCGCTGGGTGGCGTGAGGCGGACAGGGGTTGCGCTCTAGAAGCTCTCCGCAAACCAGCGCAGAACCGCCTTCGGACCGCGTTCGCCGGTGATCGGCGCGCGGCGGCGTGGGCCGGTCTGGATGAAGCGCGGCGGGCCGGAGATGGCCTCCACAGGCCCGGTGACACAGCGATGGATGACGCCGGCGCACGCTGAAAAGCCAGGCCCCGCCACCGCGTCGCCAAGGCCCGACAAGTGCTCGGGCCGGCCCACCCGGGCGCTTTTGCCCAGGACGCGGCCGGCGAGTTCTCCGGTTCCAGGAAGCTGGGATGCGCCCCCGGTCAGCACGAGGCGCCGGCCCGCCGCCTTGTCGGCGCCCGCCGCCTCCAGCCGGTCGCGCAGGAGCTCGAAAATCTCCTCAAGGCGCGGGCGGATGATGGCGTTGAGAAGTGCCCGCGGCTGCTGGACCATTTGCTGCCCGCCGGCCACGGGCGGGGTTTCGATCATCACCTGGTCGTCGTCCGGGCTGTCGAGCGCGCAGCCATAGAGCGCCTTGATGCGCTCGGCGGCCGTGATGGGGGTTTGCAGCCCGCGCGCGATATCGCTGGTCACGTGCGCGCCGCCCACGGGCAGCGCGTCGACATGCTGCAAAGCGCCTTCGGCGAAGACGGCGAGCGTGGTGGTGTGCGCGCCCATGTCCACCAGCACCGCGCCGAGCTCCATTTCGTCCGGCGACAGCGCGGCGAGTCCGGAGGCGTACGGCGTCGCGGCGACGCCGGCCACGGAGAGCTGGCAGCGCTCGACACAGGCGATGAGGTTCTGCAGCGGCTCGGCCTGGGCGCTCACGACGTGCAGATCGACGCCCAGCCCCTTGCCGAACATGCCGCGCGGATCGCGCACCCCGCGATGACCGTCCACTCGCCAGGACAGCGGCAGGGCGTGCAGGATCACCCGTCCCGGCTCGTCATGTTCGCGCAGGG
Source organism: Oceanicaulis sp. (assembly GCA_046542605.1). Taxonomy (GTDB): domain Bacteria; phylum Pseudomonadota; class Alphaproteobacteria; order Caulobacterales; family Maricaulaceae; genus Oceanicaulis. The sequence continues at coordinate 3,979 of JBKHAZ010000131.1, read as the reverse complement.
CGGTGCCGAGGATGCGGCGCAGATCCCGGTCGGTGACCTCGGAGTCGGCGATGTCCATGTCCACCGCGATGCGGGAGGATCCCGGCGCGCCGGCCGAGGCGGCCAGCGTGATCTCGGTCACGGTATGCCCGGCCATGCGCTCGGCGTTCACCACGGCGGCCCGGATGCTTTCGGCGGCGGCCTCCATGTCCACCACGGCGCCCGCGCGCACGCCGCGGGTGGACTGGTGGCCGACCCCGATGACCCGCGGGCGCAAGCCGGCCAGCGTCGGCTCGGTCTTGGCGATGAAGCAGATCGTCTTGGCCGCGCCGATATCGAGCGCGGCGAAGACGCCCGGCTTGCGCGTAACGGCGGGCGCTTCGGCCTTGCCCTTGAAAAAGCTCATCATGCCCATGGTTCAGGCCCCTCGCCCCGCTGCGCGTTCAGCGCGGTCCGGCCAGGGCCGGATCACCATCTCGCCGTCATTTCGAAAATCAAGGAACTGCACATCGAAATCGAGCACGCCGCGCTCCTCGTGCAGGGCGGCGAGCGTGGCCAGCGCGCCGGCCGGATCGGCTTCGGGCAGCATCACCTCGCCGCCGCTGGTCAGGCGCAGCGACCAGCGCCGCTCGCCGACCTTGATGGCGTGGGTGGTGCGCGCCGCGATCGCCTCATGCAAAGCGATGAGCCCCGTGATGCGCGCCGCTCCCTCGTTCGCGCCGGCGCCCACCACGCGCGGCAGATCGGTGAAGGCGCCCGGGTCGGCGCCGGCGATGACCGTCCCGGCGGTATCGATGACATGGTGCGCGCCGTCGATCTGCCATAGCGCCACGGGCGAGCGCTCTTCGACGATGACGGCGATCCGGTCCGGCCACAGCCGCACCACCTGGGCCGATTTCACCCACGGATGCGCTTCCAGCGCCTCGCGCGCGGCCCCAAGATCGATGGAGGCGAGCCCGGTCCCGTCTTCGGCGCCGACCATGCCCGCAATGGTTTCAGGGTCAAGCCGCCGGGCGCCCGACACCTCCAGCCACGCGACCGTATAGCCGGCGTCGGCCAGGCGGGTCTCCACCAGGCCGGCCACCGCCTCGCCGGCCTCTCCGAGGCGGCCGAGCACGGCGAGCGCCAGAACGGCGACGGCGAAGAGCAGAGCGGCCGTCAGCGCGCCCAGGCGCAGCGCATAGCTCGCCCGGTGGCGCGCGGCGCGCAGCTGGGCGGCCGCCCAGTTCGCCGCCCTGTTGCTGGCGGGCTGGGGTTTCGGCTTGGTCTTGCGCCGGGACCTTGCGCCTTTGGTAGAGTCGCGACCGCCGGCGCGCCCTACCTGAGACAAGACGCATCCTCCGCCATCCACTCGACGAGATCTTCAAACGAGATCCCGCAATACGCCGCCTGTTCGGGCGCGAGCGATGTCGGAGTCATGCCCGGTTGGGTATTAATTTCGAGTAACCAAACCTTACCGGTCTCAGGGTCGTAGCGGAAATCAGACCGCGTCAGACCGCGGCAGCCGATGGTCTGGTGCGCCTTGCGCGCAGCCTCGAGGCAGTAGCGCTCGATCTCGTCTGGAATGTCGGCCGGGATCTTGTGGTCCGAGCCGCCCTCACCGTACTTGGCCTCGAAATCATAGAACGCCGTCTTGGGCGTGATTTCGGTCACAGCAAGCGCGCGCTCATCCATCACGGCGACGGTCAGCTCACGGCCGGGAATGAATTTCTCGATCAGGACGTCGTCGCCATAGGGCCAGTCGTGCGCGGCGAGAATCTCCGGCGGGCTCGCCTCGCCTTCGCGCACGATGATCACACCCACCGAGGAGCCTTCCGCGTTGGGCTTGGCGACGTAGGGCGGATCCATGAGATGGGTCTTGGCCGCCTCGAACCGGTTTACGATCATGCCTTCAGGACAGCGCACGCCGGCCGCTTCAAGCACGCTTTTGGCGCGCTGCTTGTCCATGGCGAGCGCCGAGGCCAGCACGCCGGAATGGGTGTAGGGCAGGCGCAGATATTCCAGCACGCCCTGAATGCGCCCGTCCTCGCCCCAGGCGCCGTGAAGCGCGTTGAAGGCGAGATCGGGCGCGGCGCGCTTGATCTGCTCAGGCCACTGCTCCTCGGCCGGGTCGATCTCGATCACCTCGTGGCCTCGGGCCTTGAGCGCGGCGATGCATTTCTTCGCCGAAGCGAAGGAGACCTCGCGTTCGCTCGATAGGCCGCCCTGCAGCACGGCGATCTTTTTAGCCATTGGCGGGCTCTCCCACGCGGCGCACCTCCCACTGGAGTTCGACGCCGAATTTCTCCTTCACCTCGGCGCGCACGGTCTCACCCAGCGTCTCCAGATCGTTGGCCGTCGCGGCGCCGTCATTGATCAGGAAATTGCAGTGCTGCTCGGAAAAGCGCGCCCCGCCGATCCGTTTTCCGCGCCAGCCCGCCGCATCGACGAGTTGCCAGGCCGACTTGCCGCCGCTCTCATCGGGATCGGGGTTCTTGAAGGTGGAACCGGAGGTCTTTTCCCGGATCGGCTGGGAGCTTTCGCGCTTCTCGGTGATGGCGTCCATGCGCTCGGTGACCGCTTCTGGATCGTCCGGCTCGCCCTGGAACAGGGCCTCGGTGAAGATCCAGTCGTCGGGAATGTCGCTGTGGCGATAGGAATAGTTGAACCGCTCGGCCGGCACGATCTGGCGGCGGCCCTGGCGGTCCAGCGCCACGGCCTCGATCAGCCGGTCCCTGGTCTCGGTCCCGTAGCAGCCCGCGTTCATCACCAGCGCCCCGCCGACGGCGCCCGGCACGCCGACATAAAACTCAAGCCCCGCGATCCCGCCCTTGGCGGCCTTCTTGGCGACCATCTTGTCCAGCGCGGCGGCGCCGGCGCGCACCTTCGCGCCGTCCTCGATCTCCACCTGGCCGAAGGCGGGCGTGAGCTTGATCGTCACGCCGGGAAGTCCGCCGTCGCGCACCAGCGTGTTGGACAGCGCGCCCACGACGCGCACGGGAATGTGGCGCGGCGTCTCGGCCAGGAACCGCGCAAGATCCGCCTCGTCGGCGGGCATGTAGAGCACCTGCGCCGGTCCGCCCACGCGCAGCCAGGAGAAGCCGGAGACCGGCACGTTCTCGGTGTACTTGCCGCGAACCTCGGGGAGTTGATCGATAAGCGAAGGAAAGGTCATGCGTCATCTCTTATGAGCAAATTCAATGAATTCCCGGACATGTCCGACCGCGTCGGGCGATGATCCGGGACCTCGCGCCAGGTTCGCATCAGGTCCCGGCTCCACGTCCTCGTGCTTCGCTAGAGGGCGTGGCCGGGAATTCATGAGGTTCGTTTTGGTTCAATACGCCCCTTAAACCTTCTCCTTCAAACGGCCGGGCAGCTCGGCGGCCCATGCGGTGATGTCGCCGGCGCCAAGGCAAAGAACGACGTCGCCCGGCGCCAGGCGACCGGACAGGTCTTCGGGCAGGGTTTCGCGCTCGGTGGGCGCGGCGTCTCGATGGCCGTGGCGGATGAGGCCGTGCACCAGACTGTCACGGTCCGCGCCCTCGATCGGGTCTTCCCCGGCGGTGTAGACCGGCGCGACCAGCACGCTGTCGGCGTCGTTGAAGCAGGTGCAGAAATCGTCGAAGAGGTCGTGCAGGCGCGAGAAGCGGTGCGGCTGCATGACCGCGACGACCTTGCCCGCCCCGGCGCGCTGGCGCGCAGCTTTCAGCACGGCTGCGATCTCCACCGGGTGGTGGCCGTAATCGTCGACCACCGTCACCCCGTTGGCGACGCCGGTGATGGTGAAGCGCCGTTTCACCCCGCCGAACCCGACCAAGCCTTTGCGCACTTCCTCCTCCTTGGCGCCCAGCGCTTCGGCCACGGCGATGGCGCCGGCGGCGTTGAGCACGTTGTGCTCGCCCATCATGGGCAGGCCAAGCGCGGTCCACACCTCCGGCCCGCCCTCGCGGTTCTGGAACATCAGGTCGAACCCGGCGCCGCCCGGATCCATGGTCAGGCGCGAGATGCGCACGTCGGCCTG
>JBKHAZ010000003.1:0-33453 GCA_046542605.1 Oceanicaulis sp. | reverse complement strand
AAGCCCGGCGCCTGGTACCGCGAACTGGATAAACCCCCGTGGACGCCGCCCGACAAGCTGTTCCCGGTGATCTGGGCGGTGTTGTACGTTCTCATGTCGTTGGCCGCGGCCCGGGTGTCCGAGCAGCCTGGCGACGATCTGGCGCTCGGCCTATGGTCCCTTCAGATCATCATAAGCACGCTTTGGTCGGCCGTATTCTTCGGGCTCAACCGGATTCGCACCGGCGCGGTGATCATCGCGGCGCTGTGGCTGGCGGTTCTGGCCACCACGCTCGCCTTCCTGCGGCTCGACACGCTCGCAGCCGTCTTGATGGCGCCCTACCTGGCGTGGGGCACGTTCGCTCTCGCGCTCAACGTTTCGGTGATGGTGCGCAATCGCTCGGCCGACGGCGCTTAGGCGGCGTCAGAGGAACCGCCGGATAACGCCGATCGTCGAGGCGGCGGCCTTCAGAGCGTCAGCGGCCCGGCGGGCCGGCCGCAGACCCGGTCTGCACCGGCGCCGCATTGTCCGGCGCACTGACCGGACCGGTGATCGACGGCCCGATATCCGCAACGGGCCGCACCGGCGCGGCTCCTTCAAGGCTCAGCCGCGTGCGAACCGTCTCGGCGATGTCGATGAGTTCCTCACGCGTCGCCTCGCCGGTGACGCCGAACGAATACGGGCCGTGGGTCCAGTAGACGACGTCCCGCCCGTGATAGGCGGCCACGGCCGGCTCGGTCATATCCCGCGGACGCTCCCGGCGCATGACCACGCTCACGGGGCGTCCGCCCTGTGTCACGTATTCCATGCGCTGCACCGAGCCGGATCTCGCCCGGCGCGCCTCGGTCCGGATCAGAACAAGACCCAGATCGGTCAGCGACACAGGGGTGAGCGACCCCTGCGCCAATGTTTCAAGGTTCGCAATCTGAAAATCGGCGTCCCAATCGCGTTCCACGTCCATCAGATCGGCGACTTCATGGGGGACAGGATCGGCGCGCCAGGCGGCGAAATCATCAGCAACCCAGCCGGCGGCGAACACAAGCGCGGCCGCCGCGACAAGGGACGCGCTCGTGAACATCCGGTCCGTTTGGCCAGCCCGTGCGCTCATCGCCGCGAGGCCGGGCGGCGGGCCGCCGTCCGCGTACCGGTCAAGGGCGTCCGCGAGCCGGCCGTCGATGTCGCGGTCCTCATTTGCGGACATGGACGGGTGGTGTTCGAAGTCGGCCATATCAGTTCGCCTTCCGATCCTGGGATTGGTCTCCCCCAAGGCTTTCCAGCCCGTCTTCGCCAAGCAGCTCGCGCAGGCGCTCTCGAGCGCGCGAAACACGGGCCCTGACGCTGCCCGGCTTCAGGTCAAGCAGCGCGCCGGCCTCATCGCTGGACCAGCCTTCGACCGCGACCAGCACCAGCGCCGCCCTTTGATCGTCAGGCAGCGTCTCAAGCGCGTCAACGACGCGGACGGCGCTGAGTTTCAATGCACTGGAGGCGCCGCGGCCGATCTCGGGCAACGTCTCAGCAGCGGTTTCCCGGCGCCGGGCCGCCGCGCGCCGGTCCGACAGGAAGCGGCGATACATGATCGTCATCAGCCAGGCCGGAGCCTTCTCCGGGCTGCGAAGCCGCCGCCGTTTGCGGAATGCGGTCTCGCACGTCGTCTGAAACAGATCGTCAGCGTCGTCAGGGCCGGCGAGGCTCACTGCGAAGCGCCGCAGACGCCGTGTATTCGCGATGATCGAACGCTCAAGCGCCGCAGCCTTCATGAAGTCTCTCCGCCAAATTCGCCGCGCCCTGATCGGCGTCACCGATAATAAGACGCCCGTCGAATGTGTTTCGCTGCAGAATTTTACAAACGCCGCAACAGCTGGCCGATCGCCGGCGTCTCACCCTCGTCATCGAAAGAGCATGACGCAAGCTGAAAGGCCTACATGATGATCGCCACCCTTCTTCGCACCACCTCCATCGCCGTGATCCTCGCAGGCGCCGCCGGCGCCGGCGCCCACGCGTTGCAGGCCGGCGCCCAGCAGCAGCAGCCCTACCAGCAGGAACAACAGCCGCAGATCGAGCCGGTCACCGACACCGAGATCGAGGCGTTCGTGGTCGCCGTGGATGACGCGTCGGAGGTGTTCGAGGAATACCGCCCGGCTCTACAATCCGCCACAGACGAGCAAGCGGCCCAAGAAATCCAGGTCGAGGCTCAGGAGGAAATGACGGCCGCGGTGCTGAACGCGGGTCTCGAGGTGCAGCGCTATAACGAGATCATGCAGGCCGCCCGCGCCGACGCCGAGCTCGCTCAGCGCATCACCATGGCCGCCGAAGAGCGCCAAGAGCGCGACGAGGCCCAGTAAAGCGCCGAGCCAAGCTTCCGGCGCGCTGATCCCCTGCCCCTCCCCGCCCCCGCGGAGGCGGCGCGCCGGAAAGCCGCCCCAGCCCCTCCACCGCGAGGGGCTGGGGCTTTCTTGTCACAGCCCCTTGAACAAGCGCCTTGCTGAACGCGCCGCGACCGGCGCCTTTTCAGGCCAAATCCGGCGCCCCGATGCAAGGCCCCTCGGCGGCGCCGTCGGCTTCATAAGATCGATTACGCAGTGCACTGATCCCGCAACACCCTGGAAGCGGTGGCGGATACCGTACGCGGTCTTCGGCGAGCAAAACCGAATCAGAACGCAGTTTGGCGCGGGTCGAAACATTCAATTTGAAGACGCGCATGGCCTGCTTGGCGGACACAACGCCAAGGCGATCACCCCAAGCTTGCCTGATGCGAGTCGTCATCGCCTTCCGGCCAACGGTCTTCTCATGCGGACCGAGCTGGCGATAACAGTCTCCACCTCGCTTGACGCGTGGCCCGGCCCAGCTCTTGTAAAGCGCCGCACGCCCCCTGCCGGACGCCTGCCGACCACGTGGGTTGGGTTGACCTTCACCAGACCCTCCTTGGCCCGATTCCGTTCTGAACCCAGGCGCCGGATCCTTGCGCCTCCACGCCGGGAACACGCCGGGAAGGATCAGAACGGTCGTTGATTCAGACGTCCAACATCCCGACTACGAACCTGGGCGTCGGGAGTTCGAATCTTTCTTGGCCCGCCGTACACTTAGCTCTGAAATTGACGAGCCGTCATGAGCGGGCGCTCCGCGCTCGCCCAACCGGTTCGCCGGCGGAGAATCCGGTGCGCGCCGGCGCCTCGGGCGCCGGCTGTCATCGGTCTGACATGCGCGCGTGAAAAAGTGCGCCGCAAACGCGCTTGCGCGCTCAGAACGGACCCAAGATCATGACGCTCATCACCGCCCTTCTCGCCGCAACCGCCCTGACCGGAGCCGTCCAGGCGCAGGAGGCCGGCGCCCCGCGCAACGTCATCTTGATGATCTCCGACGGGGCCGGCTTCAACGGCTGGCTCGCCGCGGATTATTACGAAGGCGAGGCGGGAAGCCGCCCCTATCAGGTCCGCCCCGAGGGCGCGGGCGAGTATTATCTCGGCGCGTCGGCCCACTATGCGCTGCGCCTGATCGACGAGCGCGGCGCGATCCTTCCCAATGATGCGCTGGAGGCCGCGGCCGGCGTCGAAGCGCAGGGCTACGTCCCGCGCGAGCGCTGGGAGCGCTTCGACGGGGCGTTCGCCAACGATTTCGGCGAGGTGTCCATTCCCTACACCTCCTATACCGACTCCGCGGCGGCCGGCACGGCGATCCATTCGGGCCGCAAGACGGTGTCGGGCCGCGTCAACATGAACTGGGACGCCGCGGCCCCGTTCCGGACCATCGCCCATATCGCCGACCGTCACGGCCTCGCCACGGGCGTTGTGACCACGGTTCAAGCCTCCCACGCCACGCCGGCTTCGGCCTGGGCGCAGGCGGCCTCGCGCAACGATTATGCCGAGATCTTCCAGCAAATGGCCGACGGCCGCCTCGACGTGATCATGGGAACCGGCCATCCGCTCTTCGACGGATCGGGTCGGCCGGTGGAAAACCCGGACGGGCGCGCCTTCCGCTATGTCGGCGGGCAGGAGACCTGGTCGGCTCTGACGAGCGAGGCGGGGCTCAACGGCTATACCTTCATCGACACCCGTGCGGCGTTCGAAGCGCTGGCCTCCGGCGACATGGCGGCGCCCGAGCGCCTTGTCGGGATCGCCCGCTCCAGCGGCTCCACCCAAGCGACGCGCGAGGACTTCCCCGAGGACGCCTCCGCTCCGTCCGGCATGGCGTTCAATCCGGGCACGCCGGACCTCGCCACCATGAGCCTGGGCGCCCTGTCCATCCTCGACCGCGATCCGGACGGCTTCTTCGTCATGATCGAAGGCGGCGCGGTGGACTGGATGGGCCACGCGAACAACATGCCGCGCTTCATCGAAGAGCAGATCGACTTTAACGCCGCGGTGGGCGCGGTGATCGACTGGGTCGAGACCCATTCCAGCTGGGAGGAGACCTTGCTCATCGTCACCTCCGACCACGAGACCGGCGGCATCTGGGGCGAAGGCTCGTACGAAACGCCTGAAGGCGAAACCCGCTACGATCCCGCCCGCGACCGGTTCGTGGAGTTCCGCGCGGTCCAGGACCGCGGCGCCGGCGAAATCCCCGGCCATCAGTTCGCCTCTGGCAATCACACCAATGAGCTGGTCCCGCTCTGGGCGATCGGCCGGGGCGCGTCGCGGCTGGAAGCGTTCGAACGGTTCGATCTTCAAGCTCAAGCGCTGTGGGGCGAGGTCTACGGCTGGGACGGCGGCTATGTGGACAACACCGCCATCTTCCACGTCATGGACGCAGTGATCGCCGGCGAAGCGGATACGGGCTCGAACTAGGTCGGGCTCCCGCCGCTCCGCCCGTGGGCCGCGCCGACCGGCCGGATCATCAGACCGTCTTGAAGCCGATCTACCGCTCGGCGTCGCGCAGAGAGAACCGGACTTCGGAGCGATAGGTGCGCACGCGCCAATCAAGAGTCTCTGGACGGGCGGGAAACGGTTCGGCGCGGTGGACCTGGTCGAGCGCGGCGCGGTCAAGCGCCCGGTGGCCCGACCCGGCGAGCACGCGCGCGTCCAGCACCGCACCATCGGGGTCCAGGGTGAACTCCACGGCCACCACGCCTTCCCGGCCGCGCATGCGCGCATGGGCCGGATAGCGCTTGGCCGAGGCGAAACGCGCGAGCACCAGATCGTCATGGCTCGCGGCCGTCGCCTCATATCCCGCGGTGTCCGTCTCCCCGTCCGTGTCGACGCTCTGTTGCAGCGCGTCATCGCCGGTCACGCCTTCACGGCCCTGCACCTGCGCGGGCGCCGGACGGGCGCGTTGCGGCGAGGCGTCCTCGGCTTCGGTCTCATCCTGCGGCTCCGGCGGGACGGGACGCGGGCGCGGGCGCGGGGCGGGGCGCACGGGCTCGGGCTCGCGGTCACGCACCTCCGGCTCCGGCTCGACGGGGGGGACCTCCGGCGCTTCGATCGGGTCCGGCGCTGGTTCGGAGACCGGCTGGGCTGCGCCGGCGCTCGCGCCGCTGGCTCCGAGACTGACGGTGAGGCTCGCCGGCCGGACGTCCTGTTCGGTCTCGGGCGGGCGCCAGACCAGCGCCGCGGCGATAAGCAGATGCAATGCAGCTGACACGGCGATCAGCAGTTTGAAGCCGGCCGCCTTCATCACGGCTGCGCACGCTGGGGCTCGGCGGCGATGTCCACGCTTTGCGCGCCGGCGCCGCGGGCCATGTCGAGGGCGTCGATCAAGTTCTGGACGGAAGCGTGCGCGTCGGTGAGGATGATCACCGGCCGGTCGCGATCCTCCGCCACCAAGCGGGCGAGCAGGTCATGCGCATCCGCCTCGTGCAGACGGCGGTCGTCGATGCGCCAGGCGCCGTCGGCGTCCGGCGTGGCGATCAGGATCGGATCGGCGTCGGTCTGGGCGAGCGCGTTTTCGGATGCGGGAGCATCGACTTCAATCGCGAACGGGGCGGCGTTGGCGGTCAGAAGCAGAAACACCACCAGCATGAACACCACGTCCACCAGCGGGGTGAGGACGGCGCCGGCCGGCTCCTCGTCCGGCCTGTCGGTGTGCGCGGTGATCATGGAGACGGGTCGCCCCCGCGCGTGCTTTCAAGGGCGATGGAGATGCGCGTGAGCACCGCTCCGGCGCGCGCCGCCTTGTCGTCGGCCCAGGATTTCACCGCGGCGGCGACAAGCACGCAGGGAACCGCCACAGCGAGCCCCACCCCGGTCGTCACCATGGCCTGCCAAAGCCCGCCCGCGACCACCGACGGCTCGACCGGGCCGGAATACGCCTCCAGCGCGCGAAACGCCGCCATCATCCCGATCACCGTGCCCAGAAGCCCCAGCATCGGGGCGAGCGCGGCCAGGGTGACCAGGCCGCTGCGCCGGCGCGTGAGGGCGCGAACGTCTTCGGCCAGCGCCAGGCTCGCCGCCTCGTCGCGCAGCGCCTTGGGTTCGCCGGCCATGGCCTTGAGCGCGTTCGCAGCGCCGGTGAAAAAGGGACGCCCGGAGATCAGCACATCCAGCGCCGCGCGCGGATCGCCAGCCTCCAGCGCCGCCTCCACCTGGCCGCCGATCCGGCCGCGTATCTTGCGCGTGGTCGCCATGCGGATCAGCGCATCGGCGATCAGCGCAAGCGCAGCCACCGAACACGCGACCAGCGGCGCGAGAGTGAAGGCGAGCGGCCCGTCGATGAAGGTCAAGGCATCTTTCATGGCGTCACAGCGCGCGCAGGAACGCCTCCAGCGCGTCCTTTTCGTCCTGGGTCAGCTCAAGTTCGTGGAGCCGCTCGCTGGTTTCGGGAAACAGGGGGTCGTCGGCGAATTCCTCACGCGGACGCGGGCGCGCGCCGCCGTGGTCATACAGGTTGATCGCGCCGCGCAACGTCGGGATCAGCCCGTTGTGCATGTAAGGCGCGGTGTCGTCCACATGGCGCAGGCTCGGCGTCTTGAACGCGCCGACATCAGCCGGGTCGCCGGTGATTTCGTAGCGGCCCAGATCCTCGCGGTCCCGGCCGTAGAAATGCAGGCCGAGATTATGAAACGCGTCGTCGGTCAGGCGCGGACCCATGTGGCAGTTCGCGCACCGCGCCTCGGTGCGGAACAGATGCAGGCCAAGGACCTGCTGGTCGGTGAGCCGGTCGGCGTCACCCTGCATGAAGCGGTCGAAATCGCTGGTGCGGTGCAGGCTCGCCTGGAAAGCCGCGAGCGCGTCGGCGACCTGCTCCAGCTTGATCGAATCGGTGCCGAACACCGCCTCGAAGCGGTCGCGATAGGCGGCGTCGGCGTTGAGCCGGGTCTCCACCGTCTCGCGATCCGCCGCCATCTCGATGGGATTGACGATCGGCATCATCGCCTGATGGGTCAGGCTCTGCGCCGAGCCGTCCCAGTGGAAGATCGGCTGATCGGCCTTGTCCAGAAGCGTCGGGGCGTTGCGGTCGCCCTGCTGGCGGTCATGCCCGAAGGAGCTGCGCAGACCGTCGGTGAACTTCATGTCTCGCGCATGGCAGCTGGAACAGGCGAACTGACCGGTGGCGCTCAGGCGCGGTTCGTCGAACAGGTCCCGGCCCAGGATGATCAGCGGATCGTCGAAATCGAACTCCGGACGCGGCAAGGCGCCAAGCTCCACATAGTCGATATCGGCGTCCAGATGCGCCTCCGGCCAGCCGTCCGGCGCGCCCTCATAGACCGGCCTCAGCGCCGCGCCCTGCGCGCACACCTGCGTCCCGCAGCCGAGCGCCTGACCAGGCGGGGCCGAAGACTGGGCCGAGGACAATGCCGACCAGACAAGGCCGACGAGAGCGGCGCCGATCAGGGTGAGGAGGATGGTGATGCGCATCGAGCGCTCCTTTCTGAACGCCTTACTTGCGCAACTGAGAAACGGTTGCAATAGGTGCGTTGCGGTTATGACGCGATCTGTCGCAGCACGAACAACGGCTTACGCGGGGTGCGACGGGCTGTCACAAACCTGAGCATCTTGCTTGCAAATGCGAGTGGGTCTCATTATCAGGCCGCCCCATCGGTATCGACACACGGGAAAGGGGTCCTGATGAGACAGGTTTCACTGATCGCGCTCGCCGCCGCGCTGGCGAGCGCACCGGGCTATGCGCAGGAAAACGAGGAGCGTCCGGAGGGGGACGATCGCCAAGCCGTCGAGCTTGGCGCGGTCGACGTGGTCGAGGAACGCGCGCCGGCGCCGGCCTATGGCGGTTTCGACGCGGTGGACTCCGGCCTCGTCACGGTCGGCGAGGAGTCCATCCAGCGCCACGAGACCGGGTCGGGGGACCTGCTCGACGTGCTGCGCCTGGTCCCGAACGTGCGCTTCAGCGTCGATCAGTTCTCGGTCCGCCAGAGGGATCTCCAAGATCTTCGCCCCTCCGACATTTCCATCGCCGGCGGCCAGACCTACGACAACACGATCCGTATCGACGGCGTGGCGGTCGATAACGTCCACGACACGAGCAATGGCAATCCGTTCAACTTCAACGAAGTCGCAGGCGCGGCCGCGCAGACGGTCTTTCTCGACCCGAGCCTCGTCAGCGGTCTCGAAGTGCGCGATTCCAATGTCTCCGCGCGCTACGGCGATTTCAGCGGCGGCGTCGTGGACGGGATCATAAGAAATCCCTCCGACGAGTTCGGCGCGACCCTGCGCTTCGGCTATGAAAGCGACGAGCTGGTCGATTACGTCATCGACCCGGCCGCCGATCTCACCGCCGCGGATCTGCCGCCCGAGTTCGTCCGCTGGCGCGCCCACGGCACGGTCGACGTCCCGGTGAACGACCGCTTCGGACTTCTGTTCGGCCTGGGCCGGTCGATCGCGGAGGTCGACTACCAGCTCAGCGAGGGCTATGGTGGAAACTTCCGCGGCTTGCGTTCCACCTCCGACCAGTTTCTGGTGAAGGGCGATTACGCGTTTTCCGACACGCTCGAACTGATCGGCAGCGTGATCTACAGCCCGTATGAGAGCGAGGCGGCCAACGCCAACGGGATCAACAATCTGATCGTCACCAAGGGCGGCGGGCTCACCAGCAAGCTGGAGCTGGCCGGGACGACCGGCGAAACCGACTGGTTCGTGCGCGGCTCCTACGTCTTCTCCGAGCAAAGCCGGCGCGCGCCGCAGAACAATTTCTCCTGGGACTCCGATGCGCCGAGCATCGATTTCTGCACCAATCGCAATTGCTCCGAAGGCGGCTTCGGCGACCTCGATCAGGACCAGCAGGATTACACGCTGGAAGCGGAAATGACCCGTCCGCTGTTCGGCGGCGATTTCAGCGCCGGAGCCGAGTTCAGCTACACCGACGCCTTCAAGGCGCGCCCGGAGGAAAACCGCGCTTATTCACGCGGGAGATACAATCCCAACACGGTGTGCGCGGACGCCGACGATCCCGCATGTATCGACGGCGAGATCGCCCTGCCGGTCTACTTCGCCTACCTGCCCTACGAGGCCCAGGTCGAGATCGCGCAGACCTCCGCGTGGGTCGAGCAGCTCCAGACCTTCGGCCCGGTCGACGTGCGCGCCGGCCTGCGCGCCTCGCGCGACGACTATCTGGAGAACACCGAGATCGCCCCGCGCCTGTCGGCGGTCTGGTCGATCACCGAGGACTGGCAGCTGACCTTCGGCGCCAACCGCTACTATGCCGGCGATTTCGTCGGCTACGCCATCCGCTCGCAATATCCGGACTTCTTCGCCTATGAACGCGATCCGGTCGTGTCGGGCACGGACCTGATCTACTCCGTCAGCGGCTGGAATCTCGACCGGGTGACCCGACTGGCCAAGTTCCGCCCCAGCGATCTGGACACCCCCTACAGCGACGAGGCGACCGCCGCGCTGACCTTCCCGCTCCTGAACGGCGTCTGCCGGACATCCACGGACTCGATGTCGTGTGCCGGCTCAAAGCGGTGCAGCGCTGGCATCGCGATCAAATCGTCGCGCAGCCGCGCGAGCGCATCGAGGAGACGGTCGACGGCGACACCTTCACCCGGACGGTCACCTTCCCGTCCAACGCAGGCGCGACCGACTATCTCGGCCTGTCGGGCGAATGGGTCGGCTCGTGGCGCAACCACACCCTGACCCTGAACGCGAACTGGTCTGAGACCACCAACCGGTCGGACAACGCCGGTGACTATTTCAGCGAACTCGACGAGGAGGAGCTGGTGGCCGACTTCGCGCTTTATCAAGGGGAGGTTGTCTCCCTGTCGGAAATTCAGCGCATCGCCCAGCGCGAGGACTTCGCCGATCCGTTCGTCGCCAACGCCAGCCTGCAATCGAGCTGGCTTGAGGACGCGCTGCGCACGACGCTCTGGCTGTACTATCGCGGCGAGTACGAAACCATCGCCGACACCGGCGTCAATGAGACCATTGACGGCGTGCGGTACGACGTCTTCGACATCGTAACGCGCGACGACTCCCTGCGCAGCGACTTCAACGTCGCCTACGCCCTGCCGGAGACCGATTTCGGCGCGGTGGAGTTGGAAGTGCGGGTGTCCAACGTGTTCAACGAACTGCCGAACACCGACACCAGCCGCAGCTTCCCCTATCAGCGCGGCCGCAGCGTCTGGCTGGGGCTGAACTACCGCTACTAAAAGCGGGGTGAGAGGAGCCCGGGCCGGCGGACGGCCCGGGCTTTTCTTGCAGGTGGGCGAAACCTGCACGCGATCGTCTTTGAGACGGCTGGACCGTCACTCAAGCCGGCTCCGACCCTGGGGGCGCGCCATCGCCAGGCTCGCCCTTTTTTGCGACTTGCCGCCAGCGCCGCCGCGACCGTACGGGGTTGCTGAAGGTGACACATGTCATCTTCCCGCCTGACGCCTGTCAGTGCAATCCATGCGTCCGCCTCGCGATACTCGCCGCAACACGCGGAAGAGGACGGGCGATGCGCGAAGACACCGCAATCATCAAGGCGCTCGGCGCCCGCCCTTGCTGAGCGATGCTGGCTTCTGACGGACTGGAAGCGGCTTTAGAGTTCATGCAGAAGCATGACGCTTTCTTGCCTGGATATTTTGACGTCAGGGCGGCGTATGAGCTTGCCGAAATGACCAGGCTCAAAACCCAATCAACGGGGCCCGGCGTTGGCTAAGCCGTCTTGAGGACCGAGCGGCAGCTCTACCGCTGAGCTACGCCCCGATCCTTGGCCGGGGCGGCGGGATTCGAACCCGCGACCATCCGAATGAAATTTTAGTAGGTAATTCTCGCCCCCGATTCAAGCGGTGGGTTTGCAAACGGTATAATCGCCTGGAGTCGCACCCGACGCGCACCGACTATACGTTTCGCGATCCCGCCGCCCGCGGGGGCGCTGGTGCATTACGACTGGCGGCTGCGCGAAGTGCTGACCGATGAAGGGGTGCCGGACACGCGCGCGCCCGCTCCGACGATGAGCGTGCTGCGCCACCAGCAGCGGCTGGGCCTTGTGCGCGCGCTGCACCGGGAGCGCCCCCAGGGCGGGCGCATGCGGCTCTGGTCGACGCCGGACGTGCTGCGCGTGCAGGCCGCGTTGGATTTGCAGCGCGCCGCCGGCGCCAAATGGCCCGCCTGCGCCGACGCGCTGAACGCCCACGCCGGCGAGCTGGCGGCGGTGTTCGGCGCCTGGCGCAACGCCGGCGCGCGCGCGGGCGCGGCCTGGAGGATCTCGCCGAGGCTTTCACCGGCGTCGATCGGCTGGGGCGCGCCGTCGCCGCGTCGGTCGCGTCTTATGGGGGGCGTAACCGGGCCTGGGAGGTCGCGGCCCCCGCCGTCCTGCTCCAGGCTGGGCCGGTGAGCCGCGCGGCGCCGCGCGCATTGCAATTCGCGCCAAAACCGGCTCGCATGTTCGCCGACTGATCAACGGGAGGCGACAAACACCCATGAGCGATATCCGCTTTGACGGCCGCACGGCCATCGTCACCGGCGCCGGCGCCGGACTTGGCAGAAGCCACGCGCTGGAACTGGCCCGGCGTGGCGCAAGCGTCGTGGTCAATGATCTGGGCGGGTCGGTAGACGGAACCGGCGGATCCAGCGCGGCCGCGCAGGCCGTGGTCGACGAGATCAAGGCGAGCGGCGGCGAGGCTATGGCGCACGGCGCCAATGTCGCCAATCCCGGCGAGGTCGCCGACATGGTGGACCAGGCGATCAAGACCTTCGGCAAGGTCGACATCCTGGTGAACAACGCCGGCATTCTGCGCGACAAGAGCTTTTCCAAGATGGAGCTCGACGATTTCCGCGCCGTGGTCGAAGTCCACCTCATGGGCGCTGTGAACTGCACCAAGGCGGTGTGGGAGCACATGAAGGAGAACACTTACGGCCGCATCGTCATGACGAGTTCGAGCTCGGGGATCTACGGCAATTTCGGCCAGTCCAATTACGGCGCGGCGAAGATGGGCGTGGTGGGCCTGATGAACGTGCTGCACCTGGAAGGGCGCAAGTACGACATCCGCGTCAACACGCTCTCGCCGACCGCCTACACCCGCATGACCCACGGCCTGATCCCGGAAGAGGCCGGCAAGCTGATGACGCCGGAAAGCGTCACCGCCGGTCTGATCCCGCTGGTGGCCGAGGACAGCCCCAACCGGTTGATCCTGTGCGCCGGCGCGGGCGGATTCGCCGCGACGAAGATCTACGAAACGCCGGGCGTCTATCTCAAACCGGATGAACTCAGCGCCGAAAACGTCATGGGCGCCCTTGATGAAATCACCGACGCGGGCGGCCAGGAGGAATATACCGAGGGCGGCTCGCAGACCTTCAAATTCCTCAAGGCCGCCGCCGACCATCACGGCGTCAAGCTCGGCTGACCCCCTCCCCCTTATTTGAACAAGGAGTTTCACCATGCGTGAAGCCGTCATCGTCTCCACCGCGCGCACGCCCATCGGCAAAGCCTATCGCGGCGCGTTCAACGACACGCAGGCCCAGGAACTGGGCGGGCATGCGATCAGGCACGCCGTGGAGCGCGCCAGGATCGATCCCAAAGAGATCGACGACGTGGTCCTGGGCGCGGCCATGCAGCAGGGCTCGACCTTCCAGAACGTGGCGCGCCAGGCGCTGATCCGCGCCGGGCTTCCCACCTCGGTGGCCGGCCAGTCCATGGATCGCCAGTGCGCGTCCGGCATGATGGCGATCGCCACCGCCGCCAAGCAGATCATCTGCGACGGCATGCAGGTGACCGTAGGCGGCGGGCTTGAGTCGATCTCGCTGGTCCAGAACGAGCACATGAACCTGCACAAGGCGTTCGATCCCTGGATCAACGAGCATGTGCCCGCGCTCTACATGTCCATGCTGGAGACCGCCGAAATCGTCGCCGACCGCTATGATGTGAGCCGCGAGGCCCAGGACGAATACGCCCTGCAGTCCCAGCAGCGCACCGCCGCAGCCCAGGAGGCGGGCAAGTTCGATGACGAAATCGTGCCGCTGCCCTCCACCATGCTGGTGAAGGACAAACAGACCGGCGATATCTCCAAGAAAGTAGTCACGCTGGAAAAAGACGAGGGCAACCGCCCCGAGACCACGCTGGAAAACCTGCAGAGCCTCAAACCGGTCTTCGCCAACGGCATGCAGGTGAAGGACGGCAAGTTCATCACCGCGGGCAACGCCTCCCAGCTCTCCGACGGCGCCAGCGCGGCGGTGCTCATGGAGCGCAAGGAGGCTGAAAAGCGCGGCCTTGAACCGCTCGGCGTCTATCGCGGCATCGCGGTCGCCGGCCTTGATCCCGACGAGATGGGCATCGGCCCGATCTACGCCGTGCCGAAACTCCTCAAGGCCCACGGCCTGACCATGGACGATATCGGCCTGTGGGAGCTGAACGAGGCGTTCGCCGTGCAGGTGCTGTACTGCCGCGACAAGCTCGGCATCCCCAACGAGAACCTCAACGTCAATGGCGGCGCGATTTCGGTGGGCCACCCCTACGGCATGAGCGGCGCGCGCATGGTCGGCCACGCCCTCATCGAGGGCAAGCGCCGCGGCGTGAAATACGTGGTGTGCACCATGTGCGTCGGCGGCGGCATGGGCGCGGCCGGCCTGTTCGAGGTGGTGTAGGATCGACCCAAGGTCCGGGCGGCGCCGTGAACCGTCGCCCGGACCTGCGATCCCGCAACACAAGCGAAGGCTGAACCGGCCGTATGAAATCGGTGAACGATCGCGCCGGGCGCACCACTCCATCTATCCGAAGATTCCGGAATGCAGGGCAACGCGCCCGTGGCGCATTCAGCCGTTAAGACCTCCCCGCACGCACTCACCGACACGCAGACCCGCGAACGGTCCCTGATTTGCCGATCCGCGGCCTCGACAGCATTTTCCGCACCCTCGAGGAACGGCTCTGGGTCGATTCCGGGATAGACCGGCTCTGAGTACGCACGCTCTCGCCCAGCCCGGTCGCCGGCCTCTGCGAAGCCTGGACGCTTCTTCAAAAGCTCTTCAAAAACCAGGTTCGTCGGCTACCCGCCCATTTTCAATTTTCAGAAAGAAAGGTCTCGTCCCGCAACCTACCCGATCAGACGCTCTCGTTGCGCCGTCGCGCGCGGCGGATTGCTTCCCCCGCCCCACTGGCGTATTTGTCCGGACATGAGCAGTCTCAAGGACGCCTATTTCGCCCGGCACGCGCCCCAGGATGCCGAAAGCGAGCGCCTGCGCGCGCTCGACGCGTTTTACGCCGCACCGACGCAGCGCTGGCTTGAGGACGCCGTTGCGTTCACGTCCGGCATGCATATTCTGGAGGCTGGAGCTGGCTCAGGCGGCATGCTCGCCTGGTTCGCGCAGAAAACCGGGCCGCACGGGGATGTACTCGGGCTCGACATCGATCTGTCGCGCGCCGCGCCGCCGGCCCCGCCGGTCCGTCATCTGGAAGCCGATCTCCATGCACCGCCGGCCGAGCCGGAGGCGTTCGACCTCGTCTACGCCCGGCTTGTGCTGATGCACCTTCCAGATGCCCCGCGCGCCCTTGAAGCGTTGTCGAGCTGGCTGAAGCCCGGCGGCGTGCTCGCCATCGCGGACCTGGACTGCTCCACCTGCGCGCCGGCCGATCCGGACGCCGACGGCGCCGCCGCGTTTAGCGACGCGCTGAACACGGTGCGCACGGCCATGGCCGAAAGCGGGCTGATGGATCCCGCCTTCGGCGCGCGGCTGCCCGGACTTGTCGAGGCGGCGGGCTTTGAGGCCGTCGCCGTGCGCCGCCATGAGCGCATCGTTCAGGGCGGGTCGCACTGGGCGCAGTTCATGGCGTACAACAACGCCCTGATCGGTCCGGCTGTGGGCGAACCCGAAGCGGCCGAAACGGTCGCCCGCTGCATGGGTTCACCGGCCACGAGCTTTCACGACCAGACGCTGGTCTGCGTCACCGCGCGCAAGCCGCGGCGCCAGGCTTGAGCCTTGTCTCGTCCGCGGCGCGCGGCGATAACCCTTCCCGTTTCGCTTCATTTCCAGGAGTCCGCTTCATGCGCATCGCCGCCCTCACCGCCGTGTCCGCCGCCCTCGCCCTGTCCGCCTGCGGCTCCGAGCCGGATCAGGACGACGCCGAAATCACCGGAACGGAGCGTGAGCCCGCCATGGAGACCGTGCCGGGCGAACGGAGCGGTGATGCTGACGCCCCCACCGGCGCCACGCAGGCCGCCGCCGCGGAAAGCGGCCCCGACGCCCAGGCGATTCTGGCCGGCTTCGGCGCGCCCTACACCGAGGCCGACCTGTCGAACGGCGAACGGCTCTGGCGGCGCTGCCAGTCCTGCCATACGATCGACGAGGGCGCCCGGCACATGGTCGGGCCCAATCTCCACGCCCTGTTCGACCGCCAGGTCGGCGGCGCGGAGGGCTTTCGCTATTCCAGCGCCCTTGAAGAGGCCGATTTCGAGTGGAGCCCCGAGCCGCTCGATCAGTGGCTCGCCGACCCGCGCGGCTTTCTGCCGGGCAACCGGATGAGCTTCGCCGGCTTGCGAGAGGAACAGGACCGCACCGATCTGATCGCCTGGCTTGCGGTGGAAAGCGCGCGTTAGCGCCCGCGCCAGACCAGGTCAATCGGGCGCGGGCGCGAGGTGGGTCACCTTCGTCTGGAACGCATCGTCCGCGCCCTCGATCAGCAGTGGCAAGGCGCGCGCGATCGCGTCGGTGAGATCGCCGATCCAGCTCTCCGCCTTGGCGAAGTCGGAGAGCACCCAGCTGGTGACCTTCGCCTTGTCGCCGGGATGGCCGATGCCGATGCGGCCGCGCCGAAAATCCCCGTCCAGATGGGCCATGGCCGAGCGCAGCCCGTTATTGCCGGCGTGGCCGCCGCCCGTCTTCAGGCGGAACTTGCCCGGCGCCAGATCGAGCTCGTCGTGAAAGACCGTGACCATGGGGCTCGGGATCTTGTAAAAGCGCGCCGCCTCGCCGATCGAGCGGCCGGCCTCGTTGTAATAGGTCTGCGGCTTTAAAAGCAGGACCTTCTGCGGGCCACGCGCCGTCTCCACCAGCGCCTCGGCCGCCTCGCCCTGGAACCGCGCGCGCCAGCTGGACGGCGCGTAGCGCTCGGCGATGGCGTCCAGCGTCATGAAGCCGGCGTTGTGCCGGTTGCCGGCGTATTTCGCGCCAGGATTGCCCAGGCCTGCGATCAGATGCATCGGCCGTCTCCGCAAACGAAAAGGGCGGCTGCTGGAGGTGTCTCCGGCGCCGCCCTTCGATCATCGGCCCAAGGGGCGTCGACCTTATTCCTTGTCGCCGCCTTCGGTGACTTCCGGCTCTTCGTCGGATCCGCCTTCGGACGCGTCGGCTTCGGCGTCCTCCACGCCTTCGGCGTCGACGTCTTCGTCCTCAGCCTCTTCCTCCACCAGGGCGCGCGAGCCCTGCATGGTGGCGATGGTGAAGTCGCGGTCGGTGATGGTCGGCTCGACGTTTTCCGGCAGGGAGACGTCGGAGATGTGCACCGAGTCGCCGATATCAAGGCCGGAGACGTCGACCACGATGGCTTCCGGGATCTGGCCGGCCGGGCAATTCACTTCGATGGCGTGACGCACCACGTTGAGGACGCCGCCGCGCTTGATGCCTTCGGCGTCTTCTTCACCGACGAAGTTCACCGACACTTCCACGGCGATGATGTCCTTGGCGCTGACGCGCTGGAAGTCCACGTGCAGCGGCAGATCCTTGACCGGATCGAATTGAACGTCGCGGGCGAACACGGTCTGCGTCTCACCCTTGTGATCGATGGTGATCATGTTGGCCAGAAGCTTGCCGGAGTTGATCGCCTTGATCAGCTCATTGTTCTTCAGCGCGATGGACACGGGGTCCTGATCGCCGCCATAGAGCGTGCCAGGCACGAAGCCGTCGCGGCGCGCCTGACGGGCGCCGCCCTTGCCGGTGCGGTCGCGCACCTCGACGGAAAGAACAATATCGCTCATCGGTCCGGTCCCTCGGCGAAGTCGGTTCAAATGCAAGCGCCGCCACGCGGCGGCGCTTGGGAAAGGCGCCGCACCGCCGGAAGCGTGCTTCGCCGTAATTCGAGCCGCGGCGTATAGCCGATCACTCCACCGCGTGCAAGCGCGTGGGCTGGAATCGACTGCGCACGATCAGCGCATCTGCTCCAGGCCCAGAGACACCGCGCCGCCGGACGCCAGAAACAGCAATCCGGAGACCAGCGCGGCGCCGCGTTCGAAGCCTCCGGTCAGCTCGAGCCGGCGGTGAACGCTCTTCAGGACCCCGCCGCCCGGCAGGAGCGCGGCCGTGACGAAAACCGCCCCGCTCAGCACCAGAAATGCGCTCACCAGATATACCGCACCCATGCCTGTTCTCCGCTCTTCAAAACCAGCCCGGAGCGGCAGATTAGAACCCCGGCGAAGCGGCGGCGAGCAAAACCGGACGGGACGCGCACGAAAAAGCCCGGCGCAGGGACTGCGCCGGGCTTTTGATCGCGTGGACGGGCGGCGGCTTAGTAGCTGTCGTCCATATCGCCCGCCTCATCTTCCATAAGCGAGCTGGTGTCGTAGAGCGACATGGTGGCGTTTTTGTACTCCTCCCAGCTGATCGAGCGGTCGGAGTCGGTGTCGAAGATGCTGAAGCGCTCGGCGTAGAAGCCGTCATCGGCCTGCCACTCGCCCCATTCTTCATAGGAGATGGACCCGTCGTCGTTCGCGTCGATCGCCGAAAAGGCGCGCTGCAGGCGGGACTCGTACATCATGTCGAACGCAGTGTCGTCATGAGCGTCCGACGTCTCGTCATTCCCGCCGGTTTCCTGGCCGGAGTCGTGATGATCAAGCGCAACGGCCGCGCCGCCAAGGGCCAGAGCCGCAGCAGCGCCGAACAGTGCAGTGGTCTTCATGGAATAGTCCTCCTCTGGTCGCGCCGCGTCTTCGCGGCGTGCTCAGGGGGACAACGCCAGCTTTGCGGCGCCGTTCCGGGCGAAGTGAAGCTGCGATGCCGTCCGCCGATGATAGGGAAAGCGTCCCGGATCCCGGATCCAGGCTGGAGCGGGTGGCGGCGCAGGACTTCGCGAACGAAGCCGGCGCGGCCGCATTCCGCCCCCCATCAAGGCGTCGGACCCGCAGGCGCGCGAGGTCGCCTAATCGAACAGCTTGGAGACCGATTCGTCGTTGGCGATGCGCCGGATGGCTTCGGCGAGCAGCGGCGCGACGGAAAGCGCGCGGATATTGGTCGCGCCGCCGTTCAGCTTCTCGGTGGAGTCGATGGAATCGGTCACCACCAGCTCTTTCATCGCCGATGCGCCGATGCGCTCGACCGCCTTTCCGGAAAGCACGCCGTGGGTGATGTAGGCCGACACCTCCGCCGCGCCGCGATCCTTCAAGGCCGCCGCCGCATTGCACAGCGTGCCGCCGGAATCGATGATGTCGTCGAAGATGATGCAGCGCCGGCCTTCGACCTCGCCGATAATGTTCATCACCTCGGCCTGGCCGGGCTTGGGACGGCGCTTGTCGACGATGGCGATGTCCGCCCCGATCCGGGACGCCAGCGCGCGGGCGCGCACCACGCCGCCCACGTCGGGCGAGACGACCATCAAATCCTTGGTGTCGTAGGCCTTGCGGATGTCGTCTTCGATGACCGGCGTGGCGAACAGATTGTCGGTGGGGATGTCGAAAAAGCCCTGGATCTGGCCGGCGTGCAGATCCAGCGTCAGCACGCGGTGGGCGCCGGCTTCGGCGATCAGATTGGCCACCAGCTTGGCGGTGATCGGCGTACGCCCGCCGGTTTTCCGGTCCTGCCGCGCATACCCGAAATAGGGGATCACGGCCGTGACCCGCCGCGCGCTCGCCCGGGTGAGCGCGTCCATGCAGATCAGCAATTCCATCAGATTGTCGTTGGCGGGTTTGGATGTGGACTGAATGATGAACACGTCCTGGCCGCGCATGTTCTCGTCGATGCGCACGAACAATTCGCCGTCGGCGAAGGTCTCGATGTCCACATTGGACAAGGGTGCGTCGAGATAATCCGCGATGGCCTTGGCCAGAGGCCGGTTCGCGTTGCCGCACATGAGTTTCATGGGGAGCCCTCTCGCGCCGAAATGCCGTTGGCCGCGCTCTTAGCAGGGATATCGGCCAGGGCAAAGTGCGCCGCGCTTGACGTGCGCGCCCCGGGGCGTCATCGCAAAGCCCATGAAACGCCGCGCGAAATCAACCCCGCCCGCCCGCACCGGCGCCTTGACCGCCCGCGCCCTCGGCGCGCGCGGCGACGCGGTGTTTGAAGGTCCGGTCTATGCGCCCGGCGTGCTGCCCGGAGAGACGGCGAAGCTGGAGATCCGGGGCGAGCGAGGCCAGGTGCTGGAACGCCTGGACGCAGCGCCGGAGCGGGTCGAGCCGTTCTGCCCCATCGCCGGGCGGTGCGGCGGCTGTTCGCTGCAGCATTTCGAGGAGACGGCCTACCGCACATGGAAGCGTGAGCTTGCAGAAGACGCGCTTTCGCGCGCCGGGCTTCGCCTTCCGCTCGGCGCGCTCATCGACGCCCACGGCCAGGGCCGCCGGCGGGTCACCTTCCACGCCATGAAGATCGGCGCGAAGTTCGTTTTCGGCTTCAATGAACGCGCCGGCGACCGGATCGCCGACGCCCATGATTGCCCGGTCTCCACCCCCGCCCTTCGAAACGCGGTCCCGGCCCTGCGCCAGATCGCCGAGGCCGCCGCGCCGCGCAAAGGCCGGATCGACATCGCCGTGGCCGATCTCGACCCGGGCCTCGACGTCTCCATCGGCGGGGTGAAAGAGGTCACGCTCGCCCTTCGCGAGCTGATCGCCCGCAACGCCGCGGCCCATCAATGGGCGCGCGTGACGGTGAGCGGCGAGCCGGTCATCGAAATCGAGGCGCCGGTCGTGCGCTTCGGGAGCGCCAAGGTCACGCCGCCGCCGGGCGGCTTCCTGCAGGCCACCGAGGCCGGCGAGGCCGCGCTGGCGGCGGTGGTTATGGAAGCTGCGGCGCGCCTTGAGAACGGTCCGGAAAAGGTCGTCGACCTCTATGCAGGCTCGGGCGCGTTCGCCCTGCGCCTGGCCGCCCGGTCGAAAGTGCTCGCGGTCGAGGGGGAGGACGCTCCCCTCGCCGCGCTGCGCCGCGCCGCGGACCGCACGCCGGGCCTCAAGCCTGTGGACAGCCGCGTGCGCGATCTGGCGCTGGAACCGTTGAGCGTGAAAGAGCTCGCCGGCGCCGATCTCGTCGTGCTCGATCCCCCGCGCGCCGGCGCCAAAGCCCAGATGGAGCGTCTCGCCGACAGCCAGGTCCCGGTGGTGTGCGCGATCAGCTGCAATCCGGCCACCTTCGCGCGCGACGCCGCCATTCTTATCGAGGGCGGCTACCGCCTGGCCGCGCCGATCGCGCTGGTGGACCAGTTCAAATGGACCGGCCATCTGGAGATGGCGGGCGTGTTTGTCAGAAAACCCTAGCCGCGCAACGGATCGCCCGGCGTGCGCGGTGCGCCGCCGCCCTTATCCGCCCCCCGGCTCAGCCAGGGTTGGCGATCCGCGCAGCGGGCGCGCGCTAAATCCCGAGGATGATGCGGCTTACGCCGTCCGGTTGCACGCCAGCGCTCCAATCGAGGTGCGCGCCGCGTTCGGGCCGTAGCCGGCGCCGGCCTGTTTCTGGCGCACCGCTTCGTCGGCGAGCGCTTTGACCAGGCCTTCGGTGAGCGCTTTTAGC
This sequence comes from Oceanicaulis sp., assembly GCA_046542605.1. Lineage (GTDB taxonomy): Bacteria > Pseudomonadota > Alphaproteobacteria > Caulobacterales > Maricaulaceae > Oceanicaulis. Next base: position 12,472 of record JBKHAZ010000003.1, on the reverse strand, counting down.
GCTTCCACGGCCGCGCCGTTGCGTTTCAGCGCGGCTTCAAAGGCGTGGGTTGAGTCGGTCAGGCGCTGCTTCAGCACCGGGTCCAGCCCGGCCAGGCGCGAGCGGTCCTTTGCGGCGCGCTGGGTTTCGGCGCGATACAGCGTGGCGAGCTTTGTTTTCTCGGTCTGCAGGCCCACCGCCTCGTGGGGGCGGCGCGCTTCGAACAGCGCGGTTTCCTGTTCGAGCAGCTGGGTCAGCCGGCCGGTGAGCCGGATCATCGCTTCGGCGCGCTCGGTCGGAGTGGATGCGGACAGTTCACTCATCGCTCTTGCGCCTCCTGAAGCGCCAGCATCTCGCGGGCCAGCGCGTCTGCGAGACCGATCCCGCCCGACTTCGCCATGACCTTCGCGTATTCCTCGTTCAAGAGCCCCTTGAAGGCCGCCTCGCCCGGCCCTCCGGCAAAGCTCGACTCGGTGCTCTCCCCGGCCATCTGCTCCAGCATCTGGGCCAGGAAGACCGCCTCGAATTCCTCGGCCGCCGCGGCGATCTGATCGGGCGTCTGGGCGCGCTGCGGCCGGTCCGGACCGGCGGAGCGGGCCGCGGCGAGCGCGTTCTGAAGCTGGGCGTCAAGAAGGCCGTCCATCTACAGCACCTCGATTTCCGCCTGCAGGGCGCCGGACGCCTTGATGGTCTGCAGGATGGTGATCATGTCGCGCGGGCTCACGCCCAGCGCGTTCAGCCCGTCCACGAGCTGGCGCAGGCTGACCGTGCCCTCCAGCACGCCGAGCTCGGCCTGGTCTTCCTCCACCGTGACGTCGGTGCGCGGGAGAACCACGGTCTCGCCGCCCTGGGCGAAGGGCTGGGCCTGGCTCACCATCGGGCTTTCCTCCACCGTGATGGTCAGCCCGCCCTGGGCGATGGCGACCGTGGACACGCGCACATTCTCGCCCATCACGATGGTGCCGGTGCTTTCGTCGATGACGACGCGGGCGCGCATGTCGGTCTCGACACGCAGCTGCTCCACCTCGGCGACCAGCGCCACCATGTCGCCGCGAAACTCCGCCGGGCGCGCGAGCGAGACGATGGAAGGGTTTTCCGCACTGGCCGCCGGCGCGCCGAGATAGGCGTTGATCGCCGCAGCCATGCGCCGGGCCGTGGTGAAGTCGGGGTTTCTGAGCGCCAGCCGGATCGAGGGCTGGCCGGCGAGATCCCAGTCCACCTCACGCTCGATCACAGCGCCGTTGGCGATGCGCCCGTTGGTGGGCACGCCGCGGGTGATGCTGGCCGCGTCGCCCTCGGCCGCGAATCCGCCGACCGCCAGCGAGCCTTGCGCGATGGCGTAGACATCCCCGCCCGAGCTCATCAGAGGAGTCGCGATCAGCACGCCGCCCTGCAGGCTCTCGGCGTCGCCGATGGCGCTCACCGAGACATCCAGGCGCGTGCCCTGCATGGCGAACGGCGGCAGCTCGGCGGTGACGATCACGGCCGCGACATTGCCGGTGCGCAGGTCGGCTTCGCGCACATTGATGTTGAAACGCTCCAGCATCGAGTTGAGCGCCTGGCGGGTGAAGGCGGAGTTGCGCAGCGTGTCGCCGCTGCCGTCCAGCCCCACCACGAGGCCGTATCCGACCAGCTGGTTGTCGCGCACGCCCTCCACGTCGGCGATATCCTTGATTCGCGGATCGGCGAGCGCGGGCGCCGCGAGAATCGCGACGGCGGCGAGCAGGGCGAGAAATCGGATCATGGGGCGAAGCGCTTTTTGCGGCCTGACGATGTGGTTCACCCCGCGCCATGCCAGAACCATGCCAGGGTTAACGCAGCTCCGCGTCATATTATTCAAGAGGTTGGGGCATCGCCCGGCCGGCCGCGATTGCCGGGCTCGGCGCGCGCCCGGCAAAATCTGCCGCCCGCAGGCGCCAGACTTAAGACGCTGTTAACAGAGCTTAAGCCAGGGTCGACGCCAAGGCTTGGAAAGGCTTTTCACCCATGAAGGTCAATGGTCCGCGCAATCTTTCCGGCGCCACGGGGGCGCGCAAGACGGACAAGCCGGCCTCCGGATCCGGATTCGCCCCCGCCCAGGGCGGCGCATCGACGCCGAGCGCGGTGGGCGGCGTCTCCGGCGCCAGCACGATCGGCTCCATCGACGCACTTCTGGCGCTGCAGGGCGCCGGCGATTTCCGCGCGGCGAAAAAGCAGGCGACCGAACGCGCCTTCTCGCTGCTGGACGTGCTCGACGATCTCAAGCTCGCCCTGCTCGACGGCGCCCTGCCCCGGCCGACGCTGGTGCGGCTTATGGAGACGCTGAAGAGCCGCCGCGACGCCACCGACGACCCGCGTCTGGAGGCGATGCTGGACGAGGTCGAAGTGCGCGCGGCGGTGGAACTGGCCAAGCACGACGCCTGACCGGCGCGGGCCTGTCGCATTAAGGCCAAGTTTTCACGTAACTTTCTTAATTGGGCATAAGTCGTGCATTCACGGCTCTGTTTGATTGACTCAAAGCGCGTCGCGGATATTCTCCCGGCGCTTTCAGAAGGGGCGGCGCAGGAGACGGTCTGATGGGCGTGGCCACGGATTCCAAAATCGAACTCCCCGCCGGCTATCGGCCGAGCGAAAAAGAAGAGTTCATGAACGAACGCCAGAAGGAGTACTTCCGGCGCAAACTCCTTGCCTGGAAAGACGAGATCATCCGCGAGAGCAAGTCGACCCTGTCCAATCTGCAGGAAGACATGGGCTCGCTGCCTGATCTGGCCGACCGCGCCTCCACCGAAACCGACCGCGCGCTTGAACTTCGCGCCCGCGACCGGCAGCGCAAGCTGATCTCCAAGATCGACGCGGCGCTGCGCCGGATCGAAGAGGGCGAATACGGCTATTGCGAAGAGACCGGCGAGCCGATCGCTCTGGCCCGGCTCGACGCTCGCCCCGTGGCGACGCTCAGCCTCGAGGCTCAGGAACGCCACGAACGCTCCGAGCGCGTCCACCGCGACGACTGACGGTCATACCGCTCAGTCCGCGCGCTTCACCGCGCCCATCAGGTATTCCCGATTTCCGTCTCCGCCGGTCACCGGGCTCTCGATTTCGCCGATCAGGTCAAAGCCCGCGCCGTGAAGAAATGCGCGGGCTTTATCCTGCGCGGCGGCGACGGCGGCGAGGTCGGTGACGAGCCCGCCCTTGCCCACATGGGCCCGCCCGACTTCAAACTGTGGCTTGAACAACGCAACGAGGCTCGCCTTCGGCGCCGCCAAAGCCAGCGGCGTGGGCAGCACTTTTTCAAGCGCAATGAAGCTCGCATCACACACGACCAGGCTCGGCGCGCGCCCGCCGATGCGCTCGAGCGTCAGCTTTCGCGCATCGGTGGCCTCAAGGTTCAAGACGCGCGGATCGCCGCGCAGCGAGGCGTGAAGCTGATCGCGCCCCACATCGACCGCAGCGACGAACGCGGCGCCCCTCGCCAGCAGCACTTCGGTGAATCCGCCCGTACTGGCGCCCACATCCAGGCAGACCCGGTCCGTGGGATCGATGGCGAAGGCGTCCAGCCCGGCGGCGAGCTTCAGGGCGGCGCGACTGACCCAGGGGTGGGCCGGTTCGGCCTCGATCACTGCGCCCGGCGCGATCTTGGCGGAAGCCTTCTCCACGCGGCGCCCGTCCGCGCGCACGCCGCCCGCCGCGATCGCCGCCTGGGCTCTGGCGCGGGTTTCGAAAAAGCCGTGCTCCACGAGATATCGATCAGCGCGCATTGCGGCCCCGTTTGCGAACCAGGAAATAAAATTTATAGAGCTTGCAAAATTTCATTTCAGTCTCTAAGTTGAACCCATCGATATTTGGCCGGTCTTTTTTGGTCTGCGCGTTTTCGCGCCCCTCTTCCGAACCTCTCCAAATCTTGATCGAAACGCGCCGCAACGCATGCGGTGCGTCGCTTAACTATGACGTAAAGGAAGTTTCCCATGGCTACGGGAATTGTGAAATGGTTCAACTCCACCAAAGGCTACGGCTTCATCCAGCCTGACGATGGCGGCAAAGACGTGTTCGTGCACGCCACCGCGGTCGAGCGCGCCGGTCTGCCGCCGCTGAACGAAGGTCAGCGCATCCAGTACGAGGAAACCCGCGACCAGCGTTCGGGCAAGACTTCGGCGGGTGAACTGCAGGCGCTCTAAGCGCCGATTCGGCCGCAGCTCATGCGCGGCCGGCACAGAAAGGCCGAAAGGCTGAGCCGCGCCCTCACGGTGCGCGGCGACCCCCGGCGCCGACGGGCGCCGGGGGTTTCCCGTTTCAAGGACCGGTATTCGGCCCGCCCCCACGCGCCGGACATGTCCGTTTCGCGTCGTTCAGGATGATTTTGACGCGCCCGCATGGGCGGCCGCAAGATCGGCCTCGAGCGTCTCCCAATCCAGCCCCGCGATCCGTCTGCGCGGCCGCAGCAGGCCGTGACGCATGGCCACCGGCTGGGGCGGCGCGATGATGCGCATGCCCAAGCCCGCGACGACGCCCGGGTCGAGATCCAGCGGCGCGGCGGCGGCCAGGTCGCGCTCCAGAATGGCGCGTAGAGCGAAGGCGGGCAGGCCTGAACGCAAGCGCATGCGCGGCGCCTCGCCGCCGAACGCCGCCGCCAGACGTTCCGCGAGCTGGACTCCGACCGTGCTTGGTTCTGCCACCCATTCGAGCGCGCTTGCGTCGAGACCGCCGCCCTCAAGCAGCGCCGGGTGGCCGTCCCGCACGGCCACGCCCCAGCTGACCTCGGCGAGCGGAGTGAAGGTCAGCGTTCCCCCGTCGCCGGGCTCGGCGCACAGCGCGAAATCCAGCTCCCGCGCCGCGATCTGGGCGGAGAAGGTGCGCGTGGCGCCGGGCATCAGCGTCAATTGCGCAGCCGGTAAAGCGTCAAGCACGCCAAGGATCGCCGCGCTGCAGCGCGTCAGCGAACACCAATAGCTCATGCCCACCCGCAGCTTCAGGCTCGCCGCGTCGGAGGTGCGTGCGCTGTGCTTCATCTCGTCCACAAGCGCCAGCAACTCGGAGGCGAGGCTCATCACCGCCTCCCCGTTGCGGGTCAGCGCCAATCCGCCGGGGCTTCGGTCGATGAGCACCTTTCCAAGCTCTTCTTCAAGGGCGCGCACGGAGCGGGAGACCGCCTGCTGCGTAAGATCGAGCTTGCGCCCGGCGGCGCCGAAGCCGCCTTCCGTCATGACGGCGCGAAGGTGAAGCAGTTGTTGCAGCGTCATGCGCCGGCCTTCCGGCTCGCGATGAATTCGGCGAACACGGCGTCGACGGCTTTCGACAGTGCGCCCCAGTCGAGTCCCACCGGCGGCCGGCGCGGCGTCAGGACGCCGTAGCTGCGCTTGGGCAGCGACGGCGCCGCGATCAGGCGCAGGCCCGCCCAGCCGGCCAGGTCGGTGCAGAACGTGTCGGGCACCAGGGCCAGTCGGTCGCTGGTCTGCACCAGGCGGATCAGGTCAATCACGCCGTCCGCCGTGGCGGTGATCTGCGCAGAGCGGCCCGACAGTGCTCGGGTCGCCCGCTCGATCATGGCGTGACCACTGGGCGAGGACGCTGCGACAAAGCCGTATCGCGACACCGCGCCGAGCGCTCCGGAGGCGGCCAGGGGATGATCCCGCCGACACGCGACAGCCCATCCAAATTCCAGATACGGCGTGAAATGCAAACGCGGGGCATGGGGCGTTTGGGTGGTGAAGGCGAAGTCCAGCTCGCCGGCCGCGACGCGCGGGGTGAGTTGGACATTGGCGCCGGTCACCCAGTCGATCCGCTCATATCCAAGCACGTCGAACGCCTTGCAGGTGAGCGCCGTCAGGCTGCTGGTCGAGAAGACATAGCCGCACCCGATCGACAGCCGCCGCCGGGTCGTGCTCGCCGCGCTCTCGGCGATCTGATCGCGCAAGCGCAAAGCCTGGATGATCTTCTGGTGCAACTGGGCGCCGAAGGGCGTGAAATTCACCCCGCCGCCCGCAGCCCGCTCGAAAATCTGCGCGGACAATTCTCGCTCGAGCGCGCCGATCGCGCGCGATAACGCTTGCGGGGTCACGCCCAGCGCTTCGGACGCCGCCCTCAGGCTGCGGTGACGCGAGACGGCGTCGACATATTCAAGCTGCTGCAGATTCAAATGGCGATTCCCCCGCTGGAATTATCCATATAACCAACACCGCGGGACTTGATTAGGCCCAATCGTGAATTTGTGCCTTTAAGCGCTACGCAAGCACCCCGCCTCGGGTTTCACGAACGCTCGGCCCCGGCTGCGGCGCGGTGGACGCAAAACGCCCGCCAAGCGCAATGCCAGATCCCGCGCCCCTGGGCTCGTCCTCCAGCACCGGGGCGCTGCGCGCGTGGAGCGCGGGCTGGCCGCCGCGCCTGCGCGGGCGCGGGCGAAGGCCTGATGGGTGTCAGCGAGGCCCGGCGTCTTGCTCGTGATCGCAAGGATGGAGCAACCGAACGCGGCGGCAAGCCCCGTTACGCCAGCGCTTTCGCCGCTTCAGCCTCGCGGCCGAGCGTCTCGAGCACCTTCGCCGTGACATGCTTGGCGTTGAGGCCCGCTGTTTCGTACATGGCGTAAGGGCTGTCCTGATCCTGGAAGATATCGGGCAAGGTCATGGTGCGGATCTTCAGGCCGGCGTCCAGCGCGCCGGATGCGGCCAGGAAGTGCAGCACGAAGGCTCCGAAGCCGCCGCGCGCGCCTTCCTCGATGGTGATCAGCACCTCGTGCTCTTTCGCCAGGCGCGTGATCAGATCCTCGTCCAGCGGCTTGGCGAAACGGGCGTCGGCGATGGTCGGGCTGAGCCCGTACCCGCCCAGCTCATCGGCGCTCTTGAGTACTTCGGACAGGCGCGCTCCGAAATTGAGAATCGCCACGGTGGAGCCCTCGGACACGATCCGCCCTTTGCCGATCTCCAGCGGCTCGGGGTTCACCGGGATGTCCACGCCCGCGCCCTCGCCGCGCGGATAGCGGAAGGCGCTCGGCCGGTCGTCGATGGCGACGGCGGTGGCCACCATGCGCGTCAATTCCGCCTCGTCCGACGCCGCCATGACCACCATGCCGGGCAGCGCCCCCAGATATCCCACGTCGAACGCACCGGCGTGGGTCTGGCCGTCCGCCCCCACGAGGCCGGCCCGGTCCACCGCGAACCGCACAGGCAGCGACTGGATCGCCACATCGTGGACCACCTGATCGTATCCGCGTTGCAGAAAGGTCGAATAGATCGCCGCAAACGGCTTCAGACCCTCGGCCGCCAGGCCGGCGGCGAAGGTCACGGCGTGTTGTTCGGCGATGCCCACATCCCAGGCGCGGTCGGGGAAACGGCTCATGAACTTGTCGACGCCGGTGCCGCCGGGCATGGCCGCGGTCACCGCGCAGATTTTCTCGTCGCGCTCGGCCTCGGAAATCAGCGCCTTGGCGAAGACCGACGTGTAGCTCGGCGCGCCGGGGGTCTTTTTCTGTTGCTCGCCGGTGACGACGTTGAACTTGGAGACGCCGTGATACTTGTCGCTGGCGGACTCCGCGGGCGCATAGCCCTTGCCCTTCTGGGTGCAGACATGGATCAGCACCGGGCCTTCGGCGGCGTCGCGCACATTGCGCAGAACCGGGATCAGCTGGTCGAGATCGTGCCCGTCGATGGGGCCGATATAGCGAAAGCCGAGCTCCTCGAACAGCGTGCCGCCCACCGCCATGCCGCGCAGATACTCCTCGGCGCGGCGGGCCGAGGCCTCCACGCCCAGCGCCTTGGCGACGCCCTTGCCCAGCTTTCGAAGGTCGCGATAGCTCTTCGAGCTGACCTGACGGGCGAAATAATGGCTCATGGCGCCGACGGGCGGGGCGATGGACATGTCGTTGTCGTTCAGGATCACGATCATGTTCTTGTCGAGCGCGCCGGCGTTGTTCATCGCCTCATAGGCCATGCCCGCGCTCATCGACCCGTCGCCGATCACGGCGACCACCTTGCGGTGCGGCTCGCCCTTGAGATCGCGCCCCACCGCAAAGCCCAGACCGGCTGAAATCGAGGTGGAGGCGTGGGCGGCGCCGAACGGGTCGTATTCGCTCTCCTTGCGCTTGGTGAAACCGGAAAGGCCGCCGCCCTGGCGCAGCGTGCGGATTCGGTCGCGGCGGCCGGTGAGGATCTTGTGGGGATAGCACTGGTGACCGACATCCCAGATCAGGATGTCGTCGGGCGTGTCGAAGACATGGTGCAGCGCCAGCGTGAGTTCGACCACGCCGAGCCCGGCGCCGAGATGGCCGCCGGTCACCGAAACCGCGTCGATGACTTCCTGGCGAAGCTCATCAGCGGCGGCGCGGAGAAACCGCAGATCGCGATTTTTCAGGTCGCGCGGCAGCTGAATCTGATCAAGATGGGGCGTTTCGGGCATGTCGGCTCCGGTCAGACCGTGTTTACACAGTCATGTATACGTCAAGATTGACGATCCAACACGTAATCCACCGTGTCGCGCAAGCGCTCTGCGTCGTTTCCAAACAGATCGAGATGGTCTTTCGCCTGGTCTGCAAGGCGGCGGGCGCGGTCTCTCGCCCCGTCCACGCCGAGTATGGTGACGAAGGTGGCCTTGCCCTGACCTGCGTCCTTGCGCGTGCGTTTTCCGGTGAGCGTCTCATCGCCCTCGGCGTCGAGCAGATCGTCGACGATCTGATAGCACAGGCCGAGATCGTGAGCGAAGCCGTCCAGCGCCGTGCAAACCTCCTTGCCCGCCTCGGCGATGACGACGCCGGCCCCGGCGCAGAACGTGATCAGGGCGCCGGTCTTCATGCGCTGGCAGCGTGTGATGACGCCGATATCGCCCGCCTCGCCGGCCTCGATGGCCATGTCGATCATCTGCCCGCCGGCCATGCCGCGCGCGCCCGAGGCCCGGGCCAGGCGCAGCACGAGGTCGGCCCGCGCGCCGGCATCGGGGCACGTCTCGGGATCTGCAAGGATTTCAAACGCCATGGTCTGCAGCGCGTCGCCGGCGAGGATCGCCGTGGCTTCGTCGTAGGCGATGTGCACCGTGTCCCGGCCGCGGCGCACGTCATCGTCGTCCATGGCCGGCAGATCGTCGTGGATGAGCGAATAAGCGTGCACGCATTCCACCGCGCAGGCCGCGCGCAGGAGCGCGCGCTCATCCGCGCCGACGAGCCGGCCGCATTCGATGGTCAGGAACGGCCGCATGCGCTTTCCCGGCCCCAGCGCCGCGTAACGCATGGCGGAAATCAGGCGCTTCTCCGGGCCGTCCGGGCGAGGGATCAAGGCGTCGAGTGCGACCGTTATGCGGTCTGCGGTCTCCGACAGCGCGGTGTTGAAGTCGGTCATCCCGCTCCTTTCTACGACACGCGCGCGCCCAGCGGCGCAGCGCCGTCAACCGACAGGAGCAAGACGCGCCCGGCCTCGTCATGCACGCCGAGCACCAGCACTTCGGAGCGCACAGGCCCGATCTGGCGCGGCGGAAAGTTCACCACCCCCAGCACCGTTCGCCCTTTCAGAGTCTCCGGCGTGTAGTGCTCGGTGATCTGCGCGGAGCTTTTTTTCACCCCCAGGCCCGGACCGAAGTCGATCTGCAACTTGTAGGCCGGTTTGCGCGCCTCCGGGAAAGGCTCGGCCTGCACGATGCGGCCGAGCCGGATATCGGCCGCGAAGAAGGCCTCCGGCGCGATCTCTTCGGCGGGCGGGTCTTCCGGCCGGGGCATCATCCAAGGTCCGCGGGTTCGGTGGACACCTCGCCGCTGGCACCGACGACGATCTTGTCCACCTTCAGCTGGGCCTCTTTCAGGCGCGCCTCGCAATGGGCCTTCAGCGCCGCGCCGCGCTCGTACATGGCGATGGACTTCTCCAGCTCCACCTCGCCGCGTTCCAACTGGCTGACGATGCCTTCGAGCTCGGCGAGCGCGGCCTCGAAGCTCATGGAGGCGATGTCGGAGGAAGCGGTGTCGGCCATGGCGCGGCTCCGGTCTGATGAGGGGCGACAAGAGAAGCCCCGATCCGCGCGCCGATCAACCACCCGTGCTGCGCCGTGAGGTGTTTTTAAGCTCGTACCGGCGCCAGGACCAGTACCAGTCCCCGCCGTCGCGCACGCAGGCCCAGCCGCGCTTTTTCAGCTGCGGCCGCATCATGCGGTTGAACCAGCCGTGCGCGAACAAAACCACCGGGCCGTGGCTCGCCGCCTCGATAAGCGCCTCGACCGCGGTCTGGGCGCGGCGTTCGGCCTGGGGCCGGCTTTCCCGGCCGCGGGCGTGGCCCGCCCACCAAGAACAGCGCGCGATCACGCCCCAGGTGCGCGCGGTGAAGCGACCCGGCATCACCGGCGGCGGCAGCGGCGCCTCGACGAACATGGAATCCAGCGCGATCTCACGCCCGCCGCAACAGGCCTGGGCGGTCTCGATGGCGCGCGGCAGGGTGGAGGCGTAAAGCGTGCGCGCCTGACGGGCTTCGGCCACCAGGCTCTCCGGCGCGTTCTGACCGGCCTTCAGGCCCGCCTCGTCATAGGCCGCCCACCAGCGCTCATAGCCGCGCCAGTTCATCCGCTCATAGCGATCGGCGTCCGGCTCGCCGTGGCGCGCGATGACGATCTGTCCGGGCGCAAGGGGGGTGTCGGCGTCAAGCATGAGCGTTGGGAAAGGCGCGTACCGCATCGGGGAAGAAACCGGCGGAGCACGGCCGCCCCGTCAGGCCGCCTCCAGCGCGCTCACGAACGCTCCTACCGAACGCTCCAGCGCGGGGCAGTCGTATCCCCCCTCGAGCATGCATACAAGCCGTGATCGGCTGATCTCGGCTGCAAGCTCCGCCAGCGCCGCACCCGCCCAGGCGTAATCCTCGTCCTGCAAGGCGAGCCCGGCCAGCGGGTCGGCCGCATGGGCGTCGAACCCCGCCGAGACGAAAAGCAGGTCCGGCGCGAAAGCGCGCAGCGAATCAAACGCCCCGCCCTCGAGCGCCCGCCGCCATATCCCGCCGTCCGCCCCCCGCTCCATGGGCAGATTGACGATGTTGCCGTGACGTCCGGTCTCATGGGCCGCGCCCGTTCCGGGGTAGATCCAGCCCTGATGGATCGAGACGAAATGCGCGCGCGGCTCGAGTTCGGCCCAGGCTTGCGTCCCATTGCCGTGGTGGACGTCGATGTCGACGACGGCGACTTTCGACAGGCCGTGATGGTCCAGCGCATGGGCGGCGGCCACAGCGATGGAGTTGAACAGGCAAAAGCCCATGGCCCGGTCCGGTTCGGCGTGGTGGCCCGGCGGGCGAGCGGCGACGAACACCGCCTCGGCCTCGCCGGACATGACCGCGTCAACCGCTTCGATGCCGGCCCCCGCCGCGAAGAGCGCGGCGTCAAGCGAGCCGGGCCCCATATAGGTGTCCATGTCGATCTTGGCCCAGCCGGCCTTCGGCTCGGTCTCGAAGACTTGATGGACGTGTCCGGGCGCATGCACGCGTTCAAGCGCGGCGCGGTCGGCTTTCAGGGCGCTCTCGCGCACATCGAAACCGGCGCCGCGCGCGCCTTTCAGCGCCGCATCAAGACGGCCGGCATGTTCGGGATGGCCTTCGGGCGCGCGATGCTCGAAGCCGGACGGGTGGGTGAGAACGCGTGTCTTCATGACTGCAAGCCTAACCCACGCCGCGCCGGCGCGCGAGATTCGAACGCCTATTGCGCCGCGTAGACCTGCGGGGGCTGCGCGTAGGCGTCGACCATGGAATAGAGCATCACGAAGTTCGGCTCGAACTCGGCGTAATTGCAGGTGATCTCCTCGCCCGGTGCGATATCGCGTATCGCCCGCCCGTAGACCGCGTCGGAGAAGTCGGTGTTGGGGGTGGACGAGTGGTTCATGTGCCGCCCGTTGTCCGCATCCAGCACGAGCAGAGCGTGATCGGCCGGATGGGGATAGGTGTAGCGGTCCACGAAGCGGCGGATCGCCTCGGGCATGGCGGCGAGCTCGGCCGGAGAAATCAGCCGATCGAAGCCCGGTTCGAAACGGTAGATGAGCTGACCGGCGCGGATCGGCTCGGCGGCGAACACGCCGACGCCTTCGATCGCGCTCGGACCTACATAGGTGTCGATGAGCAGCATGGTCTTTAAGAAACGCCAGACCCCCGCGTCGACGGGGGCGGATAACGCGGCGCCGGGCGTCAAGCCCCACGGCGCGGAGTGCGACGCTCCAATCGCCTATGATGGCGAATTCACACAAAACGCAAGCGGTATTTTTAGGTTGGTTTGCGGCGTTGACGCGACACCTCAAGGCCTGCTTGATCCAGCCCCATGAACTTTCTGTCCGACACCACCGCCCCCGCCCATCCCGACATCCTCGCCGCCCTGTCGCGCGCCAATGAGGGGTTCGCCCCCAGCTATGGCGCCGATCCGGTCAGCGCAGCGGTCAAGGAAGCCCTGAAAGAGATCTTCGAGACCGATCTCGAGGTGCTGTTCACGACCTCCGGCACCGCCTCGAACGCGCTTGCGCTGTCGGTGCTGTGCCCCGGCGATGCGGCGATCGTGTGCCACGACGAAGCCCACATCCACCGCGACGAGC
>JBKHAZ010000130.1:0-7479 GCA_046542605.1 Oceanicaulis sp. | reverse complement strand
TGTCGGACATCGCCTACATGGACGGCTCGCTCTATCACACGATGTCCGACAAGGCTGTGATGGCGATCTCTTCGACGCTTCTGATGACGGCCGTCCTGATCCTCGGCCTGCTGCGCCGCCAGAAGAAGGGCATCGGCTTCGAAGGCGTGATGATCGTGGGCGTGTACGCACTCTATGCGGGCGTGGTGCTGTTCTGACGCGCACGACGTCGCGGCCCCGCACACGCGTGCGCAGGCCGGACAGGACGGAAGAGGCGGGGGAGCGTGCTTGGGGCCGCCGGCGTCGTCCGAATGATATTGGTTCGCCCGAAGGCGCTCCCGCGTACGGCGTTTTTCAGACGGTCGGGGTGCTCTTCCAAGACCATTTCCCAGCCTGGCCGAACGAGGTTCAGAGCCTGTCCCGCCGGTTTCGGACCGCCGGCATGAGAGCCGCCGGCCCGACCTGACGCTACGCCCGTCCAGGATTCCCCTCGGAGCTCTGCTCCGTGCAGTTTCGTCCGCTCTTTCACGCCGCCGGACCGTTACCTCCGCCGACGCTCGAGGCGCCGCCCCCTCGCCCGAACCTAACGGTCGCGATCCGCCCTTCCCTGGCGAGAGGCGCAGGGAGTAGGCGCCATGGCGCGAAGGGGGCGGACAAGCGCGCCGCAATCCCCGGCGCGCCCGGGCCGCCACCGAGCCAGGGCCGTTCGGCCCGCACAGAGAAACGCCCCGGACCGTTCGGCCCGGGGCGCTTCAGCTTCGATCTTGTAATTAAACCCTAACGCACGGGCTCTTCGGCTTTTTTCGGTTCGCGCTTCGGCGGTTTCCTGAGCCGGTCGGCGGGAATGATCTCGAAGTCGAGACGTTCAGGATCGGCCGCATCGACATCGACTTTCACCACGCCGCCCTTCTTGAGTTGACCGAACAGGATCTCCTCGGCGAGCGGCTTCTTGACGTGTTCCTGGATCACGCGGCCGAGCGGACGCGCGCCGAAATTCTCGTCATAGCCTTTCGAGGCGAGCCAGCCGGTGGCCGCCTCGGTGAGTTCGAAGGTGACGCCGCGATCGGCGAGCTGGGCTTCGAGCTGCAGGACGAATTTCTCGACCACGCGGCCCACCACGTCGGTCTTCAGGCCCGCAAAGCCGATGACGGCGTCCAGGCGGTTTCTAAATTCCGGCGTGAACAGCCTCTCGATCGCAGCCTGATCCTCACCCTCGCGCTTGCCGCGGCCGAAGCCGATGGCTTCCTTGGCCGCATCGGCGGCGCCGGCGTTGGTGGTCATGATCAGGATGATGTTCCGGCAGTCGATCTTCTTGCCGTTGGCGTCGGTGATCTGGCCGTTGTCCATCACCTGCAGGAGGATGTTGAAGATGTCCGGGTGGGCTTTCTCGATTTCATCGAGCAGCAGGACCGCGTGCGGATGCTGGTCGATGGCGTCGGACAGCTGACCGCCCTGGTCATAGCCCACATAGCCCGGAGGCGCGCCCAGAAGACGGCTCACCGTGTGGCGCTCCATGTATTCCGACATGTCGAAACGCAGGAGTTCGACGCCGAGCGTGGAGGCGAGCTGACGGGCGACTTCGGTCTTGCCCACCCCGGTCGGACCGGAGAACAGATACGAGCCGATCGGCTTGTGCGGTTCGCGCAGGCCCGCCCGCGCCAGCTTGATGGCGCTTGAAAGCTTGGTGATCGCATCATCCTGACCGAACACCACGCGCTTCAGGGTGCCTTCCAGGTCCTTGAGCACCGCCTCATCGGACTTGGAGACCGATTTCGGCGGGATGCGGGCCATTTTCGCCAGCACCACCTCGACCTCTTTCACGCCAATGGTCTTTTTCCGCTTGCTCTGGGGCTGCAGGCGCATGGAGGCCCCGGCCTCGTCGATCACGTCGATCGCCTTGTCGGGAAGCTTGCGGTCGCCGAGATAGCGATCCGACAGCTCCACCGCGGCTTTCAGCGCCTCGGAGGTGAAGCGGATGTCGTGGAAATCCTCGAAATAGGGCTTGAGGCCCTGGAGGATCTTGATGGAGTCCTCAACGGTGGGCTCGACGACGTCGATCTTCTGGAACCGGCGCGCGAGCGCACGGTCCTTTTCGAAGTGCTGGCGATACTCCTTGTAGGTGGTGGAGCCCATGCAGCGCAGACCGCCGCCCTGAAGCGCCGGCTTCAGGAGGTTCGAGGCGTCCATGGCGCCGCCGGACGTGGCGCCGGCGCCGATCACGGTATGAATTTCATCGATGAACAAGATCGCGTGCGGCCTGGCTTCCAGCGCCTTGACCACCTGCTTCACACGCTCCTCGAAATCGCCGCGATAGCGCGTCCCGGCCAGCAGCGCCCCCATGTCGAGGGAATAGATCACCGCGTTCTCAAGGATTTCGGGCACCTCGCTTTCGACGATCTTGCGCGCCAGGCCCTCGGCGATGGCCGTCTTGCCGACGCCCGGATCGCCCACCAGAAGCGGATTGTTCTTGCGCCGGCGGCACAGCACCTGGATGCAGCGCTCCACCTCGTGCGCGCGGCCGATCAGCGGATCGACGCCGCCTTCGCGCGACTTGGCGTTCAGATCAACGCAATAGGCCGACAGAACGTCGTCCTTATCCTTGTCTTCACCGCCCATGACGGTTTCCTCGGCGTCTTCCTCCTCGGCGCCCCGGGGCGGACGCGCCTCAGCCGCGCCGGGTTTTTTCGCGATCCCGTGGGAGATGAAGTTGACCGCGTCGTAGCGGGTCATGTCCCGCTCGGCGAGGAAGTAGGCCGCGTGGCTTTCGCGCTCGGCGAACAGGGCGACCAGCACGTTCGCGCCGGTCACCTCGTCGCGGCCGGAGTTCTGAACGTGGATCACGGCGCGCTGGATGACGCGCTGGAAGCCGGCGGTGGGCTTGGCGTCCTCGCCATCGTCGACGATGAGCCCGTCAAGCTCGTCATCGACGTATTCGGTCATGGTTTCGCGGAGCTCGTCGACGTCCACGTCGCAAGCGCGCATCACCGCGCCGGCGTCGTCGTCTTCGCACAGGGCGAGCAGGAGGTGCTCCAGCGTCGCGTACTCGTGTTTGCGCTCGTTCGCGGCCGTCAGGGCGCGATGCAAGCTCTTTTCGAGGGCGGGAGAGAAAGAGGGCAAGCGCCTAATCCTTTTCCATGGTGCACTGCAAAGGGTGCTGGGCTCGGCGCGCCGCGTCCATCACCTGGGCGACCTTGGTCTCGGCCACCTCGTAGGTGAAAACGCCGCACACCCCGACTCCATGTTGGTGCACATGGAGCATGATGCGAGTCGCGTCCTCCTGGCTCTTGTGAAAAATCCGGATGAGGACTTCGACGACGAACTCCATGGGAGTGTAGTCGTCATTGAGCAGCAGGACTTTGTACATGGACGGCCGCTTGGTGCGGGTGCGCGGTTTGACCGCAACGCCGCTCTCGCGTCCAGGATCGCCGGGCTTTCGGGGGTCAGCCATGTGCCGTAGCGGTGTCCTTCGCCGTCCTCGCTTCAATCGTACCTACGATTAAATATGTATCGGACGCTTGCAGGGAAGCCCCTGTCTTAGACCGAGCGCAGCGCAAACGCGCCGCCGTGACAGAAACGCCTCGCCTACGCCGTGCGTTCGATCCGGCCATCCGCCCGCGACAGCAGGCAAAAAAATGGCCCGGCGCGCGATGCGCCGAGCCAGTCAGGGAGGAAACGGCGTTTCGTCGGATCGGACCGGCGAAACAAACTTGTGCAAAACCCTTAGCGGGCGGACTGCATCGCCTCGACGGCGGCGGCCATGCGGTCGTTGAGCGGCTTGAAGCCGTCCTTCATGAGCGTGCTCATCAGGTCGGTCGTCTTGTTGACCTCCGACAGATAGGCGTCGAGCGTCGACTTGGTGTAATCGGCGTGGATTTCGATCAGCTCCTGGACCGATTTGGCGCCGGCCATGGTCTTGGCGGCGGCCACGCCGTCCTCCATGGACTTCTTGGCGAAGGCCATGGCCGAAGCGTTCATTTCCTCAAACGATTTCGAGGTCGCGGTCGCAGAGGCGATCACCGCGTCGACGGTGTCCTTCTGGAAGGCGGAAAATTCGTTCATCGCATTCAGCGATTTTTCGAAACCTTCCTTCATCGCTTCATTGGAAGCGGCGGTGACGGTTTCGAAGGTTTCTTTGGCGGCGTCTTTTTTGGCGGCGGCCATGGCGGTCTCTCCTGAGATGATGCGCGGGGGCGAAGGCTTCCGGGTTTTCGGCTTGGCCGGCGCTTTCGCGGCCGGAGCGCCTCGCGCGGTCTTCGCCTTGGTCACCGGCGCGGATTTCGGCGCCGGAGCAGTTGCTTGCGTCGCTTGCGATTTGGTCTCCACGAACTCGGCGTCGCCGGTTTTCGGCGTCACCTGGGGCGCGGATTTCGGCGTTTCTTCGCTCGCCATCGCTGAGCTCCTTCATCGGCTGCACTTCGCAGCTGCAGCAAACATGCCCTTTCCGAGCCCCGTTTTCAAGTCTTTTTTGTGCAGCGCACAAAACGCGCGAACTCGCTTGAGTTAACGGCCCGGAAAGCCCGCCGCGCCATCATCGCACCCATGATGACGCGCCTTCTCGCCCTTGCGTTCGCGCTCGCCCTGGTCTGCGCGCCCGCCGCTGCGCAGGAGCGCTACGCCGCGTTCGTCGCCGACATGGACAGCGGCGAGGTGCTTCACGCCGTGCGCGACGGGGCGGTGCGCCACCCCGCATCGCTGACCAAGATGATGACTCTCTACATGCTGTTCGAAGCGATCGAACGCGGCGAGTTGACGCTCGAAAGCGAATTGCCGGTCTCCGCCGAAGCCGCCTCGCGCCCGGCCTCGAAGCTGGGTTTGCGCGCGGGGACCTCGATCCAGGCCGAGGACGCAGTGCGCGCCCTCATCATCCGGAGCGCCAATGACGTGGCCGTGGTGGTGGCCGAAGCGCTGGCCGGCGATGAATCGGACTTCGCAGCGGCGATGACTGCGCGCGCCGCAGAGCTCGGCCTGACCGCCACCCGTTTCGAGAACGCCTCGGGCCTGCCGGACCGCGGCCAAGTGACCACCGCGCGCGACATGGCCCGCCTCGCCTACGCGCTGCGCCGCGATTTTCCGCAATACTTCCACTATTTCGCCGAGACCCGCTTTCGCTGGGGCGCCGCGACGCATCGCACCCACAACACACTGGTTGGCCGGGTCGACGGAGTGACGGGCCTGAAGACGGGCTATATCCGAGCCTCGGGCTTCAACATCGCCGTAACCGCCGAGCGCGGCGGGCGCCCGCTCGTGGCCGTGGTCATGGGCGGGGCCAGCCAGAGCGCCCGCGACGCCCATGCGCGCGAGCTTGTCGACGCCGCCTACGCCATGCTCGAGGCGCACGAGACCGGGGTGCGGATGGCCGCGCTCAATGTCCCGCGTCTGAACCCGGTCCGCGAACAGGAAATGCTCACGGCCGAGCTTTCCGGTGTGATCCGGACCACCGCGCAGGGCGCGTCCGGCGGCGCAGCACCGCCCGCCACCGTCGCCTTCGCAGAGGAGCCGGCGCGTCTGTCAACCGCGCCGGGCTGGTCGATCCAGGTCGGCGCCTACGGCTCTGAAATCGCAGCGCGCGCCCGACTCGATGCGATCACCGGTCTTGGCGTCTCCACCCTCCTGCGCGAGGCGCGCCGCGACGCTCAGCCGCTGCAGCGCGGCGAGCGCCGCTTGTGGCGCGCGCGCTTCTCCGGGCTCAGCGCCGAGCGGGCCCGCACCGCCTGCGAGCGCCTGTCGGCGCGCGGGGAAGCCTGCTTCACCGTGGCGCCGAACGCCTAAACCTCGCCGAGCATTACGTCCCGGGCCTCCTGTACCCGGGCGGCCAGCGCGTCGCTGCCGCCCGCGTCGGGATGTACCTGCTTCATCATCTTGCGGTAGGCCGCGCGCACGGCGGCTTCGTCGGCGTCTTCGGACACGCCGAGGATTTCGGCGGCCTCTTTGCGGCTCATGGAGGCCCGGCCTCGCCGCGCCCCGCCGGCGGCCCCCCCGCCCTGCGACCGGCCCTGCGCGCCACCGTCCGCGCGTCCGCCGCGCACGGCGACGCCCAGAAAGCCTAGCGCCGCAGTGATGATCGGGATCCCCGCCACGGCCAGGCCGCGGATCGTCAGCAGCGCCCCCAGGATCAACCCGCCGATCCCGAGAATGACGCGCAAGGCCTGAGCGGCCTGCCGCGAGTCGGCGCGGGCGAACCCCCAGCCGAGCACGGCCAGCACGGCGAGGACCGCCAGGAGCCCCGCCACAATGCTCATCAGAACGGAATACGGGCGCCGTCGAGGCCCGGCAGCTTCAGGATGATCAACAGCTCGCGGAGTTCCTGGCGGGCCGCCACGTGGCTCATGGTGAACGCCATGGCCGACCCGCTCTCGGTGAGATCGATCAGCGTGAGCCCGGTCGGGAAAAGCTCGCGATAGATAACCCGCTCGGAAAAGCCCGGCGCGAGGCGGAAGCCGATGCGCTCGGACAGCGCGCGCAGCCCCTTGCCCACGCGGCGCTTGTTTTTCGCATCCAGCGTCGAGACCCGGTTGCGCATCACCACCCAGTCCATCGACTTGCGGTCGGTCATGGCTTTGCGCTTGCGGCACTCCCAGACCATTTCCGCATAGATGCTCGGACGGCCGACCTCATAGGTTTCCGGGTCGACATCGGCGAGCAGGGCGAAATCGACGAAGCTGTCGTTGATGGGTGTGATCAGCGTGTCGGCGGTGGCGTGGGCGAGCCGGGCGTAATGGGTGTCCCCGCCCGGCGCATCGATGACGATGTAGTCGCAGCGCGTCTTGAGATCGGCGATCGCCGCGTCGAAGGCGGCGCGCTCCTCGGCCTCGCGCGCATCCAGGCTGCGCTCCTCCGATTGCGGCAGGCGCGCCTCGGCGGGGATGGGAAGCTTGGCGCCGCGCTTGTCGGCCCAGGCGCGCCGGTTCTGCAGATGACGCGAGAGGCTCGCCTGGCGGATGTCCAGATCGATGACGCCCACCGCCTTGCCCATGCGCATCAGCGCGACGGCCAGGTGAATCGCCACGGTGGATTTACCCGCCCCGCCCTTCTCGTTGCCGACCACGATCACGTGCGCGGCGCCGGGTCCGGCTTCGGCCTGTTTGACGGGCTTGATGATGTCGGCGCTGGCGAGCGGGCTCATGATGGCGCGAATCCCTCAAAATATGGCGGGAAGACGGCAATACACCATTCAGATAGGCCGCGCGAAGCCGCCAGGGAAGCCGGGCTGCGCGCAAGGCCGAGGTGTTGCGCCGAAGACTCGGGCGACGGCCCGGCTTAGAGCGCCTCACCAGTGAAGTCGGTGACCGAACACCAGTCCCCGCGCGCCTTGAGGGCGTCGCAGGCCGCCGCGGCGGCGGCGGGCGTGTCGAACGGGCCGGCCTTCAGGCGCAGAAACACGCCGCGCTCACCCAGACTGGCGCGCGACAGCCGGGCCTCGCGCCCGGCGAGCTCTGGGTGGCGGGCGACGAGCTGCGCCCAACCCGGATCAGCGTGCTCGCGCCGCCGATACGAGGCCAG
>JBKHAZ010000129.1:0-7517 GCA_046542605.1 Oceanicaulis sp. | reverse complement strand
TCTTCCTGGCCGCCTATACCGGGCTCGCCCTGGCGGTCATCGCCGTCTGGCTCATAGCGCCGGCCGCCGCGCTGGCGGCGTTCCTGATGATCTCGGCCTGGCATTTCGGCGCCGACTGGTTCGCAGACAGGCCTGCGCTGCGCATCGCGGCTGGCGCGAGCCTGCTCGGCCTTCCCGCACTGCTTCACGGGCCGGAGGTGGCGGCGATCTACGCCGTCCTGTCCGGCGAGGCGGCGCGGAACATCGCGGCGGTTCAAACCGCGCTGGCGCCGGTATGGATCGTGGCGATCACGGCCTGCGCGGCCTTGGCGCTGCGCCGCGCGCCGCACGCCGCCGCCGAAATCGCCGCGGCGGGTCTCGCCGCGCTTGTCCTGCATCCGCTGATTTTCTTCGCGCTTTATTTCGCGCTCCTGCATTCGACGCGGCATCTTCTGGCGCTCTGGCGAAGCGCGCAGGACCGCAGCGCCTTCATGCGCACGGGCGCGGTCTACACCGCCGTCTCCTTCGCCGGCGCCGGGCTGGCGACGGTCCTGCTTCTGCGCAGCGCAGGGCCGGAGGAGACGGTGCTGCGGGTGGTGTTTATCGGGCTCGCCGCGCTGACCCTGCCGCACATGGCCCTGATAGAAATCTCGCGGCGCAGACACGCAGCCTTGCAGCCTGCATAGGGCGCTGCTAACCCCCGGCGCGTCTTCACATGAAAGTCATATGCAGGCGCGGCCCGGCCGGATCGCGCGCGCACGAAGGGGGCGCCATGCTCAACTCAACGCTTCGCAGCGCGGCGAGCGCCGCCGTTCTGCTCCTGGCCGTGGGCGAAGGGCCCTCGATCGCTCAGGAGGCCGCCGATGTGATCACCGTGACCGGCGGGCGCGCCGCGGGCGCG
Organism: Oceanicaulis sp.; assembly: GCA_046542605.1. Taxonomy (GTDB): domain Bacteria; phylum Pseudomonadota; class Alphaproteobacteria; order Caulobacterales; family Maricaulaceae; genus Oceanicaulis. Next base: position 6,637 of record JBKHAZ010000129.1, on the reverse strand, counting down.
CAGGCCGGCGACCGGCCGGTGACGATCCTCACCGGCGAAGCGTTGCGCGAAGGCGGGCTCTCCGATCTTGGCGACGCTCTGGCGTTCGATCCGGCCGTGGTGGGCTCGGAGTTCAACGACGATCCGGGCACCCAGAACGACACCTCGGGCACGTCCAGCGTCAATCTGCGCGGGATGGGACTGGGCGCGACGCTGGTCCTGATCAACGGCCAGCGCCAGACCCCGGCCAGCGTCGCCTCCGACGACGGGGCGAGTTTCGTCGATCTCAACGCGCTGGTCCCCGACATCGCCATTGATCGGGTCGAGATCCTGAAGGACGGGGCGAGCCCGCTCTACGGCTCCGACGCGCTGTCCGGCGTCGTCAACGTGCTGACCCGCGACCGGCATGACGGCTTCGCGGTGGAAGCCGAGGCGCGCGGACCCGATGGATTCGAGGGCGCGGGCTTCACCTCCGTTCTGTCGGCGATTGCGGGCGGCGCGCTGTCTGAAACGGTCCATCTCACCGCCGCCGCGAGCTTTCGCGACACCGACGGCGCGGAGGGCTTCGAGACCGATTTCATACCCGGCACCGGGCTCTCCGCCCTGGGCCAGCCGGGCGCGTATTACATTCCCGCTCCGGGCGGCGGGTTTGAAGTGACGACCGGCTCGGGCGGGCCGCAGGCGATCATCGACCAGGACTGTGCGGCCGGCGGCGGAAACCCGCTGGTGCTGGGCGCGGACACCGCCTTCGGCACGCCCGGTTTCTGCCGGCTGGACTACGGCCGGTTCTTCTCGCTCGTGCCCGACGAAACGCGGTTGAACGCGTTTTCCGCGCTCACCGCGGATCTGGGCGAAACCCGGCTGACGATCCGCGCCGCCTACGCCGATCAGGACCTGACCCGGGGCAACTCGCCCTCGCTTCCCGCGCTGAGCTTTCCCACCCTGCCTGCGTCCAATCCGGGCAATTATTTCGGTCGCGACGTGATCTGGCTCGGCCGCCCCCAGGGCGGCTCCGCCGGGGCCGCGCGGCGCAGCTTCGACCACGACACCTGGCGGGTCGACGCCGAAGCGGCGCGCGATTTCGCCCTCGCCGGCCGCGACTGGACTGGCGTTTTGACGCTCAACCATTCTGAAAACCGCCTCACCGCGACGATCACCGACACTGTGGCCGACCGCCTCGACGCGGCGCTCATCGGGCTTGGCGGGCCGGACTGTACAGGCGCCGGCGCGGGCGCGAACGGATGCCTCTATTTCAATCCGTTCGGGTCCGGCGCGATCGTCACCGACCCGTCCGATCCGCGCTTTAACGATCCGGCGCTTCTCGACTGGCTCATCGGGGAGAACGTGCGGAACGCCGAAGCGACGCTCACCAGCGCCGAAGCGGTGATCAGCACGGACGCGGCGTTCACCGCGCCCGGCGGCGCGGCCTCGCTGGTGCTGGGCGGCCAGCTCCGGCGCGAGACGCTGGACGTGGACAATGGCGAGACGTTCAACGACGACGCCTTCCTGTTCATCGTCGGCGGGCCGGATTACGCCGGCGAACGCGACGTGCTTTCCGCGTTCGCCGAAACCGTCGCACCGCTGTCGCAGCGCCTGCGCCTGCAGGCTGCGGTGCGCCATGAAGATCTGGAGCGCTTCTCCTCCACCGATCCGAAACTCGCCCTCGCCTTCGATGCGAGCAACGCCCTCACCCTGTCTGCGGGCTGGAGCCGGTCCTTCCGCGCGCCCTCGCTGCACCAGCAGGTGAGCGCCACCACCACGCTGCAGAGCCTGACGCTGGGCGCCCAGTCGCTCTTCCGCCCGGTGCGCACGGTGGGCGATGCGAGCCTTGCGCCGGAAAGCGCGGACACGTTCACGCTGTCGGCCGACTTCGCCGCGGGGCCGTGGTCGCTGCGCGCCGATCTTTGGCGCATCGAGGTTGAGGATCTGATCGTGGAGGAGAGCGCCAACGCCATCCTCGCCGCCGACCTCGCCGATGACGGGATCTACAACGATCCGCGCGTGGAGCTGAGCGGGACGGGCGACGTGGTGCTGGTGCGCGCGCGCTTCGTGAACGCCCCGCAAGTGGAGGCCCAGGGGCTCGATCTGTCCATCGCGCGCGACGCCGTGTCCCTCGGCCGCTATGGCGAGATCGGCCTTGGCGGCGATGCAGTCTATGTGGATGAGTTCACGCTGTTCGATCCGGTTCTGAGCACCGAGATCGATGCGGCCGGCAACCGCAACTTCACCAATTTCGCGCGCTCCCTGCCGGAGCTTCGCGCCACCGCCTACGCCGAGTGGGAGACCGGCGCCTGGAGCGCGCGTGCGCAGGCGCGCCACATCTCGGCCTATGACGACGATGAAAACGCCGGCGCCGAGATCGGCGCCTGGACGGCGCTGGATCTACAGGCGGGCTGGCGCGGCGAGATCGCCGGTCAGGGCCTGGAAGCTGCGCTCGGCGCGCTGAACGTCTTCGACGAGGCCGCGCCGTTCGTGAACACGCCGCTGGGCTATGACACCAAGGTGCACGATGCGCGCGGCCGGGTGCTGTATCTGCGCCTGCGCGTGACGGGGTAGATCGCTGCGGAGGCGACCCGCCGCACCCCGCTGTCCAACCTATCCCGACCTTCGTTCCCTTTAGGCGGGGAGCCATACGCTTTGACACCGCCGACGGGCGAGCCGTCTCGCAAGTCACAACGCTCGCCTTGCATCGAGGCTCAGCTGCGCATGCTGATTTTGGGTGAGCGCTCACTCATCATTGAAAGACACGGCTGTTCTCAGCCGCTTCACCTCCCCGCCGATCCTTGCTGAGCCAGGGTCGCAAGCGTCGCACGCCGTCACGGACGACCGGGCTTCGCCCGGTCGCCGCAAAGCGGCGGGCCGTCGGATCCGTTCTTGACAGCGTGCGGTCGCCTTGCGGTGTCTTCCAGGATGGGTCGATGGGAAAGACTGATCGAAGGGCTGACCGACAACCTGCCGCAGCGTGCGGCGCCCCTGCCCATGGCGGTGAAGCCGCACGCCTCAAGATGGGCGCGGCAGTCCGCCCCCTCACCGGAGGGACGGTCACGTCGCGCCGGGCCGCCCCCCGAATCAGTCTTCCCAAAGCTCCTCGCGGAAGTACCGCGGCGGGCGCGTTTCACGCACTTCGAGGATCACGGTGTCTTCAAACGTGAGCCCGTTGCGGTCCTCGGTGGTGACGGTGATCGCATGCGCGCCCTGCGGCAGGTCGTCGGGCAGGCGCGCGGTCCACAAATGCATGTTGCGGTCGGCGATGGAGCGCTGGGGCTGCGGCGCGGCGGGGCCGAAGCTCGATCCCTGATATAGCTCGAAGCCCTGGGCGCGCGGGTTTCCGGACCGGCTCTCATAGGCGTAGCGGCCCACCGTCAGCTGGCGCTCGGCGGCGAACGGATCGGCCCAGTCCGCTCCGATCCGCGGCGCCTCGCCGTCGCCGGCTTGCGTGCGCGTCATCTCCAGAATGCGCCCGCCGGGCAGCGTCGCGCGCACACGGGTCTCGGCCGAGCCGGCCCAGACATTGGCGGTGACGAACACGCCGCCCTCAAGCGCTTCGGGCGTCAGGATGGAGGTGTCGGGCAGATCGTTGAGCGTGAACGGCGGCAGCGGGTCGCGGGTTTCCCAATCCTGCGCACGCCAATCCATGATCGCGGTGAACCAGTCGCGGAAATCCGGCGTGGACAGCCCCACCCACTGGCCGCGCGTGCGATCGATCCGCTGGCCCACATAGCGCTCGACATACGCCGCACCGTCGAAGTCGAGATGGAGATAGCCGTTCGGCGCGCCCATGCGCTGCAGCGCCATGGGATTGCCGTCGACATTGAAATCGCCCTGATACCAGGCCCCCGAGGCCGCGCCGGCGACGATATGGCGGAAGGGCAGCGGCCCCGTCCCGGTGTTCTCGCTCCAGCCGTCGAAAATCTGCCCGGGCGCGTGGTTCTCGATCGTGTGGGTATGGCCCGACAGCGACAGCGCCTGGCGCCCCTCCAGCATCGCGTGAATGCGGTCGAGATTGTCGGTCTGGTGTTTGTCGGAGCCCGCGTCCACGAAGCTCACGAACGGGATGTGATGGGCCAGAACGATCAGCCGGTCCGGCGGCGTCTCTTCGACCAGGGCTTCCAGCCACTCAAGCTGGGTCTCGGTGACCCGGCCGTTATAGGTCGCCCGTTCGCCCTCGGCGCAGAATGCATGGCCGGCGGCTGCGTCCTCGGTGCCGCACGGATAAACAACGTTGTCCAGCGCGACGAAGAGCACCTCTCCCATCTCGAAGGCGTAGTAATTCGGCCCGTAAATACGCCGCCAGCTGTCGGCGCTGTCGGCGTCGGTGCGCGCGTCGAAGTCGAAATCGTGATTGCCGTGCACCAGCCATTGCGGCGCGCCGGCCATGGCGCCCACCTCCAGCACGCGATCCAGCAGGCCTAGATCGTCACCCACCACGTCGCCGACCCAGAGCGCGCAATCGCCGGCCCCCAGGCCCGCGGCGAGCATGTCGGTCACCACCCCGTCGCGCAGCCAGCTCACCTCCTGATTGGAATAGGTCTGGCTGTCGCCCACCACGGCGCAGGAAAAGTCGGCGTCCGCCGCACCGGACCGGATGATCGGGAAGTTCACCTCCGCGGGCGCCGGGCCGGTGTCGGGCAGCCCGCCATAGCGCATCTCGTAGCCGGTCCCGCCCGGCTTGTGGGTATAGGCGAATTGCGGAACGAGGCGCCGGTCGGTGGGCACGCGCCAGCCGGACGGCTGTACGAGGGTGAGGTCCATGTCCGAGCGCACCGCAATTTCGTAGCGGCCGTCCGCGTCGGTGCGCACAACATCGCGCCCGTTGGTGACCAGAACACCGGCGACGCCCTGCTCGCCGGCGCCGAAGCGGCTGTCGCGGTCGGCGTCCTCGAACACGACCCCGGAGATCGTCTCCCCGTCGCCGCCTGAACGGATCACTTCGGGCCCGCCGAAATAGGGCTGGGCGTTCGCGGAAGCGGCGCAAAGCGCAGACACCGAAGCGGCGGCGAGCAGACGGATAAGCATGGCGGACCCTTTCGCAGACTTTATCGCGGACGAACGGCTAGCAAGTCCAGGTGACGCTGCGATGACAATTGCGCCACCCCGCGCAGGGGCTTTGAACCCCCGCCCGGCTCACACTTGCGCCTTCGCGCCGGCGCCTTGGGCGGCGCCTTTCGTCAGCGCGTCGGCGAAGCGGTGGTTGACGTCGCGGTGACCCGCCTCGTCCTCGCGCACCTTGATCACCACGTCGCGCAAGCGGGCGGTCACGGGCAGATCCCAGTACTCGCGCGCGATCTGAGGCGCGGGACCGTTCTCAAGATCGCCGGCGTCGATGGCCTTGAGATACTGGGTGTAGCTGATCACGGCCTCTTCCTCGAGATACGCCACGAAGCGGTGCGCGGTGCGCGGCGCGAACAGGTAGAGCCAGAAATACAGGTGATAGAAAATCCCCTGCGCCAACAGGATCAGTACGCGTTCCAGCCGGCTGGGCTGGGCCACCTTGATGAAGGTCATAAGGTGCATGCGCTCATTGTCGGCTTCGTCGAGAAGCTCGCGGATCCAGCCCTGATCGTCGCGAATGTGGCGCAGCGCCTTGAGGTGCTGCAACAGCCCGCCCACCATGCCCGGCACCGCGGCGACGGTCTCCAGCACGACGGCGCGGTGGCCGTAGCGCTTGCGGAAGAACAGATCGGCGAAGACGCGCATGAACTTGACCATGCGAAATGCAAAGCGATCGCCGGCGGTTTCCGGTGCGCGGCGAAGGCGAAGGGCGTCGTCAGTGTAGCGGTCCATCCCGAGGCTCCAGTGCAAAACCAAGTGTCACACAGGAAAGTGGGGGCTGGAGGCCGGACTTCAACGAGCGTGGAAAAAATGCCGCAGGCTTTCGCTTTTGTCGCGTTTTATTCGATCCCGCCCTCGTCAAGACGGCGTTCGAGCTTTTCCAAAAGCGCCATGAGCTGGCCGCGCTCGGCCTCGCTGAAACCTTCGAGCATGACCCGCTCATAGCGCAGCGCCAGCGGCGCGACCTCGGCGTACACTTCCGCGCCCTTGGCGGTGAGCGTGACGTCGCTGGCGCGCTTGTCGGCGGGGTTCGGCGTCCGGGCCACGAGCCCGCGCTCGTCCAGCGCCCGGATGGCGCGGCTCACCGTCACCTTGTCCATGGCGGTCGCTTCGCACACCGCCTGGGCGGTGAGCGCGCGCCCCTCGCCCAGCACCGCAACCACCCGCCACTCCCAGATCGTCAGCCCGAACTTCGCCTGATAGGCCTTGGCGATGAGGCTTGAAGCCTTGTTGGACGCCACGCTCAGCCGGTAGGGCAGATAGGTGGGCAGGCGCAGGGCATCCTGCTTTCGAGATGGAGCGTCATCCATGAGCCGCCTCCTTATCCTCCGCCTTTATGGGGGAGGTGCGCCGCGCACAGCGCGGGGCGGAGGGGGTGAGTCGCGAACGCGTCACCAAAGGACGCCTGCGACTCCACCCCTTCCCGACCGCGCCTTGCGGCGCGGCCACCCGCCCCACCAAGGGGAGGGAGATCGGGCATGCTACTCCGCCGCGCCGGTCTTGATCACGCCGCGGCGGATCTGGTCGAGCTCGATGGATTCGAACAGGGCTTTGAAATTGCCCTCGCCAAAGCCTTCATTGCCCTTGCGCTGGATGATCTCGAAGA